>NZ_JBEPKD010000015.1:0-100023 GCF_040544555.1 Halalkalibacter oceani
GGGAATGGTTACGATTGGCGAATCGAGTATATCCATTATTTCCTGAATACGTTTATCGACTTTTTTTATTTGCTTTTCATACAAATCGAGCTGTTCGATCGTCTGAATTAATTCTAATTCTGTCACTTCAGAACAGTAGCCAACGCTTTCCTTTGCTAGTTGTTGGAGGGTAGAGGCCGACAATTGGCTGGAATTTCCCCCTAGCAGGGAAGAAAGGGTCTTTGAATGAGCTGCGGCGATTTTCTTTGGACTTGGATAGTTCTTTAGAATCTTTATCATATAAGCAGAATGTCTGACTTTCCCATATGTCGCCAACTCAGGGAAGCTTTTTTCCAGTATCCGCGTATATTGGGTTTTTAGAAAAGATTGGTGTTTTCCAAGTCTTCGTCTATGCCGTGTTAATTCTTTCAGTTCAACAGAAATCTGGTTTCGTTTTTTTTCTCGTTTTTCCCCATCCACCATCAGCTTTTTGGCAATCACTAAGGCATCCATTTTATCCGTTTTTGTTTTTCTCAAGGTATGGGCCTTAGAAAATTCTTTGATTAAGAGAGGATTATAACAATAAGTGGAGTACCCATGCTTCTCTAAAAATTGGAGAAGGGGAAGAGAATAGTGGCCTGTATCTTCCATCGCGACTTGGCATTCTTGTGCTGTCTCTGTTTGAAGATGGCTAAGGATGTCATGGAGTGTTTGAAATCCTGCATAATTATTGGGGATAGCCAAGTTGTCTTGATAGACGTTCCCTTCCTCATCAAGAATGGCCACCTGATGTTTCTGTTTCGCTACGTCGATCCCTGCATAAATCATCGAAATCCCTTCTTTCTAAAAAAATACGCTGTGCTGTCAAGCCACGCACTCCTTGTCCTGTATCCTTGTGGAAATGAAACGTCTAGCGTTAACTAACTCATTAACAGTTAAACAAAGAGCTGTGGTTAGATTCTCTATAAAACCAGTTACTAAAAAGTACTGTAGGCTGGGCTACTAATCCACAGCGTTGCTTTTAGTATAGAAAACTATACTAAAAAAAGCACTAGAGGTAGCGAACCTCTTGTGCTTAATATACAAGGCTGGGCAAAAGGTTTTTTTACCTTTTGCCCAGCCTCCAAGTAATGAGCGGAACCGTTGCCTGATTTTGAAAGCCTTGCTGCGAGCGGGTTTGTCGAAGTAAGGCGCGCACGCAACGTGCGGAGCCATTACTCTTGCGTGTGAAGCCATTACAAGTAGGTCCAAAGCTAGTTTTGTCTCAAGCTCTTATTTTAATGGTCTTCATTTCTTTTTTGAATTTCACGCAGCTGCTTGACCCGTCCTTCACTTTCCTGAAAGTATTGGACAAGATCACCGATCCGGTCAATCGCATCCCAGCTCAGATGATGTTCAATCCCTTCGACGTCCCGGTAAATATGAGTGTTATCCACTCCGATCAAACGTAAGAAATCCTCAAGAAGCTCATGGCGGTAGACTAATCTTTTCCCGACCTTCTTCCCTTTCGCTGTCAGGATCAGGCCTCTGTACCGCTCATATATTAAATAATCACTTTTATCAAGCTTCTGAACCATTTTCGTAACCGATGAAGGATGGACTTCTAATGCCTCGGCGATATCGGAGACACGGGCATAGCCCTTCTCCTCTATTAAAATATAAATGCGTTCTAAATAATCTTCCATACTAGGTGTTGGCATAAGTCTCCTCCATTTTGCAGCCATTCATCGTACTCGTGCGTTTTCTTCATACATAAGCATTTTTATTTTACTACAAACTATAGGAGCAGGACAATGTCGCCGTGGAAATTCATGTAAAACGATTCCATCTTTGCGTTAACGATTGTCGCTTGCCTTGCCGGCTAGCCCTGCTTAGAAGCAATGTACGAAGCTTGGCCCCTGGCTATGTTGTAAACCTTGCAAAACAAAAGCCCGGGAAAAGGTGAAAACCAGCCTTTTCCCGGGCCTGATGTTACGTTTATAGTCCACACTTCAGCTGAGCGCCGCAGCTTGTACACGTATTGCAGCCGCCTAAGTCTTCAACCGTACCTTCACGGCAGACCGGGCATGTATTGCCGACCTCTGAACCGATCGTCACATTCGTTGATCTTAGATCAGCGACCGTATTAACAAGAACAACCTTTTGCTCCTTCGCAGGAGCCGGAGTTTCTTCCTCTTCATCAAAACGGTTATCCTCCGCTTTTAAGGAAAGCACTTGCGCGTCACGGCTGCCATCAACATAAACCGTTCCGCCTTTGGCGCCACCGCGGTACAGACGCTCATAAACAGCCTGAACCTGTTCCACCGTATAGCCTCTTGGCGCGTTGACTGTCTTCGATAAAGAGCTGTCTACCCAGCGCTGAATAATGCATTGAACATCGGCGTGAGCTTCCGGAGACAGTTCCATCGTCGAGATGAACCATTCTGGCAAATGATTCGGATCAGCATCCGGATTCGCCTTCAAATACTCTTCGACAATTTCCGCTTTCACCTCGATGAATTTCCCGAGACGGCCGCTGCGGAAATAGGAGAAGGAGAAATATGGCTCCAGACCGGTAGAGACGCCAACCATCGTCCCCGTACTTCCTGTCGGGGCAACCGTTAGGAGGTGGGAATTGCGGATGCCGTGCTCCAACACGCCCTGACGAATATCCTCAGGCATTTCCTTCATGTAGCCTGTATTGATAAAAGCATGGCGCAGCTGTTGTGTTTCTTCTTCCGTCTTGCCTACCAGGAACGGGAAGCTGCCTTTTTCTTTCGCCAGCTCAATGCTTGTCCGGTAAGCGGTTGTTGCAATTGTTTCAAATACTTGATCGACAAGCTTGTTTCCTTCCTCTGAGCCATAGACCGTCTCACAATAGATCAGCAGGTCATGCAGCCCCATCACGCCAAGTCCGACGCGACGCTCTCCTTTCGCCTGCTTCGTGTTCTCCTCAAGGAAGTAAGGTGTCGCGTCAATGACATTGTCCTGCATCCGCACGCCGACTTCAACAGTGCGCTTCAATTTCGCAAAATCAATCCGCTTCGCCTTCTTATCGGCCATTTCGGCAAGGTTGATCGCAGCGAGATTACAAACAGAGTAAGGCGCAAGCGGCTGCTCGCCGCAAGGGTTCGTCGCAACAACGCTTTGTCCGTACGCTTTCGCATTCGTTTTGTCATTTGCATTGTCGATAAAGAAAATTCCCGGCTCCGCGCTATATGTCGCACAAATATTAATCAAGTTCCATAATTCTTTCGCGCGAATCGTCCGGTACGTACGAACGGCATAGCCGCGCGCTTCCCATTCACGGACATCGCCGATCGTATGCCACAGTTCATTATAGGCGCGCATCTCCGCCTCATCGTAATTTTCAACATCCGGGAAGCGAAGCTGATATTCCTCGTCCTTCTCAACAGCTTCCATAAATTCCTTCGTCAAGCAGACGGAAATATTCGCCCCGGTCAGAAACTCCGGATTGTTGACCGAATAATGTCCGCCAATGCGCAGCTTTTCTTCGGCATCCTTAATCACTTTCGGATCAAAGCCGCCCTGGCCCTCAATCGTTTTATAATTGACAATCCCCTGATACATCGATTCTTCAACCGGCGTCAGCGGAGTAAAAGCAAGCTTGTCCTTTACGAGCTTTTTGATTTGATCATCGGCTGTCTGCTCAAGGAGAAAGCGTAAAATCCGCGGATTTTGCATCTTGGAAATAATGAACTCCAGCACATCCGGATGCCAGTCAGCGAGCATGATCATTTGCGCCCCGCGTCTTGATCCACCCTGTTCGACAAGATGCGTCAGCTTGGCGATATCATCAAGCCAGGAAACCGATCCTGACGATTTCCCGTTTACTCCTCTTGCCAGCGTATTGCGTGGACGAAGCGTCGAGCCATTCGTGCCGACACCGCCGCCGCGGCTCATAATTTCCATTACCTGCTTGCGGTGTTCCGAAATCCCTTCACGCGAATCTTGAACGAAAGGCATCACGTAGCAGTTAAAATACGTTACATCCGTTTCCGCCCCCGCCCCGTAGAGCACTCTTCCCGCCGGAATAAAGTTCATCGCCACAAGCTGCTCATAAAATTGCTCAAATGCTTCCTGGCGCTTTTCCGGAGTCGTTTCAACCGACGCCAAACCTGTTGCATTCCGCTTGGCAATTTGTTCGTAATACAGCTCAAGCGGCTTCTCAATCGTATCGAGAGAACGAACGACGATTCCACTTTCTGCTTCCTCGCCCTCAAGCGAGCCGCGGAAATCTTCATCGACCAAAACCTTTGCCTGATTTTGCGCGCGATCCAATTCAATCACAAAGCCATAGCCTCTCGCCGGAAATTTAGGATCTGCCTTCACCGTCAATACGACGAAGTCCCCTTCCTTGAGTGTCTTTTTCTCGGTATCTTTAAAGGTATACCGATCGAGCATCACCAATCTCGACACACCTTTTTTTGTAATATGCATATCCTCTGTGATCGGATGCACCTGCGCAAATTGGGCGATATCTTCATTTAAACGTGCAACATTAACACGCATTGCGTTCGACATCGTCATCGCCATTTCGCCTCTCCTCCTCTTTCATTCGCTATTCATTACCTGTTAAGTATTTCATTGCGTCTTTTCTTGTTGTTTTTTATATCATGGGTAAGCTTACCACATATCTCTACCCTTATTCAATATATTGTACTCCCTTTTTTATGAATCACACTATATATAGTAATCATTTTAATCCAAGCGAAAAATGTCAACTGAGAAAAGGGATAAAAAGAGCAGCAAAAATGAGTTTCCGAAAAAAAAACCGATATTTTCGAGCTAAATTGAACCATTTTGTCTCTTGCCAGAATGAAGATGGTTTCGAACTGGCTGTCGTTCGCTTCATTGCCCAATTTCAGCAAAAGCATTGACAAAATTTTTTTCTAATGTTCATATGTTGTTATCCAGATTTAGATGGGGGAATAAACATGACTTACATTCTGCAAAATGCTGATTTAGTACGGAAAGAAACGGCACATCTTCATATTGATGACCGCGGCTATTACTTCGGTGACGGGATTTATGAAGTGATCCGCGTGTATGAAGGCGTGCCCTTTGCCAAGGAAGCACATCTTAACCGTCTGGAAGAAAGCAGCGCGAAAATTGATATGACACTGCCCTATTCCGGACAGGAACTGATTGACCTGCTCGATAAACTAATCGCGGCCAACGAGCTCGTTAATGGCCTTGTTTACTTACAGGTGACCCGGGGCATAGAACCACGAAATCATCTTTATACCAAAAATTGCAAGCCGGTTCTTACCGCCTTTACCCAGCCGTTGCCAAAAAAAGCGGCTGCTCCAAGCGCAGCGGTCCATGTCTGGCTTACGGACGATATTCGCTGGCTTCGCTGTGATATAAAAACGATCAACCTCCTTGGGAATATTATCGCCAAAAAGGAGGCCGCTGATCAGCAATGCCAGGAAGCGATCATGCAGCGTGACGGTTTTATCACCGAAGGCTCTTCCTCTAATCTCTTTCTCGTGAAGGACAAGGTTCTCTATACCCACCCGGCGACCAACCTGATCTTAAACGGCATCACGCGCCAGGTCGTGATCGATCTTGCCAAACAAAATGGTTATGAAGTTGTTGAGGAACCGTTTCCGGTTGACGTGCTTGAGCATGCCGACGAGGCATTTTTAACAAGTACAACAATGGAAATCGCCGCGATCAGCCAAATCAAAGGCCAGCTGAGCACGTCCTATGTACCAGGACCCGTAACAAAAGACCTGCAGGAGAAATTCCGCCAGCTCCTGCCGCAAAAATAGTAAGAAATGCGCCAAAAGCCTTAGAAGAAGGAGCTTGAGACAAAACTAGCTTTGGGCCTACTGGCAATGGCTTCACACGCCACAAGCCCGTTGTGAGAAACCCACTCACAACGGGCTTTAAAAGATCGTGGCGGTTCCGCTCATTGCTTAGAGACTGGGCAAAAGGTAAAAAAACAACCTTTTGTCCCAGCCTCCTTCACTTTCTGAAATTCCATTCATCTGTTTCATAGCGGTTGCGCGCAATTTGTCTGACTTCCTCATCCTCTTCCTTCGATAACGTATAAGGTTCAAGCGTAATATTTAATCCTTTCTCAAAGCCTTTTCGAAAAGCCTGCTTCGCTTCTTCCATCGTCAACGGCTCACTGCGCAGCGCATTAATCGCCACCGCTTTATTGCGGAAGTTCCGCTGCATTCTTTCCCGGACCCGCTCGCTCGGATATTTGAAAAGATCAAACAGTTTATCCTCATCAATATCTAAAATGATCGAGCCGTGCTGCAAAATGACACCTTTCTGCCTCGTTTGCGCGCTGCCTGCCACTTTCCGTCCTTCCACAACGAGCTCATACCATGACGGCGCATCAAAGCAAACCGCCGAGCGCGGGTTTTTCAACGAGCTCAGTTCCTCTTCCGTCCGCGGAATGGAAAAATAGGCCTCAAGCCCGACATCGGTAAAGCCTTCCAATATCCCTTGTGAAATAACTCGGTACGCTTCTGTGACCGTCGCCGGCATATCCGGGTGCTCCTCTGAGACGATCACACTGTATGTAAGCTCCTGATCGTGGAGTACAGCGCGGCCTCCTGTCGGTCTGCGGACAAAGCCGAGTCCGTACTCGCGAACTTTATCTAAATGGATTTCCTTTTCCACCTTCTGAAAATAGCCGATCGATAACGTCGCCGGATCCCAGCCGTAAAAGCGGATCGTCGGCGGAATCCGCCCTTCGCTATGCCATGTCAGCAATGCTTCGTCCAAAGCCATATTGTACGCCGGTGAACATGCGCCCGAGTCAATAAAACGCCATACTTCCTTCATTATGCATCGCTTCTTTCCATCTGAATGTCAACTTCATCATTTTAACAAAGACAGCCGTCATCGCCAAGCAGCTTGCCTCTATACTATTGATTGCAGAAATAGCTTATCCCCATTATAATGAACAAAGGAAAAACCGACCGAGAGAAAGCTGATGGTTAGCCGCTTTTTTCTAGCAACATGGAAAACAAGTAAAGGGGTGTAGAGAGAAATTGGAAATTTTATGGTTGATTCTTTTAGGGTTTTTAGCCGCCCTGCTTTTCCGGCGTTTTGTCAAACCCAAATATTTAAAAACCCTGACGCAAGAGGAATTCATTAAAGGGTACCGCAAAGCCCAATTAATTGATGTCCGCGAACCACGGGAATATGAGGGCGGTCATATACTTGGAGCAAGAAATATCCCGATGTCCCAGCTCAAGCAGCGAATGAACGAGGTCCGCACCGACCAGCCTGTTTATTTGTATTGCCAATCAGGGGCAAGAAGCCAGCAGGCCGCCCAAATTCTGAAAAAGAAACGCGGCGTTGAAGACCTTTATCAGCTAAAAGGCGGCTTCAAAAAATGGACAGGCAAAATCAAGAAAAAATAAAGGAGATGTCTCAGAAGGTCTTTTTTCAGCCTTTTGAGCCATCTCCTTTTCTTGTTCATTTCCGTTACGTGTTACTCCCCGCTTTACCTGGCCGCCGCTTCATAGCGTAGGATCGGCTTTCGCGCCGCTGTCGTTTCATCGAGGCGGGAGATGACCGTTTCATGCGGAGCCTCCTGGACAATCTCAGGACTTTCTTCTGTTTCTTTGGCGATTTGGATCATGGCCTCAATAAATTCGTCAAGCGTTTCCTTCGCTTCCGTTTCCGTTGGCTCAATCATAATGCACTCTTCCACATTAAGCGGGAAATAAATCGTTGGTGGATGATAGCCAAAGTCAAGCAGCCGCTTCGCAATATCCAACGTTCTGACGCCCAGCTTTTTCTGGCGCTTTCCTGACAGGACAAATTCATGCTTGCAATGCTGCGGATAAGGAAGGTCATAATACGGTTCTAACCGTCGCATCATATAGTTGGCATTTAAGACGGCATATTCAGACACCTTCCGCAGACCCTCCGGCCCCATCGTCCGGATGTAGGTGTAGGCGCGGACGTTAATGCCGTAATTGCCATAGTACGGCTTCACCCGGCCAATCGATTGCGGCCGGTCATAATCAAGCGCGAACGCATCACCGCGTTTTACGATCAGCGGCTTCGGCAAAAACGGGATCAAATCCTTTTTGACGCCGACTGGACCAGAGCCCGGACCGCCGCCGCCGTGCGGACCTGTGAACGTTTTATGAAGGTTTAAATGAACGACGTCAAAGCCCATGTCTCCCGGACGGGTAATCCCGAGAATCGCGTTAGAATTCGCCCCGTCATAATAAAGCTTTCCACCGGCGCCATGAATGATCGCCGCCATTTCTTCAATATAGGTTTCAAACAGCCCAAGCGTATTCGGATTGGTCAGCATTAAAGCTGCCGTATCGGCGCCTGTCACTTCCCGCAAATGCTCCAGGTCGACGAGACCGTTCTCGTCCGTCCGGACAGTGACAGATTCAAAGCCGGCGACCGTCGCCGAAGCCGGATTCGTCCCGTGAGCCGAGTCAGGTACAATGACCTTCGTCCGTTCAAAATCACCGTTCGCCTCGTGAAAAGCACGAATCATCATCAGCCCGGTCCACTCTCCATGAGCACCGGCAGCCGGCTGAAGCGTGACCTGATCCATGCCGGTAATTTCCTCAAGTGCGGTTTGCAGTTCAAACAACAGCTCAAGTGAGCCCTGAACTTGATGTGCCGGCTGATACGGATGAACGTGAGCCAGTCCCTCGATCCGGGCGACATCCTCATTGACCTTCGGATTATATTTCATCGTACATGACCCAAGCGGATAAAAGCCCGAGTCAACACCGTGATTTCGCTTCGATAAGGCGGTGTAATGCCGCATGATTTCCAGCTCAGACACTTCCGGCAGCTCCGGTTCTTCCGTGCGAAGATAGTCCCTTGGCAGCAAGTCCGCAAGCGGCTGTTCCGGTACATCAAGATCAGGCAGACTGTGACCGATTCGTCCAGGCTTGCTTCTTTCAAAAAGTAATGGCTGATCCTTTCGCTTCATTATAATGCCCCCATTTCTTGTGCAAATGCTTCAATTTCCGCTTTTGTCCGCACTTCTGTAACAGCAACCAGCATATGACCGGCTAATTCCGGATAATTCTGAGCAAGATCATAGCCGCCGATGATTCCTTTTTCAAACAGCTTTTCATTCACTTCTTTCACAGGAGTGTTCACTTCGATGACAAATTCATTGAAGCTCGGCTGGGCAAAAGCAAGCTTCACGCCATGCTTTTTAAGCTGCGCTCGCGCGTAGGCTGCCTTTTGCACATTTTGATAAGCCATTTCACGAACACCTTTTTTCCCGAGCGCCGCCATCGCGACAGACGCCGCAAGGGCATTTAATGCCTGATTGGAGCAAATATTCGACGTCGCCTTTTCCCGCCGGATATGCTGCTCGCGCGCCTGCAGCGTCAGCACAAAGCCGCGCTGGCCATGCTCATCCTGCGTCTGACCGACGAGCCGCCCCGGCACCTTCCGCATCAGCTGCTTCGTCGTGGCGAAGAAGCCGCAGTGCGGACCGCCAAACTGCGGCGCAATTCCGAACGGCTGGGCATCGCCGACGACAATATCAGCGCCGAATTGCCCCGGCGGAGCGAGGATTCCTAACGAAAGCGGGTTGCTTGAGACGACAAGAAGAGCTTTCTGCTGGTGAGTGATCGCTTCAAGCTCGGCAAGCGGCTCGAGCACGCCGAAGAAATTCGGATGCTGAACGACGACACATGCCGTGTCATCCCCGTACGCTTCCTTTAGCTGCTCAAGGTCGGTCACGCCGTTCTTCGCCTCTATTTCGATAACATTCAAGCGCTGGCCGGTCGCGTTCGTTTGCAGCACCGCCCTCGCTTCTGGATGAACCGTTTTTGAGACGAGAATCGTTTTCTTTTTCGTATGACCGGCGCTGAGCATCGCCGCTTCCGCCAGCGCCGTCGGACCATCGTACATCGACGAATTGGCAAGGTCCATCCCTGTCAGCTCACAAATCATCGTTTGAAATTCAAAGATCGCTTGCAGCTCTCCCTGCGAAATCTCCGGCTGATACGGGGTATATGCCGTGTAAAACTCTGACCGGGAGATGACGTGATCGACAATCGACGGGATGTAATGCTGATAGACGCCGGCCCCTAAAAATGATGGATACTGCTTCAATGAGACATTTTTTTGTGCCAGCTTGTCAAAATAGTGCAAAAGCTCCGGTTCCTTTAATGCTTCCTTCACGTTCAGCTTTCCTTTAAAACGAATCGAAGCGGGAATATCTGAAAATAGTTCTTCAATCGACTGAACGCCAATCGTTTCAAGCATCGCTTGCTCATCAGCGGCTGTCATCGGCAAATAACGGTGGTTCATCCTTGTTCCTCCTCATACTTTGTAATCAACATATCGGCTGAATTCATTTCCGGCGCCGGTTAGTCCTTTTTCTTATAAAACGGCGTTGAGATCACTTGCGCTTTCAGACGTTTTTTTCTAATTTGAACGGTCACTTCCGTACCAAGCTCGGTGTAAGCATGATCAAGCAGCGCCAGACCAATGTTTTTTTGCAGGCTCGGTGACTGCGTTCCTGTTGTGACAAAGCCGATCTGCTTGTCAGCGGCAAACACTTCGTATCCAGTACGAGGAATGCCTTTTTCAAGCATTTCAAGACCGACAAGCTTTCGCCGCAGTCCTTCTTCCTTCTGCTTAGTCAGCGCCGCCTTGCCGATAAAATCAGCTTCTTTCTTCAGCTTTACCGCAAAGCCGATTCCGGCTTCAAGCGGGCTGATCTGCTCACTCAGCTCCTGGCCGTACAATGGCAGGCGCGCTTCAAAGCGCAGCGTATCGCGTGCCCCAAGGCCACATGGTACTAAGCCGTCATCCTTTCCGGCTTCGAGAATGTTCTCCCAAAGAGCAGCCGCATCGCCGGCAGCGCAATACAGCTCAAAGCCGTCCTCGCCCGTGTAACCTGTGCGCGAAACGAGTGCCTTTACACCGGCGACATCAAGCCCGTCGGCAAAGTGGAAAAAGCGAATCGCCGAAAGATCATCCTTTGCAAGACGCTGTAAAATCCGCTCCGCAAGCGGTCCCTGGAGCGCGAGCTGGGCCATTTCCTCCGAAACATTGGTAATCGTCACACCTTCACGCTTATGACGCCGCATCCATTCAACATCCTTCTCGATGTTCGCCGCATTAATGACAAGCAAAAAATCATCCTCTGCTTTGCGGTAGATCAGCAAATCATCGACGGTCCCACCGTCCTCATAGCACATCGCCGTATACTGCGCCTGGCCGTCCTTCAGCTTTGCGACATCATTTGTGACGAGATGTTGCAAATAGGACAACGCCTGCTCGCCTTTCACTTCGACCTCGCCCATATGCGAGACGTCGAATAAACCAGCGCGGTTTCTAACGGCTTCGTGCTCCTCTTTTATACTCGAAAAATGCACCGGAAGCTCCCAGCCGCCAAAATCAATCGTCTTTGCCCCGCTTTTTTCATATTGCGTAAATAACGGTGTTCGTTTTCCCTTTGTCATGTTTCACCCTCCTTAAATGTCGAAAACCGCGCAGCGGCTTTTCTTATACGACAGGTACAAAAAAAGGACAGAGTTATACACGAAAATAAACGTGTATAACTCTGTCCTGTAACCAGAAAGTTTCCTTTATCCGCAAATAAAGTGTCTTCGTAGGTGGCTCAATTGAGCACTCTCCAGAGCTGCGTCAAATAAGAGTCTTTTTGCCTGAGAGATTCACACATCCAGCTATGCTGGCGCTTGCTCCTTCGGCGCTGCCATCCATCCGCAGTCTCTCCCCTTATTCTCATCCGCCAATGATAGAATGATTTCCTGCAATTGGTACATACTAAGAAGCAGGAATCAAGATAAACAACTTTGTTCGGAATTTATAGTAATATCCTATCAAGATCCGTTCCCTTATGCAATAACATATTTCTAAAATTCATATATTTATTTAGCATGATGCTGTTACATTCGGATTTTATTCAAAAGGAAGGAGGATCAGCAATGGTCAATATCCATTTTGATCAAACTTGGAATAATGAATTTCTTGAACGATTACATCAGGATGGCCCGTGGTCGAATTGGGAGCTTTTCACCTTAGCTTACGAGGCGGAAATCCATCAGGCCATTCCTGATTTTCATGGCCTTCTTGCGCCTAAATACTTACCGAAGCTTAGTCCTTTTCCCCATCAAATCGAGGTCGCCAACACTGTTATCGAGCAGATGAACGGCAAAGCGATCCTCGCCGATGAGGTCGGTCTCGGGAAAACGATTGAAGCCGGCTTGATTTTAAAAGAATACATGATTCGCGGCCTCGTCAAAAAGGTGCTTATTCTTGTCCCTGCTTCCCTCGTCTCGCAATGGGCGATTGAATTAAACACAAAGTTCCACATTCCGGCGATTCCGCAAAAAAAAACATATGTATGGGAGCAGTGTGACGTTGTCGTCGCCTCAATTGATACAGCCAAGCGTCAGCCTCACCGCGATCTCGTGCTGGCGCAGCCCTATGATCTCGTCATTATTGACGAAGCGCATAAGCTCAAAAATCCAAAAACAAAAAACTATGAATTCATCCGCCTGTTAAAAAAGAAGTTTTGCCTGCTGTTAACCGCAACGCCCGTGCAAAATAAGCTCGAGGAAATCTTTAATCTCGTCTCTTTATTGAAGCCTGGTCATTTAGGTGATATTCAGTCATTCGAAAAGGAATACCGTTCCTCCAAGCGCTCCCCGAAAAACCAGGAAAAATTAAAGGAGCTGATCAATAAAGTGATGGTGCGCAACCGGCGGGCTGAAACAGGAATTACCTGGACGAAGCGCATCGTTGAAACCGTGCCGATCACGTTCAGCGAAAGCGAGCGCGCCTTTTATGAAGAGATTGAACAGCTCGGGGATGACTCGAACCACTTTGCGCTGCTCACCTTGAAACGGGAGCTGTGCAGCAGCAGGGAAGCGGCGTTTATGACGTTGAAAAACATCGTCGAACGTGCTCATAAAGAAGGACGAACCGCGCCCCGGGCCGAAGCACTGCTCGCCAATATTCAGCATGTAACCGGACATGCCAAAGCTGAAAAAGCACTTGAGCTGATTCAAAACATTAACGACAAAGTAATCATTTTCACGGAATACCGCGCCACTCAGCTTTATTTACAATGGTTCCTGAAGCAGAATGGTATTTCCTCCGTTCCGTTTCGCGGTGGGTTTAAACGTGGGAAAAAGGATTGGATGCGCGAGCTCTTCAGCAATCACGCCCAGGTGCTGATCGCCACGGAAGCAGGCGGTGAAGGGATTAACCTGCAATTTTGCAGCCATATTATCAATTATGACCTGCCCTGGAATCCGATGCGGATTGAGCAGCGGATCGGACGGATTCACCGCCTCGGTCAGAAAAACGATGTTCATATTTACAATTTCGCTGTCGAAGATACGGTCGAGCAGCATATTTTGACGTTATTATATGAGAAAATCCACTTATTCGAAGCGGTCGTCGGCGAGCTTGATGACATTTTGACCAATCTTGAGTTTTCAGGCATCGAAGAGCATGTACAGGAAATTTTGCTCGAATCCGAATCGGAGGGAGAGATGCGGATCAAATTTGATCATTTGGCAGCAATCATGAACGAAGCGGCAAGTGAAGCGCGCGATAAGGAGGAGAACATCGATGCAACAGGCTCAGGTTCATAATTTTTTGCAGAGGTACTTTTCGGCAAATGACAGTCCGATCCTTGAGAACGGTCCCGGCCATCTGACCGTCCAGCTTTCGATTGAACTGGACAAGCTTCTAATGAACCGGCCTTTTTACTGGCATTACCTTGAAAAAACAGGCGGAGTCCCGCAGCCGATGCAAGTGACGTTTATTACCGATCAGCATGCGGCGCCCGAAGGAATCAAGGGAGAGCAAATCCATTTCGGTTCGCCGCGGCTTCGCCAGCTATTTCATTCAACGCGTGAGCTCGGCGGCTTTATCCGGCTTTACGAACAGGTTCAGGCTACAGGGCAGTCATCGATTCCCCTCCATCCATGGCTCTGCCTCAATGCCAAAGTATCCTTTCAGTGTGACCGCAAGAAAGACGTCCTGCTTTCCCTCGGTCTGAATCTGATTCACGGGCAAATTGTCCAGAACTTTTTTGATCGTGTCTCACAGAAAAACTTGACACCGAAAATACCGGATTTTTGCTTTACTTTAACTCCGCTGATTAAAGTCCAAAGCGGCTTGATTCGAATGCAGAAAATGGTGCGGACTTACGCCGAAAATGAAGATGACTCATGGGCCAAGGAAGCAATCGCACGGATGGAAAATGACTTGGCGCTGCTTGAAAGCTTTTATGAAGGCCAGACGGAAAAACCGGAAAGCTACGAGGTGGAAAAACAGGCATTAATCGAGCAATATGAACCGCAAATTCATGTTTCGATCATCAATGGGGGAATGTTTTATTTGCAGCAGCAGGTGTTCGAGGCGCATTCCAACAAATAAAAGAGGGTGTCCCATATTCGGGAACACCCTCTTTCAAATTAATGTCCTGTTGGTGCGCCTCCACCAGTCGTTAGAATGGATACAATTGTAGCAATTGAAAAGGCTCCAAAGACAACGAACGAAATCGCTGCAAACCCAACAGCAAAAAAGTTCTTTCTACGAAGCTCACGCGCGATTCCAATCGCACTCAAGATCGCGACAAGTAATAGTGTAATGGATAAGAACATCTTGACTTCGCCTCCTTATGTAATTTCTGCACCCAGCTTAACAGTCTTATTATAAACAAAATTGAGGATCATGGCAGCTTATCATTTTGACAATGCTGGTACATTTCTTCTCACTCTATAGGTTGGGCATTTTGGTTTCATTTTACTCTCTTTTTTAACGTTTGTCGAGAACGATTTCGTGTTGTATCATTAGGCTATCTTATTTTGCTTGGAGGTTTTTTAATGAAATGGACACAAATTCCACTCGGTCCCCTGCAAACGAATGCCTATATTATTGAAAATGAAAAAAAGGAAGCTGTTGTCATCGACCCCGGCTCACAAGGAGATGAGCTTGTAAAGTGGCTACAAAATCAGGAATTAACTCCATTGGCGATTTTACTAACCCATGCCCATTTTGATCATATTGGCGCCGTCGACGCCGTCAGGGAAACATTCGCTTGTCCTGTTTATCTTCACATCGCTGAAAAGGACTGGCTTCTGGACCCGGCCAAAAACGGCTCTGCCCGCTTTACGGGAAATGAACCGATTGTAGCAAAGGCCGCCGAAAAACTGATCGATAAAGAAGAACAGTTAACAATTGGACCATTTCAATTCTCAATTCTTGAAACACCGGGCCACTCCCCTGGCAGTGTCTCCTACTATCAGGAGGAAGCGGAAATTGTCTATTCCGGAGATGCCTTGTTTGCTGGCAGCATCGGCCGCACCGACTTACCGGGCGGAAATCACTCCCAGCTGCTGCAAAGCATTCATGACAAGCTGCTGGAGCTTCCGGAAAATACCGTTGTTGCGTGCGGGCATGGTTCGACGACAACAATCGGACAGGAAATGGACAGCAACCCTTTTCTCTCCGGCTTCTAAAGAACAACAGGGAAGCAAGCTTGTGGCAAGGGACATGATTTCGTTTTGTCTCAAGCTCTTCCTTCTCGCAAAAAAAGGTCTCCACTAGCTGGAGACCTCAAGGGGAGTAAATCTTATTGATGCATGAACAATGAGGGGGAGGGGGACTCCCAATCAATGTTAAAGAGCTATCAATGTCTTTTATTTTATAAAGAGTTTATCACTATGTCAATAGTAATAACCAACTAATAAGAAGGGCCTTCTCAAAAGGGAAAAAAAGCCTTTTGCAAGTCGCGCCACATAAAAGAGACTGACAGATGTCAGTCTCTTTTATGTGCTTATGTACCTTATTTTAATGTCCGCCGAAGCTTGGTACTAACAAGAATGTTGAGTAGTAAGTGAAGCCTACAAAGAAAATCGTCAAATAGGCGCCGAAAATATAGACATAGACACGCTCAGACAAGTTTAAATAACTCAGTGCCAATAACGCTCCTGTTTGAGCAAAGAAAAGCAATGACATATTAAACATATCCCCGGCAAAGAACAAGACAGCAAAGATCCCTGTCCAAAACGCTAAAACGCGAAACATACGATCCATTTGAGTTCCCCTCCTTCTTGCAAAAGCTACTGTCTTCCAGTGGAAGTAACGGCTTAGGATAGCAAATGATTAGTACAGCTTTTATTATATACGACTGTTCCTTCACTTGTAAATGCCAGAACCGTGGCAAAACTGTGTCACGATTCATCGGCAAGCGCAATGACAGAGTACAGGCACGCCTGGGCTTCCGGATCTGTCATCTTGCTGTTTTCCTTAACCGTATGCTCCCCAAAAAAGAATGAAAAAATACCATTAAACAGCTGATGATGCATCGAGCATAAAGATAAAGAGTGCTCGGACATCAATTCTTTAAATGTACAATTGTAAATGCTAAGATGAATCTCATTCCGTTTTTCATCATATCGAACTTCAGGATCGAGTCCCTGATTGACGGCAATTTGTTCAATAATCTTTACTTTTTCCGCCCGGCTCAGCTTCTGATGATCGACTTGAAATTGCTGAACATAAGCCTCTGCGCTTTCTCTGCCATATTTGAAGCCGATTTTTTCAAGCGCTTCAAGCCCGGCTTCGCCAAAATCAGCCAAAGACTGCAACGCGATATTCGCCAGACGCTGATAATCGCGAAACGGAAATTGGAGCTGAATCACTTCGCCGGAAAGCCGGTAAAAACGACTGGGGCGTCCCCCTTTCCCAGTCTTCTTCGTTGTCGAATCAATCATTTGTACATCTTCAAGTTTCGTAAGGTGAAGCCGCGCGACATTTGGATGAATACTGAACTGATCAGCGATTTCCTGTACCGTTACATCTCCACGTTGCTTAGAGATAAATTGATAAATCGAAAAACGAGTAGGATCAGACAGTACATTGGTGATTTTCAATGTATTTTGGTCCATTTTTTCACTCCCCAACTGACCATCTACCTACATTATAGTACAGTTGGCAAGGCAAATAAATGAAATTTCTCCACCGGCCCCCTTCAAAGCGCCTGTCTTTTCGTCTGGAGGCATGGGAGAAGCACCTGCAAAGGCACTGGCCAATGACGTGAAAGCACAAAAAAAGGAGGGATTATCGCGCCTGCCGAAGCAACTTCTTAGCAAGAGATAGCGGATATCTCCCCTCCTCCTTTACTGTCTTTTTTTCACTCTTTTCCGCCAAAAAATCGACAATCCAAGCGGAATCATTCCAAAAGCCCGGACTGGAAACGGCATCCTCTCTGCTTTCCGGTCTTCCTTCTCTGTTTTCGGTTCCTCCATTTTCAAGACAACCTGCTGCGTTACAAATTTGACATAGTCATTGAACGACATCATGATCACTCCTGTCCATACTACTAGTAGTATGGACAAAATCTCACTGAACTATTAGCATTTTCAGCTCATTTATAATGTCGTTGACCGTTCTTCCTGTCGTGTCGATAATTATATCGGCGTCTTCATAAAAAGCCTTTCTTGCAAGAAATAACTGTTCGATTTTAGCCTTATCCTTCCCTTGCAAAAGCGGCCTTGTTTCATCATCTTGCAAACGTCGCAAAATTTCTTCAATATCGCACTTCAAATAAATAATGTTTCCTTTTTCCTTCATTAACTGTCTGTTTTCTTCTTTTATGACAATGCCGCCCCCTGTTGTAATAATGAGCCGCTGCCCTGCAATTGTTTCCAATGCTTTCGTTTCTTGTTTTCGGAAATAGGGTTCTCCCTTTGTTTGAAACAGCTCACTGATCCTCTGCTTCTCCTGCTCTTCAATCCATTGATCTGTGTCAATGACGTTAAAAGACAGCTCATTTGCCAGAGCTTGTCCAATTGTTGTTTTTCCGGACCCCATAAACCCAGTAAGATAATAATGCTGCTTCACCCTTTAGACCTCCTGATACCCTTCAACTACAGCGTCCGGCCACCTGTATTGAAAACTGGCCTGGCGCTGCTCTCCCGACTTCAGCCTTGCCAATACGCTGATTGCGCTAAAGTCTTCAGCCTTCTCTCTAACTTCAAGTGTAACGGTCCCGGACGGATATGAAAAGGTGTAAATCTCACCTTCCACCGGTTCAGACCGTTCTTTTTGAAATTCGGCAATGCCGATTTGCAGCAGCGACTGCAATTCGAGATGCTTTTCCTGCTGTTCAACAAACTGCTTCGCTGTCGCATAGGCGGCGATTTGCTGGAATAAGACAGCGCAAAGCAGCAGACTGAGCAAGATCGTTAACGGGTAAATAAATCCTTTAGCATTCAATCACCTTCCGCCTCCCTTCGTTCATAGGGATACAGCATCGCCATCGTCCTCTGTTTTTTCACGCCAGCTGTCAACTCGACCTCGCAGTGAACGAGTCGGCCGGTTGTCCGGCATGAAAAGGAACGCACCCGCTCCAGCAGCAACACATGCCCAAGCCCATTCCGCAGGCGCCTGATTTGTTGCGACGGCATTAATTCAATGAAAAGGCTCTCGTTTCCTCCCTTTTCGATCAGCAATTGGTTACGGCCACCTACCACCTCAGTCGCTTCCCTGATGTCCTTCGATAAATGGTTAAAAAACATCGTCACCTCCTGATCTTGTCCGGGGAAAACTTTGCTCGCGCTGAGGTTGACATTCATCATAAGGGGAAAAAGGGAAAGAAGGAGGAGAATCAGGGACAAAACAAGCAGCATTTCCAGTAGGGTGAAGCCTTTCTCATCGTGCGGCGTAAAGACATTTTTCATAATCACGTCCATTAACTCCTGTCCATTGAGAACAGAATTTTATCAGGCCGCCGCCCGTATCCTCTCTCCTGATGGACGGATCTCTCTTTTGACCCGCCGTCCCGGTCAAATAGTGATAGGTTTCAGCTTCAAGTGCTTCCAATGCTTTCACCTCTTCTTCGACAGTAAGCCGTTCCTGATAAACAACCGCCAGCAATGGCAGGAATGTACCACTGATGACAACGAGGAAGCTGAGGGCAAACGTAACTTCCATTAAAGTGAATCCATTACAATTTCGTATAGGAAATCATCCCTTTCCCTAAATAAATCGTAAAGTGATACCGCTCATTACCAGCCTGTATAATAAAAGAACCAGAACGGCTCGGATGGCCGCTCGCCAAAAAACCAATCGACTGAGTTCCAAGCGATCCTTGCTCAAATCTCATCTCATCCAGCGGATAAGCTTTCGATAAATAAACATCATAAAAGGAAAAGCGAATGAGGTATTCTTTCCTCGTATTATCAAATCTTACAGAGGTGGGCCGGCCTGAAGACATCGCCACTTGCTGAGCAAGAAGCAAATCAGCCTTTATTTGTTGCGCAGCAAAATCTGACTGGTAGTCAGGTGACATTTCATGGGGAATCCTAACAAGCGGGAGAAGAATCAGCGTTGCCAAAATAGAGAGAACAACTAAATTTTCAATCAGAGTAAAACCATTCGGAGTCTGTTTCATGAGGATGAAGGCTCACTCACAATGCCTTCATTAAACACGGGGATCGAACCGTCGGGGCATTCAATGCTCTCGACATAGCGACCGGAGACAAGATCACTCAGCTCATTAAGCTCATCTCCTGTTTCAATTTCATATGCGTGAACCTGTGTCTGCAACAGCTTAATCGTCGCTTCACATCCTTTATCAGCAGCGACCTCATTGTTTTTCGCCATATTAGGAATGGCGATTAACAACAAAACAGAGATAACCATCAACACAACGAGCATTTCAATTTTCATATGTAGTTCCTATGATTTTAACAAGCTGTAGATTTGTGATGAGATCAATGGTTGAAGATATATGGATGTTGCTATAGATTTGAAAAACAAACGTAAATAATCTGTCTTGTTTTGTCGAACGACTGTTTATTTTTGACCTCCACTTTTATAATGTAAGAAGATAATCTTAGGAGGAATGACATGTATTTATTCTTTGTTTTATTGTCCTTTTTGTCTTTTGTGGCTTTCTTCATTGCATTAATAAGACCATCTCTTTTCAAATTTAAAAACCGCAAACAATCATCATTATTCCTTGGTGGCGCAATTATTATCTTTTTCATCACAGCTATAGTAACAACACCTCTACCTGATGCGCAGGAAGTTACAGCAGATGCAGAAGATACAGAATTAAACGACCAATTAACCCTAGACGATAAAGAGGAAGAAATCACAAAAGAGCAACTAACATTAGAGCTTATTGAAGCCACATTTGATGCCGAAAATAAGATAATCACTGTTAAGGGGAAAACCAACTTAGCTGATGGAATTGAAATCGGTGTTAGTCTTGAAGGAGAAAATGAATACGACTTCCCTGTAATGCCGGGATTTGGCATTGTAGAAAACGGCGGGTTCTCTGTCACTCTTGGCGAAGGTGATACAATTGAAAATGGCCACTACCCAATAAAAGCAAGTTTTGGCTCTTACGATAATGAAGTGGTTAATGAGGTATATGGTGACTACAATAATTTCATTAATTCTTTTGATATTCCAGGCTCAGTCGAAGAGACCGATATTGGATTTAATGTAAATAAGATTCCCCTTGGCGAAATTGAAATTACAGAAGGGTTCACTGCAGAAGAAGTTAAACAGCTAGAACTTGAACAGAAAAAGTCCATAGCTGAAGAAATTAGTTTCGCACATCTTAATAAAAATCCAGATAGGTATGCGGGCGAATATGTGAAATACACTGGTGAAATCGTTCAAATACAAGAAGGTGATGGTTGGACAATAATTCGTTTAGCGGTCACAGAATCAAGTTACGGTTATGATTTTAATGATATTGTTTGGGTAGAGTACGAAGGATATACTGATTTTATTGATGAGGATATAGTAACCGTATACGGTACAATAATGGGATCTCATTCATATACTTCGCAAGCCGGTTGGGAAATAACAGTGCCAGCTTTATTAGCTGATATTATCGAGTGACTAAAGGGCCTTAATCGGCTCTTTTTTTATCCCCTTTATACGAACGTACATTTCCATTTTTTGATCGTTGTATACGAACTCACATTCGCATATAATAATACAAAAACGAGGTGGCACACCATGAAATACAACAAGCTTACACCGGGACAGAATTTAATTTGGGAAAGCTATAGGATCATGCTGCCCAAACAGGTAGAAGAGATCAAACGACTTAAGGCTGAAAAGAGAAAACTTCCATCTCCTCAGCTAGATGATCAAGAGCTTAAACGACTCGGTGTTTTGATTCTTGATGCTCTCCGGCATGGGTTAGAACTGCGCGTTACTTATTGGCATGATGGCTATTATCGAGAGGCGTCGGGTGTTGTGGACTTAGTTGACGAAGAGCACCGTCAAATCAGAGTGGAACTTGCTGATGGGAATTATATCTACATAAAGTTTGAACAACTAAAATATGCCGAAAGGATTTGATCGCTATGCCGATTTTACAGGACGAAGGCATTCGTAAGTTAGCTCAACGCTTTATATTCCTCCCTCTTGCCCGACGAGTTTTTGAGCAGGATCGACTTAAGGTCGAACAGGCAAATTTTAAAATTCCTTCTTTGTACACTGAGTTGATCGACAATGCGATCAGCAAAATCACGACGGATTTAAGGGATTTGAGGAAAGAAATGCGTAGAACCGGACTTAGTGTTTATGAGCAGGAAGCGGGATATTTACTGGTATGTAAGAGGTATCAGTTAGAGGTCAGCTACACCCCCGATTCGATGCGCCGTCATGTGGGGGAGTTGATGCAACAATATTTAAAATAAGGAGGGCTTTAAATGGAAGAGATAAATCTCACTCGTATTTTTAAAGACATGGAGGAATCCGTGGAGGAAGTTGCTAAAAGGTATGATTTAGACCCGCGAACAGTAATATTCATACTTGCGGGTATTATTAAGAGTAAGTCTGTCGAATAAGGTTTGCAGCCCTTGTTTACGAGAGAGGGGCTTTCATTATTTCATGAAGGTATTTCAACCTACATGTCGAAATATGGGATTAAACTCACAACTAAAGGAGATGAGGTGGATAATGAGAAAACGATCGCTGTTATTTAAATCATCATTGCTCGCTCGGTTTAATCGTTTGGCGGTATAGGTATGACAGTAACAACAAGTGGCGCTATCACCGCAATTAGATTACCCTAAGTCGGACCTAAAGATCTATCTCTGACAACGTGAGGATAGCACGAATTACTGCTAGATAATCTTAAAAAGCTCTTAGATAAAGATACTAAACACATGATATAAAATATAAGACAATACTGCATATTTTGTCCAATATAATGATCTGTTGTACAATATAAATTTTTCATTAGCTATCTTAGCTGTGTTATATATTTGGATTAATAATTCTTCATCGAACTGCTCGTCAGTTTGGTTTAGTTTTTTTCTTGCAAAATACGATGAGTGCTGATATTTAGCCACATCCCCAAAAAACCAAAGACCTGGATTCTTGTTTTTTAAGGTAGCCTTCATTCCCTTCAGCGAATATCGAATGCTAAGTATAACAAAAAATGCTGTCAGCAAAAAAAACAATGTAAGAATCCAGAGATAGTCATCAGAGTTAAAATCAAATAGCTTTTCAATATCTTCTAGCGCTAGGATAAATCCACTAAATACACCGAGAAAAGTTAATAATATAGATATCTTGGTATCTACATTTTGAATCCATTGATCATTTTTATTTAATTGTATTAATAATTTTTCAGTGTCCATTATTTGCTCCATTTTTAGAAACTATTATATCACAAAGGGGTAATTGGGGATGGGATTAAAAGAACTTAAAGAAGAATTAGAAAACGACATAAAAATAATTCTAAGTTCCGATTTTGAAGTAACGATTACAGATACTGAACAAGTACCAACAATAAACGATACTGGAATTACTTATCCTAACCTTGATAAAAAAGAAGTGAAGGCTAAGAAAATACAGACATGTGTGTTATATATTGATATTCGAAAATCGACAGATCTCAATTTAAAACACAAGCCCAACACATTAACAAAACTTTATGGTGCCTTTATGCGTTCAATGGTGAAAGCGGCTCAATATTATAGTGGTAAAGTGCGTAATATTATTGGTGATCGTATAATGGTGATATTTGATGTGGAAAATTGTTTTAAAAACGCTGTGAATACTGCAATTTTATTGAATTCTATTGCAAAATATATTTTAAATAAACACTTCACACACAACGAAATAACTTGTGGTATAGGCATCGACTATGGAAGAATGTTGGTATCAAAAGGTGGAATTATAAAAAACGGTGATGAGAACGCACCATACAAATCACTAGTTTGGTTAGGGCGACCCGCAAATGTGGCAAGTAAACTAACGGATCTTGCGAATAAAGAGGTTGAAGTAAAGAAAGAAGTCCAACAAGGATATTTCTATATAATTGATAAACGTTTTTCTGAAAATAGATATTATGATATTACTTTTGAAGAATTTTTTTCGGAAGGTTATATAATGAATTATAATATGATTCAACTAAAAAATAATAATGTGTATTGGTTTTATTCTAATAAAATTAGTGCTTTTCCTAGTTCAAAAGTTATTGAAGTCCCTTTAAAACTACAAGTTCCACCAATTCTTATGACTGAAATCGTATTCAACGAATTTAAAAAATCGTGTCCTAACAACAATTCGATTCGACATAATTGGTGGAAGAAGCAGGATGAAAAGATCTATGATAGTTATGTTCTGTATGGAGGAGATGTTTATTTCACAGATATAAAATGAATGAAACAAAGCACCGCAATATCAGTGCTTTGTTTCTTGTACACTTATTAATAATTTTATGCAACTTCTTTTATTTATTATTCTAACATCCCGATCCGGTCAAAGATTACAGCCAGCTGCTCGCGTGTGAGCGGCTCCTTTGGCCCTTGTCCCTCATTCATCACACCTTTAAGCAGCGCCTTTTTCCAGCTTGCTTCTGCCCAGCTGCTGGGCTTGTTCCCACTAACATTACCCCCTCCTTTACGTTGTAACCCGAAAATGTTTGCAAGGCCCTCCGCATGACTTCGCGCACACAGCTCTAAAAATGCTGGCTTTCGTAGCAGGGCCGCGTCTGCGCTGTTATCAATAAACAAAAACTCTAACAGTACCGCGGGCATGTTCGTCTCTCGTAAGACAACGAAATTTTTCGCTTTTTTTCCACGGTCTACTACTTTGACCGCTCTAATAATCTCGTTATGCAATACGTTCTGATTGGCAACAGTGGCTTGGCTCGTGGTTCCGTTAAACCTGTAAGATTCAAAACCTGTGCCGCCTCCGGCGTTAACATGCACGCTGCTAAAATAATCCGCTCCCCAGCTGTTAGCAAGTCGGGCACGTTCGGACAATGCAATAAAGACGTCGTTTTCGCGACTCAGGCGCACTTGGACACCACTGTACTCATTTAATAAAATGTCCCGTGTACGCCTTGCGATCTGTAATACGATGTCTTTTTCTTGCAGTCCGTTTGCCACCGCTCCTGGATCCTGGCCTCCGTGACCAGGATCGAGAAAAACTTTTTTAGTCATTCGTTTCACACTCCTCGCATTCCGGGCATACTGGCTCCCCATGGTCGCCTTCCTCAAATAACGCTACGTCCCAATTGATCGCGGCTCCGCAACATACGCATTCCGTTATTAGTTCCATTTCAATCCTCCTTTGCCTTTGTTCTGCCCTCACGCTCATTGCCCAACTCAAACAATCCAGTCGCCGCCAAAGCAGCCAGCGCGCCGGCCCATAACCGCAAGATAAGCTCCAGCTCTGTAAACGGGTATGACGCAGCCCCGACGATCAGGCCGATGATGAGCGAGACGAGGGGAACGATGTTTTTAGACAAAGACACTGATCGCTTAAGCAGCTCCACTAACGCTAAAATAATTGGCGATATGACAGTCGCAAATAGTAAAACAGGTTCCATCTTTACCAACTCCTTATAATTAAATAAGCCGCACCTTTTTAGATGCAGCTATCTGTTAATAAAGCTGTCAACTAGCAAATAAATCAGTCCTCCACTCCCAACAAGCAAGCCTAACAGTTTCCAAATTTGTTGATGAGTATAGCGTCGATGCTCTCGGGCGTATACGTCATTTTTCAGGACATGATTCAAAAGTTGCTGGGAAAGCTCTTGCTGTTTTCCACTCTCTTTGAGGACGGTTTTTTCAGTCTCAGCCAGCTGAAGTTTCAGCTCACTGTTTGCCAGCTCCTGCTCCTGCCTATAGATTTCGAGTGACTGGATACGATTCTCATGATCCTGAACCACCTCTCGCATGTCTTTTTCCTCCTCCAAGCTTACTCCCTCCCCTTATCTCTGTATTGGAGGTTGGTGCCCCCACCTTACTACATAAAAAATACACCTACTCAGCGAGTGGTGTTTGTCGCGCTTAAGATTCCCTTTATCAGTAAAAAAGAAGGGTAATTCCTCCTATGTGTCGAAAACACAAGAATAAAGGAGGTGATTCCCTTGGCAAAATACATTGTTAACCATAACACCAAAGAAATACATCGAACAGCCTACACTACCGGAAATTGCAGAATCCATGAAATTCTTCCCAGTCACCGTGAGGATATAAACGATGACTGGAAGATCGCTCAACTGATTCGCAGTGGATACAATGGATGCTATTGGTGTTATCGTTCACAAGATACCGGATAAGGATAAGGGCTTCTGCCCTTCCTTGTCATGCCACTTTTGGCAATCGTCTTTTGTAATACACCCAGTCTTTAAATACATTTGCCATACCCCGTTTGAAATACCGTCCGCATACATATATGGAAAAGGCCTATATCCAAGATTTGCGGCTAATTTAACTGATACTTCATCAATTAATGCTAAAGGTGGGTTTCCACAACTTTTCCATTTACCAAAAGCATTTTCCCAGTCCTCAACTTGGCCAGCATTTCCATGTCCGCAACATGACCCCAAAGTAACAATACCTTGATCATTCAACGAACGTATTTCATCAGATATGCAGGCATCTATCTTCACTCGTTTACTTTGTTGGTTGGGATTGATCACTTCGACGAATTCATAAGTTCCGTGAAAGCACACATACATCACCTCTTTACAAACAGTATGAGTTTCAAGCCTGAAAAATACACCTGTTCAGGTGTCATTCTTATTTGTCTTTCACTGGCGATTAACCCCGGCTTGTTACAGTAGCATCCCTATATCCCTGTCGCACTTTATCCATCACCGTCGGCGAATCCTTACCAAACACAGCATCCAACCTAAAGCCTGACCGCTCGTAAGTCTCAACCACCTCTGTGATACGCTCGTCCATAGTGACGCCCCACTCCCTATTCTGGATGGTCACAATATCCCCTAAATCCCAATCTCGTTCGTACACAAACGGACAACTGTCGAGGATCGTGCCCTCGAAGGTTCTGATTCTCTGCCGCTCGGCAAGCCTCTCTTCGCCCCTCTGCCTCAAGAGGTCGAGAATTTCCTCTTCCGTCAGCCAGCCATCTGGATAGACCACATTGCCATCCTCATCCTCTGTCGGCTCTGCATCACCGTTTCCGATGTCCCGAGCGTCTACAAACATCTCATATCGATCTAAGCCCTCAGCGTCCACGTCTCCAACTTGCACGATAAGCCGGTCAACTCCTTCGCCCTGCCCTGCGACATACGCAATGTTTTTATAGTCAAGTACGCTATCGACAAATCTTTGAGATTGAACAGCGTCAAAATCAGGTGACAATATGACCGGCGGCAAATCGGACTGACTGGTCGTGAGATTGCTTCCTTCTTTCACATCAAATAGCCATTTCTTTTGGTCATAATCGAGCGTAACAAACCACCCTAAGCCGGTCAGCAGGGAGATGCGCTCCAGCTCCTCGTCAAGCTGTTTCCAGCGCGTCTCCCACAGGTCATTATTGCCTCGCTCTTGATCTACAGCAGCAAGCCCCACTTGTGATATGGCACGCTTTGCATCAGCCGGATTGATGACATTAGTAAGGACCAGCTTACGCATGTGCGTCTCTGCTGGTCCGTTTGTTGATTCAGTGGCAGCTCCTTCTGGTGGGATGGCCGGTAATCTTCTCAAGATGCCTTCAAGTGTAGAGCCTCTTATCGTCCAGTTTTCCGACGCTTTACCCGACTCCGTTAACTCAACTTCCATATGCTCAATGACAACTGCTTTGTGGGTATCGTTGCCAGGCACAAGCAGCGCGCCCTCATGAAGATGCTGAGCGTTATTGGCGTATCTGTTGACTACAAACTGAAACTCGCCTGCCTTGTGCCAGCGGCGCGTCAACATGAAGCTCTCGTAAGCGTCGATCTCTCCAAGCAAGTTAAATTGGTCGTCGATGATGCGGATTGGTTTCATGGGTCACCACCTAACTTTAGTAATAGTTCTAATTGACCGATATAATTATTAAAATGATTGGGGGTTCTTAAAATGATACATTCACGCTTTTCCCGTTGGTATCAAATAATCATGTGTCTTTTATTTCTTGGTACAGGAGTATTAATGGCTATAGTAGCAGCATTCGGCTATTTAGATAAAGGATTAGAACTTAGTTATGCCGGGTTATCCATTGCTTTGATCTCTATGTCATTTTCTGTTGTACTTAATCTTTTTAATTCGAAGGATACTGAAGATAACAAAAAATCCCTAAATGCCATATCCGAACAGCTGAAAGTAATAGAGTCTAAAATACAAAGCCAAACAACTGACAAAGACATTGAAGAACAAATCGAACTGCTTCGCCAAGAAATAGCCAATCAAAGGACTCCAAAGTTCTCCCTAATCACAAACAACTTCATCAAAAAGGAAGACCAATAGTGGCCTTCCTTTCACCCTTCCAACGGTTTCCCATCCTCCCCTAATCCAAGAGCTTCAAGCTCTGCTTCTACTCCCGGCTTAAGGTTAGCCGGCACCGCCTCAAATGTCCGTCTGCCTGCAATCACCAATGTCACATATACCGTTACCAACATACGATCATCTCCCTTAAATAAAATTAAAAACGCCAACGTGATCCGCTGCCGCCAACTGCGTAACCTATTCATTTTCGATTGCCTTCCTTACGTCCTCTCTTATGTTAACCGGGACTGCTAGAACGTCGGTGCCGTCCTCCAATGACCGCCGGCCAGCCTGTACCAGCGCTTTATAAGCCTCGATAATTTTAGCCTTAGACATTTGCCTCACCTCCTGCAAAGATTAATTCGTACATTTCAGCAATAGCCTCATAAGTGTTCAATTGACCGATTACCTGCTCTTCGTACACAGCAGCCGTAGCCTCATAGGCGTCGAGCTGGGCGGTGATCTGCCCCTCGTAAACTTCGGCGAGGGCTTCATAGAGATTAAGCTCCAGTTCTTCGATCGGATCGAGCGGCTCCGGCTCTTCCGGTTCGATAACCTCTTCCCGGTAATAAAATTCTTCTGTTTCAGGATTGTAACAAACTGAATATCCATCCTTGGAGGGAAGCAGATCCTCTTGATTCACAAGGTACCCGCCTTCCTTTTCCTCCTCGGTCAGTTCATCAGGAAAATAATGCGTTCTAACAATTTCCTGATTCTGACCGATAACCACAAAGACCATTTGACTTCCTCCTTATGTTAAATTGTAACTCATTGGAACCTCAAAGAACTTTTCAATAAAGTAACCGGATGCTAGTTGATAGTAGTGCCCATCTGAATCAAAGTACCCTCGTAAAAGACGTGCCCTGGAATTTGCCATAGTTCCCCAAGTTGATTGTGATCTTTGGTAAAAGTAATTAAGAGAGCTATTGTTATACCCGGTAGCATTACGGTTAGCCCGTAGAAAATCGCTGGCCATATTAGTGTGATAGTAAATGTCTCCTACAAGGCTAAGTTGATAGTCTAGGCCGCCAGGCATAGTAAAAACAATCGCCCCGTCACTTTCTCTAAGAACAACCCCGTTTAAATTCGGGGAACCCGTCTGCGTAAGCCACCCATATTTGTTTGTGTGCTCTCCGTTATGGTTGTATGGTCTTCCATTTGCCGTTGCGACAATCCTAGCAGATGATCCTGTACTACCAATAACCTCTATTGACGTTCCTGCTCCACTGGACGCATTGCTTCCAAATACGTTATCTGCTCTCCAAACCACACTTTGGTCAGAAATATTAAATTTATAAAATCGGTTAGGTCCGCTCGTTGTAGAATCAGTGCATGTGGTGAAATAGATGTGATTATTTGAATTGCCTGGCTTAAAACGACTAATAGCATAAACCTGATAACTAGCACTCGTGTCAAATGTAGCAGACCATAGCAAATTTAGGGTATTACTAAACGCCCTAATGGAATTAGAGCCATTAGAAACGTACACATTCCCGTTCGCATCCAAACCTAAGCACCATTTCGGTGTTGCTGCATCAATTGTGGAAGAGTTCATATGACCACCATTCACAAGATTACGTCTATAGATACGGAAAGTCCAAGCAGACGTATTAACGGAAATTACATACACACTATTATGCGTGACCATGATGTCTTGAATATACGGATTCCCTGCTGTGTAAGGTATTGTTTCCCAAATTAATGAGAAATCACTCTTACGAAACGCCCTTACGTATCCCTTACTATCGCCTATATAGACATTGTTTTCATCAGAATCAGAGCATGTCCACTGTGTACGTTCAAATGAACTTGAAATAGTAGTAACATCACGTGTGTAGCGATTATCTATATAAACAACGGAAGAAGCATTATAATTCGGAAATGGAAAATCCGTAAGGCTAGGTGTATTGCCTTCCACTTTTAAATTATCAATGCGACTTGTCAAAGCGTCCACACGGTCAATCACGACCTGCAGCGCATCATTAATGCTCGGCAGAATGTTAGAGGACACCACCGGACATAATTCTTTATCCCCGCGCTCATCCGTAATGTCCGCTGCATTGATAAAGCTCTGTCCAGCTGTCACCCGGACCTGAGCCAGCGATAGCTCGTAAATGTTGCCCTCCCGTGTCAGAGCTGGAGGTACAAGATTAGCAGCAGGCTCCCCTTGCAGCACTCTCACCTCAATTGACCGCGCTGACAGCGACAAATCGAGCCTTAGCACAATGCGGTCAATACGATCAAGCGTGTTGTGAGCCCCCGCCAATGTGATGGGCAGAGGCACGTCATACAGGCTGTAGACATAGCCCTCGATCCATGCGTAGCCGGTCTGTACTTGCACCGTCATGCCCTCTCTTGCCTCCACCTTGAGCGTATCGGGATCGGTGAGGATGCCGGTATTGATCAAAGGCTTAAGGTATTGCACAAACTGCTCTGCCGGGTACTCTCGTAAATCTGATGCGATGCTGTCAAACGGCAAACTAAATTCTGGCATTCTATCTCCCTCCCTTAAATGTGCTTCCACGTTTCTCTGTTGATGATATGTTGAATGTTACTTACAGTCGTGTTATATTTTTGAGCTAAATCACTGTAACTGGTTCCCCACTTTTCTCTTTCCCTCCTAATGTTAATTACGTCATCCGCTCGCAATTTCGCCGTATGGAAATATCCTTTAGCGAACATGATTTTTCTCCTCTGTTTGGTCCATCTATTCCTTCCTTTTCTGTCGCGATCCTTCATATTATCTTGGTGAGTACCTAGAAATAAATGATTCGGATTTACACATACAGGGTTGTCACATGAGTGACATACATCCAAATCTGAAGGTACCTTGCCTTTAAAAAAAGAGTATGACAAACGATGAGCGTATTGAGTCTTACCTTGATACGTCATCGTCCCATACCCCTGACTTTTTCCAGCTTGCCAGTTCCAACATTCTTCTTTACTTACGCCTTTTGGAACTTTTGACAAGAACCTTTCTTTAGCTTCCTCGAAGGTTTCTGTAGGCTTACCTTTACCATAGCATTTTGTAGAACAGTACTTACGACCCGAGCCCTCGTAATAATTCCCGCATCTATCGCAATGTCGTTTATAAACTTTGGACAAAGGAACCCCTCCTAAATGCCGCAATATCGGTTTCTGTAGCTCACCCTTACACGAGTGAGCGTGCTGTCGTTGTTGCTGGAATACTCTAGTAAATTTTCACCTAATTCCAGCTGGAAAAAGGCGACGTTAAGATCAGTAATATAGTGCATTGCGTTTTCTACTGTCCCGTCTGCTCTCCTTATCTCAACACGCTTCTTCCCGAATGTCGTATCGACATACAGGATGTCATGTTCCCCAAGTTCTCGCCCGACGGCCATATACTCGCCGGTCGTCAGATTAGAGACAGTTGGATTAATTGCTGGCCCTTTAAACTCAATCTCGACCGGCGTCGGAACATCTCCCACATTTTCAAAGACTCGCTGATAGCCTCTGTGTGCAAACTGCGTCGGCAGCACAAGCGGAAATTTAAGACCGCCCATGAGGTAAGCCATTTGTTCTCCGCTGACATACGGATCGAGCCAAAAAGGTTCCGGGCAAACAAGATTGACCATGAAATGCTGAAAAACTCCCTCGCGTTTCGGGGGGAAATAAGGCGCTGACTCCACACTGGCAACGATTTGATTAGTGCCGCCGTGATGATCATAGGTTAGTTCAATGTCATAATCAGCCACCAGTGCGCGTTGCAGCTCACGCCTTAACCTCGCAATCTCCTGTTTGTTTTGGCTAACAATCGCCCCCTCAATAGTGAGGTATCTCGGCTCGTATACCATGCCTACCTTTGTGGCGCCGGCTTGATAGGGAGCCTTTTGCAGCTGGACCTCATTAGGCGTCGCACTCTCCCCGTCTAATTCGACCAAAATAAAAGGACCGGTATTACCAAGCTCTACCGATCCTAAATGACCTTTTAAGGTTAATTTTTTCACTTTATCACCCCATCGCCATACGCTTAGATGCATTAGTGACCTGACGGGCAATCTCTGACGGGCTTGACCGGTCACTGTTAGCGTTAATGGTGATGTTGTTTGTCACGCTGCTGGAGGATGAAGCTGATCCAGATGAGGATGATCGTACTGCTCCAGTGATAGCTCCTACAATACCCTTTGGTATGCTCGGCACCAATCCCCCACCAACTTTACTGACAGCATCACCAATCTTTTTAGCAGCATCAGAGAGGCTACTGCCACTTCCCCCTCCGCGACTTGGCATTGGAGGTGGCGCGGGAGCCGCGACATTAAAGGCATCTTTGAAGGTCTGGCTGATCTTGTCGGCAATGCTCTTAGCGGTTGCGATTAAATCCTCCTGCATCTCAATCATGCCGTCCTTAAGACCTTCCATCGCAGACTTACCGACGTCCGGCATTTCCTCGGCCATGCCAATAAACTCACCTGTTGTTCCTTCGCGGATCTGATTAACTTGCCGCGACCATTCGAGGCGCAATTCGTCGAGTTCCAACTTTGTATTTTCTTTAAGCTGCTTAATCTGCCTGTCGGTCGTGTTCTTTAATTTTTCCAATTCGCTCTCGGCCTGCTGCTGCGCCAGTTGGTTTTTCTGCTTAAACAAGTTGCTGTACTCAGAAAGTTCGGCGTCGGTCAGCCCGTTTAAAGCAGCAATCTCAGCCGCCGCTTTTGGCCCCATTTCTCGTAGTTCTGCAAGCAGTCCCTTATCAATACCGCGCTTTGCTAAGCTGGCAATGTTGCGTGACCAGTTTTCAAACGTCGTGACTTGACCGCGAAGGTTTTCAATCAGTTGCTGGCCGCTCACTTCTTCCTTCTGTGTAACCTCATCAAAAAGACCCGCAAAGCTCACAAGAGACTTTGTTCGGGCATCTAAGGTCTTTTGATATTCATCACGCAGGCGTTTCTCTTCGCTGATTAAACGATTGTTAATTTCTTGTCTTCTGTTGTAATAATCCTGATCAATTCGCTTAATTCTTTCAGCAATTTCTTGTCGCACCCGGTACATTTCTCTCTCGGCTTGCTTGCGAAGTTCGATGTTATTGATATGCGTGTCATGAACCCGCTGCCAAGCGGCCAGTTCCTCGGCTAACGACAGTTGATTGTAGTATTTACGCTCATCGATCCACGCCTTTGATTTATCAAAAGCTTCCTTCTCAAGTTTTTGTTTTTCTTCTTCCAAAGCCTTTTTCACGCGATAAATTTCACGTTCCAGCTTCTCATATTCCTCGCTACCCGCCTTGTAGCGTTCGATCATCCTCTCGTAAGATGTTAATTCTTGCTCGAGCGTCATTTGATTAAAATACTTGCGTCGCTCAATGAATTTCATAGAAGTATCAAAGGTTTCTTTGATGTATTTCTCCTCGGTATCCTTTAGGGTTTTGGCAATTTTCCGCCGCTGCTCGGCCGTCTTAGCAAACTCAAACTCGATTGCCTTTAACGCAGCGACATATTGCTCTGTGCTAATTTGACCAAGCTCATAACGGCTGGCTGATGACTTCATGGCTTCATCAAACTCTGCCTTTACCCGGGCAGCTCCGTCTTTTGCAGCCTTGCCAGCTTTAGCAGCATCCTGCATGATTGAGGTAATGGCGCGAGTGGTTGCATTTGTAATCGGCTGCCATGCATTGTCGGCTAGTTTATCCGCAGCCTTTTTAACATCCGATGTTGTTTTCGTGATCCCTTGGGCATAGCCTTTCCCGGTATCCTGTCCAAGTTTGTCTGTAACACGGGACGGTGAACGAATGTCTAATGCACTCTTAATGCCACCAGTAACCGTTGTGGCAATATTTTTAACAGCGGTTTTTACGTCTTCGACTTTTTGAGTGATTCCATTCACTAAGCCTTGGATGATATTTTGACCGATTTCCATGAGGTTAATTGATCGCAAAAAAGCTTCGGCCTCATTCCATTTCGTCGAAATTGCCAACTTCGCTTCATCCATTTTCCCGCGGATCGCCGTCACTTTTTCACTAAATTTCGCGGTGATGCTATTTTTCATTCCCTCAATTTTTTGAGTGGTGTCAGAAGCTATTTGCTCGGCTCGACTTCTAATATCGCTACCAAGCTGTGTCCAATTCTCCCGGCCATTCGCAAGCATTTCTCTCCATTTTTGCCCCATGTCATTTTTAAAGACTTCCCACTTTGACAGGATTTCTCCGGTTTCCCAGTCTACGTGATTGACATGCTCTTGCGCTTGTTTCTGGGCCTCGGTAACTATTTTCCCATGCATTTCCTCAGCAAAATTAATACTCTCATCACGCTGACGTTGAGCTTCTTCTATTAGCTTGTCAGCCTGTTCTTTAGTAATTGCCCCAAGTTGATCTCGTTGCCTTTCGATCTCAGCGACCGTTAGTGTATATTGATCCTGCGCCTCTTGAACAACTTTATCTTTTTGATCTGCTGCATTTTTAACTACTTCAGCAGCTTGCCTAGCAGTGATTTCTCCTGCTTGCTGCTCCATACGTCCCAAGATAAGCTGCTGTTCCTCGGCATTTTTGGTTAAAACTTGTATCCCGGTATCAACCATCTCCTGTTGTATACGGTTGATTTCGCCTTTTTCCCATTGAGTGAGCGACCGTTTTTCTTCGGATGCTCTTGCCATAATTCCCTGGACTTTGGCGTTCCCCTCTTCGACTCTCGCAACTTGCTCATCATAGCCATCCTGGACACTTTGGATGATAGTTTGTTGTTCTTCCTCCACAATTTGTGTAGACTCAGCAAAAAGATTTTGCATGATGCTTACAGCCTCATCTTTTTTCTCATTTAAGCTCCCGGTAATTTGAGCTCCCATTTGTTCAAAGTTAGATGAGATGCTGTCTCTCATTTCTGTTGTCACTTCTTGCCCGCTCCAAACCAACTCGTTTAAAGCAGCTGTAGCTTTTTCGTTTAACTCAAGAAAAGCACCGACGGCCTTGGCCGTTTCTTCGGATATGCCTTCTCCAAACAATTCTATTTCTGGCAACGCATCACTCATGGCATATTCAACGCCTTTAATTGATGCAACTATCATGCCTATCGGCCCTGATAAACCGATTAATAATTGCCCTAACCCATTTCCTTTCTCCGTCAAAGTATCCCAATTTTTATATAGAGCGATCCCTCCGGCTGTTAATCCCGCAAGGGCAGCAACTGTGATACCTACAGGACCTGTTGCGAGTGCCGCTAGTGCTGCCCCTAATCCTCCAGCTCCAGCGATAACACCTGATAATGAACCAGCAATTGTCATGACGCTTGCAATCCCTGTCGCTAAACTCCCAAGCACCATCAATAAGGGGCCAATAGCTGCCGCGACGCCAGCTAACGTAAGAATTAACTTCTGCGTTTCTGGATCAAGTTGTCCGATCCAAGTAAAAATCTCCGTTAGTTTAATGATTAAATCCGTAAAAGCAGGCAAAAGATGCGCTGAAAAAGCAATTGATAGTTCTTCAAATGCCGATTTCATCTGATCGATGTTCCCTTTCGCATTGGCTTGCATAGTCAATGCCATATCATTTAAAGCGCCATTTGACTCAATTACGTTTTGTTTTAGCTCCCCATATTCATCATTTAGGCCAGCCATCAAAGCCTGAAACGTCTTCATGTGCTCTTTACCAGCGATCATTGACACATATTGTGCTCGCTGTTCATCCGTCATTGTAGCGGTAGCAGCTCCTACTTCGCGTAAAACCGCCTCTAATCCTTTGAAACTACCTTCACTATCAAACGCGGATAGGTTAAGTTCTTCCATCGCGACGCCGGCTTGTCCGGCTCCGCTGGTTAAATTGGTAAATATCGCATTTAATGCACGGCCTGCCTCGGAGCCTTTAAAACCACGGTTCGCCATAATCCCTAGCAATGCATTCGCTTCTTCGATCGGCACATTAAAAGAGGCAAGTGTTCCACCAGCAACTAGGAACGCTTCCATCAATGCATCAATATTTGTGTTTGAGCTTCTAGCTGTTTGTGCGACTTGATCTAAGTAGTGAGGTAAATCTTGCACTTGAATGCCTAACGCAGCCATTGAATCTGTTACGAGGTCTGATGCCCGTCCTAAATCCATATTTGCAGCTTCTGACAGTCTCAAAATAGGCATCAAACCGCTGAGCATCTGTTGAGTATCCCAGCCGGCCAATGCCATATATCCAAGCGCGTCAGCTGCCTCAGATGCACTTTTTGACGTTGTCGCCCCGGCATCACGAGCAGCTGCTTCGAGTTTTGCCAGATCATCACCGGCTGCCCCAGAGATAGCTGCGACATTTGACATAGCAGCTTCAAAATCCATTCCTGTTTTCATCATCAATGCGCCCAAACCAACAATGGGAGCCGTTACTCTCATGGATAAATCACGGCCAACATTCTTCATGCTGTCGCCGACTTTTTTAAATTGCTCCCCCGCCTGCTTAAGACTGGTTTCCATTTTGCGCCAAGGATTTGTCTGCCGATCAAGCTCTGCTGTCACACCTTTTAGAGCTGTTTGCGTTTTATTCATTTCGGCCACGGCCTTGTTATAGGCCGCCTGCGCTTTTTGAGTTTCGGCAGAGTTATCCCCGGTTGCCTTTCGGCTTTCCTCGTATCTGCGTCGCAACTCTTCCACTTTTGCCCGCTGCAGATCAAGTGTCCTGGTTAAAACATCTGACTTTGCCCGTAACTCATCCACACCACGGGCAAAGCCAGTACCGGTTGACGTGACAGCTTTTTGCTCATTCTGCAAGCTCTTAAGCTGCCGGTTAATGCCGGCCATGCCCTGTTCAAACTGCGCCGAGTCTAGGGATATTTTTGTTTTTAACTCACCGACTGTTGCCAATTCTATTCACCCCCTCACCTACAGAATCTGGTCAATGTAGACCTGTTTCTCTTCGACGCTGGAATTGTAAAGCTCAAAGAAAAAATGGATGTCCATCTCATCTATCGCAGCGAGTGTCCATCCATTTCTCTTTAATAAGTCCTTATATAACTGTTTGATGGAAGCATACGCCTCTTGTGGCGTTACTTCCCCTGATCGTTTCCCTCGTTTCCCTCTGCACCGCCTACTCCGCTTACAATTGCAGTCATCGTGTCAGTCAATGTAGGCAGAAATTCCGCAGCCGGCAGTCCGTCATAAAGATCATCAACTGTAAATTGATTACCGTATACCTCACAAACAAAGCCCGTTAATGTGTCAAGGTCATCAACTGTTAGGTTTTCAAAATCTAGTTTTGCATTTAGTTCAAGCGCACGCCGAAAAGCCCGCGCCTTAATAGACGGGGCTATAAACTGTTTTTCTTTTTTATTAATCTCAAGTGTGACTTTCATGTTATTCATTCTTCTCCATCTCCTTCTTCTGGCGGTTCAGGCTCTTGTTCCTCATCTGGATCAGGTTCTCCCCCGTTATCCGGGGGATCATTAGGGAGTAGTAGGCTCATACACCGCATCAAACCAGTTATCAATAACGTCCTCGCTAACCCCGGAATCATCGGAATCAACACGCGCTCTCCATTTGCCATCTTCGCGGGCAACAAATTTAGCAGCGATAGTTGAGGTCTGAAACTCTACAGACTCACCTTTTGTCTGGTGGCTGTCAGTCGGGATGGAAAACTTGCCTTTATAAAGCCAAATGTAGCGTGAAGCCCCGTTTGATTTTTGGGCTGAAAATCCCAAAGCAACGTATGGTGCCACATCATCTGAATTATCCTCTACAACACCGTCACTATTGACTGTTTTCCCTAGCAAAAACGCATAATCTGCGGTACTTAGGTCTGTTACATTGATTTCAACATCAACATCCCCCATTGATTCCGCCGTTTCGACTGCCCGGTCATCCCCATACAACGTTGCTTGTGTTGTATTTGGTGTAATGTTAGCTGTAATGGCCGGAGCGAGTTTCTTTGGTGTTTCATACGTCCGGTCCTCGCTTAGTAACGCAACATGAATATCTTTAAGTCCTACTAATGCCATCTTCAATCACTCCTTATTCGGTATCCGAGACATAATTAAAACGGATCACTTTGTGATAGTAATCCGTGTCATCCTCGTAAAATTCAGTTTCAAAAGCTCGTATAAATCCTGCCTGTTTCATTGCATTTTTTACGTCTTTTACTAATTGGACATAGTTGCCTTGTGACCATACATCGACCTGCAGGGAGTGGACTGTTTTGATTTCTTCATCATCCGCACTTAGGGCTCCCTGCTGGTTGTATTCAAAGAAAGTGATATAGGTTGTCTTATCACCAGTGTAAGTCTGGAAAGCAACTGGCACTCCCAGAGGCTCAAGAATCGAGAGAACCAATTGATTCATAGCCCTAACCCTCTTCTCACGGTTTCAGCCATCTTTTGTTCGATTTTCGACTTCGATTGTTCAAAAGCCGGTCCCATAAAGGGGCGGGCCCGCATTTTCCTTGTGCCAAACTCCAAAAAGCGTCCGTAAAATCCTTTATCGCTTGGTCCGACTTCGACTTCGCCGTTTGCTGGGTCAGATACAGCAATAGAGCCTTTCAAGGTTCCTGTTCTTACCGGAGCCTGATTCTCTACAGTTTCACTTAACACTTCCCCGCCATCCTTGACGGCCTCATCTCGGATTTTGTTGCCCTCAGAGCCCATCTTTTCCAGTTGGGACGCCAGCTGATCCAAGCCCTGAAATTCAAGCTTCAAATTAATTCACCGCCTTTGCAATTACGGTCATTGACTTTTTTAATCCGTCGTCGTCCTCAATGGATTCGATGGTATGGGCTACCCCTTGCCAAATAACTTGCAGGTTTTTAGGTCGCGCACCGTCAGCCAACTTGGATTGATAACGGATCGTAAACTCTCGATTATGCTGCATGTTATTTTGAGCGGCTGTATAAAAAGTACGTCCTTTTAGTGTTTTAAGCTCGGCCCAAGCTTTTGTGTACTCCTGCGGCTCCCGAATCGGGAAACCATCAGCATCCTTTGCGCCTGACGGGATCTGAAAAATTAATCTCTGCCTTAAATCACCCGGGTTCATCGGCTCCACCCGCTTTCAGCTGCAGGATGAGACTCTGCAGACTGTTTTCCAACTGCTTTGAGGTTTGCCCGACGACAACGGCCTGCCTATTTTCATACCAATGACTGACCAGCAAAAGTACAGCCAACTGATACGTCTTAGACTCCGGTTGCTCCTTTACGCCAGCATCAACTAAATACTCTTTTGCGGCATCAAGCAAAAAGCCGAGGGTTTGATCGTCCTCGGCTCCGTCAATCCTCAAATATATTTTTGCTAATTCCAGCATTATTCATCACCCTCTGACGGGTCATCCTCGTCAGGGTCTTCTGGCGGGTCAGGCTCAGAGTCTGTCGTCACAATTAACGGCTCGCTCAAGCTCGATACAGCCCCGCTGAGAGCAATTGCAGCAACTTGGTACTCGTAAGTCTCGGATGGCGATAAATCGTTGTCAGCGTATGTCAGCCCCTTACGAGTACCTATCGCTTGTCCATCTCTATAAACCTCGTATTTATCTATGCCCCCACTAAACTCAACAGCCTCCCAAGACAGGCTAACTGAGGTTGCTGTTTTGGATGTGACCGTTAAGCCTTGGGGCGGATCAGGGAGTATCGTCAACTACAGCGATACGGAATGCGGAGTTTAATGATCGCTTCTGATCGTACCAAGCTGTTAGGACAAATAAGTAGTCGCCGGAATCAACATCTTTGTCAGTATCGTAAGTCATTCCGTCGTAGTTAATCCCGAAATACTGAAAATCACCAACAATCGGATGCACAGCACTATCCGCAAATTCAACAGGCTTTCCTAAAACTTGTTCTGGTTGGGCGTTGTATAAAGTGGCATTCCCATTAGCAAGGTATTCAATAATATCTAGGTAATCTACATAACGCATTACGATTTTAGCGTTATCACGGAAGTCTTCATGCAGGTCAGCAATCGCGGCTTTAATTGCTTTTTGTAGATTTTCCCCTCTAACTCTCTTAATCTGCCCATTTTGATAGAACGACATATGCTCTAACCCGGTTTTTGGAGTCTCGGTAAGCGCGTCTTTTTTCTCTTTGGCAGCCAACCCAGACCGTAACGCATTTTCAATATACGACACTAATTCGACGTCTGATCCGTGCATAACTGTATCGGAAATCTTTGCTTTGACTTTGAACTTGTATCGTCCGAAGCTAACAGTGTCACCTGTAAGTTTAATTTCTTTAGCGGTTTCCTCATCTGTAACAAAATCATCATCGTCAAGAGAATAAGAGATTTTTGGCTTTTCTAAACCTTTAATCGCTGTTACTTGTGCAACATTACGGAGCTGGTTTTTTGCAAACGGCTCATGAACAAGCTCTTTTTGCAAATTAGTTGGTAAGAATTTATCTCCACCTGTTTCATTACCGGCAGGAATAGCGATTAGTTGTTTTGCTTCATCGTTCACTGGACGTCGTTGGAGAGAAGCGCGAATAAATTCAGCTTTTGCTTTCATTACTTTTTGCTTTTCTGATAACCCGTCAAAACCCACTTTATTTTCCTTTTGCCGTTGTTTAAACTTCTCTTTTTGCTCCGCTTCGAGCTGATCGTGCTGCTGCTTGATCACATCAAAGCGCATCTTTAAATCATCCCGGGATTTTTGCAATGCTTGAATGTCCTCAGTGGACTTCGCAGGATCGATAGCAGCAGAGGCGAGCTCGTTTTCCACTTTTTGCAGCTGTTGACCGACTGTCGTAAGGTTTTGCTTTAACTCATAAAGCGTCTTGTCCCCAAAATGTTGTAGGTTCATTTTCAAATACTTTTTCACTTTACATTCCTCCTAATAAGTCACCAATATAACTGGCGTTAAGTTTTGATTGTTCAGCAATTCGTTTGCGTTGTTCCAACTCTTCAGCTGACAGTTGATGGAAATTGTCATCTTCCAGCAGTTGTTTCGGTACATTTTTGTATTTGGCAAATAATTTATCACTAATAGAGGCAGCGGCATTATTTGCCTCCAAGACAACGTCACACAGACCATATTGATATGCTTCATTTGCACTTAACCATGTTTCGGCGTCAAGTAACTCTATGAGTTTTTCTTCGGTGAGCTTATCCCCGGCCTTCGATAAATAATCAAGTTTGGCCGATTCACCTATACGATCCAAGTCATCAGCTGCTTTTCTTAATTCAGCAGCATTTCCAATTACAAAATCCCACGGATTATGAATCATGAGCATTGAATTTTCGTACATTCTAATCTCGTCAGCAGACATGATAATTACACTTGCCACTGAGGCTGCTAATGCATCAACATGGGCTATAACTCTAGCTTTATGGCGCTTTAGCTGATTACCGATAGCTAAACCCTCAAACACTGAACCTCCTGGAGAATTCACATATAGATTGATCGTTTCAACCTCGCCCAAATCAGCTAATTCTTGCTGGAATACCTTCGCTGATTTTTCGCCTAACTCTTCCCAAGCGTATTTAGTGATCTCTCCGTAAATAAAAATATCCCCCGACTTCCCGTCAGCGGACATCTTCATCGACCAAAACTTTTTACGTTGTTTCTTCTGCTTGCTCACTTTCTTCACCCCCTTTCTCAGAGCTTGCCTTACGATCACGAGGGTCCATCTCAAGCGGGTAGAGGTCGCCTGAAATCCACAGTTCCTCTGCCGGCCCGCTTTTAGGTGGTAAATCCTCTAATCGTCGCACTTCATTCGGTGTCATCCCTGCACTCCTAAGCATTACTTGATAAAAGTTTGTCCTTGCTGCAGTATCCCCTCGCAGCAGCCCGCCGAGATTGCACTTAAAATAAAAACCTGCCATTCTCTGGTCATGCGTAAGTAGCTTTTTATTGAGCTCCTGTTCGTACTGCCTTGCTATCGGGGTTAACGTCATCTGAACAAACTGGATCATCAGCTGCTCGTTGCTCGAAAAGCTTGCTCCCTCCGAGTCGTTAAGAAATGAGGCAGGGACGTTAAAAACATTCGCGACTCTTGACCGCGTTATTTTTTCGGACGCCAACGTGTCCGAAGCAAAATATTTTCTTTCCAGCTCATTTACCGTTACGCCGGGCTCCTGAAAAAGAATACCGCCGTTATCTCGATAAAATCGCTTGAAATCATCAATGATACGCTGTCTCTTTTCACTGTCCACATTGGCACCGTACTCCAAGATAAAGCTATCCTTCTTCTGCATTTCCGACAAAGAAAACTCCTGCACAGCTTTGTCATATTCCAGAGTGTTTTTCAAAACCTTAATCGGACTGATCCCGACAAGCCGGCTCGTTCCCGTTATGTGCTTAACGTGGATCATGTTCATGTTGTGAACATAGTGAGTACCGTTGTCTCCGATGACTTGATACCACAAATGACCGTCGTCGCTATTTAAAAAAGGCGTCACCAGTGAGGAATCAATCGGTAAAATCTCCTCTGGCTGCATCCTGATGTCGCGCATGATGATTGCATAGCCGTTCCCTGTCTCATTCCGCGCCACCTCAAGCTTGTTAAATAAATCAAAGCTTGTCATGTTTGGATTAGGTGCCGTAGTGACTAGATCGGAGACCTGAGAAGTCACTATGTCATAGCTTTGATACAACTTGATCGGCAGTGTGGATAAGGTGTTGGCAAGTCGGCTAATCACACTAAAAATTGTTTCATTTGTGGCTAATTTAGCGTTATCGACGCCCCAAAAGACACGGCCGGCCCATCCTGAGAAGTCAAATACGTTTCCTTTCCATCCTGCTACAGCCGCTTTGGCAGCTGATCTAAATCGGCTGAACCATTTCAAATTCTCACCACCTTTCAGTTGAATAAGTCATTGACGGAGACGAAGCTGATATTTCCGTCACCGGCTGGCTCGACAATCATTTTCATGACTTCCGTATGCGCGGTTAACAAAGCAGCAAAGCCATCGATCTTCCGGTACCGGTTTTGTTTGCTTGGCATCCAATTATTATTGCGATCCGGCACTAACTTGACATTGTTGATGTACCACTTGAGCAATTTATTGTTGTTGTAAATGACTTTCCCATCCAAAAACATTTCTTTTAAATGCTTAAGCGGCTGACTTAATGTGAGATGTCCTTGTCTAACCGGCTCTGTTATAAACCCGTAAGCTTCCAACGCTTTGATCAAATGGAACGCATTATGCGGATCGTAAGCAATTTTTTGGATGGCATAAAGCTCCGCTTGCTCCACAAACCAGTCAAATACATGCTCATAATTGATGTAATCACCCGGTATAATCGTCAATAATCCTGCATCGGACAGCTCCCTATAGTTAATTTTTTCATTGTCGGCCTCTACTTTCCGTTGCGGAACCCAAGAATGAGACAATACAAAAACCTCTCCCGTATCTGGCAGAGGAAATTCCAAACATGCACTTGTAAAGTCTTCTGTCTCCGAAAGGTCAAAACTACCGATACACGGGAGCCCCAATAACTCCTTTACATCAATAACCTTTTCATTTCGCTTGAGCACTTCATAATCCAAAAACGATTGCTGATCGGCCTTCACAAAGATATTCAGCCTTTTTGTGATGAAATCAGCCCGTTCTGCAGGAATATGCTTTCGATCATTCCACTCCTCTTTCATAGTTTCCAGATCAATTGTGACACCCAGGTTAGGATTGGCTTTGATCCAGTTTGATGGATCGTCAATGTCATCGCCCTCATCCAATTCAGCGAGGTAGTAAAAAAAGCGATCAGCTTTGACCACTCCATTTAGCACATCCGCTGCATGCTCATAGTAATCAACTAACGGACCATCCAACTGATACCCTGCCGTCGTTATATAGATCATCAGAGGCTGCTTACGCGCCCCTGTAGAGTTTTTTATGACGTTGATAAGCTTATAGTTCTTATACTCGTGAATCTCGTCAAATAAGCCCATATGGGCGCTGAGACCGTCAAGCTTTTCTGAGTCAGTGGCAAGCGGCTCAATTTTGGACAATGTGTCACTGAATCTTATCTCTGACAGTGTCCTCTCAAAGTGCTTGTTGAGCACCGGCGAAGTCTCAACCATCGCTTTACATTCGTTGAATAACACCCGGGCTTGAGCTTTTGAGTTTGCCAGCTGATACACCCTCGCCCCTCTTTCTCCGTCTTTGCTGCATCCATAAAGCGACAGCCCCGAGCCCAAAGCAGATTTCCCGTTCTTCCGGGCAACAAAAATAAGGCCCTCACGGAACCTACGTAAACCAGTCTCTTTATGAATCCATCCGTAAAGCGATCCGATAACGAAGTGCTGCCAGTCTTGCATGACAATTTTGTCATGGCTCCCCTGCGACGGCTTGCAGAACTTTTCTATAAAGCCAATCGGATGATACCCGCGATCTTCATCGAACACATACGGAAACTCTTTCTTCCCTTGCCTTTCAAGGTCTGATAAGTGCCTTTTACACGCTAAATGCACCTTTTTGGACGTGATTATAAGGTGACTGGTAACTGCAATGGCGTAATCAGTTGTCTTGAGCTTAGTATTTTTGGAACTCGTCTGATTCTTCAACGGTCGCCACCACCCCGACTATCTCTCTTTCCGAAGCTGGCGTGAGTCGCAACTCGGCGAGAAGACGTCTTTGCTGCTCGATGGTTTTCATGACCTTGTCCACTGACTTGTTATCTCTCATCATTTCTTGAGAGCCATTTTTAAAAAGCTCTACAACCCCACGCTTGCGAATATCAGCAATTAAATCCAGCTTCATCTGCTCTAAAAGGGCAAAATTGTTGATGATTAGATATGTTTTGTCGTTAAATTTGTCCACTTTTTCTAATTCGGCAGCTAATGTATAAAAAACTTCCTTCGCTGCTTTTAGCCTGATGTTTTTAGGTTTGTACTCGCCAGACAATTATTTTCCCCCCTCTCAAAAGACGAAAATTTACACCCCCCCTTATGCACGAAAAATACTCCTGCGTTACAAGCGAAGGGCCCGCCCGGTCCTGGGGCCAGCCATCCCACACTTTCGGGGTAGGGGGGCTATACCCATTCCGGATTCTCTTTCATCTCAATCACTCTCACTTTCTTTTTTCTTTTCTTCTTGTGTCCTCCACCCTTCTCTGGATGCTCTCTGTTGTGGCAAGGAGGACAAATACTCTCTACGTTATCAAGAGTTAAGGCAAGCTCAGGAAAGTCCTCAATCGGCTTGATATGATGCACCGTGTTTGCTGGCGTGATCCGCTTTTGCCTTAAGCAAGGCTGACATAAGTGATTGTCGCGAAGCAGAGCAAGCTCTCGGAATTTAAGCCAAGCTGTTGACTTGTAAAAAGGATTGACCTGTTTAGCCATATACCTTTTTCAAACCATCCATAATGATCTTAAGCTCTGCTTTCTTCTTGCTGATCGCTTGCCTTTGTTTCAATAACTCCTCATCATCTTTTATCTTGCTAAGCTTATCTGTCATTAACTTGATTTCCTTTTGCCTTCGCCTTGCTTCCGTATTGGTGACAAAAGATGTGTAATGACATTTGCAATGAGGACACTTGAAATAAGTCTCTTGGATTCCTATTCCGTGTTTCTTGGTCTTGAGCTTTATCTTGAAATCCTCATGACATTGATCACAATTAACCTGCATTGATGATCCCTCCTTTAACTACAAAAATAAAAAATAAAATCCCTTGCGAATACATTTGCAAGGTTTTCTTTAATATATTTCTTTAAATCTTTCTTTAGGATTTTCACTCTAATGAAGAAACTGGTTTGAGTGGACGCTAATTAGTTGCCAGTAGTGGACGCTAATTAGTTACCACTTTGGACGCTAATCCGCTACCACTCAAGATGGACGCTAATTAGTGTCCACTCACCAGTTTTTAGGAGATTCAGACTTTGTCTCCTTGCCCTGATTCGTCGGCTTGACGCAGCGGTTAAAGTGACAAAATATTTTAGTGTCGGTTAGCTTTGTCCCCCATATGCAGCCTTTGCATTTATTCATTCCCATCACCTTAGCTTTATCAACTCTAAAAGCCTACCAAGACAAAACGGCAAGGTTGCGATCCTACACCGGTTTCTTGATGGGCTTTATGGAGGTAATAAAAAAGACCACTTTTAAAGTGATCTCAAGTTGCTTAGCCTTGAATCGAAAAAATTTTTACTTTAATAACCCTTAATTTATGCCGGGATTATTTCTTTTTTATCGGCAGTAACATCCAACTAACTGAACGACCTTTAATATTATATATTTTCTTATATCCGCCTATTAGAAACCTTTTTCTATAAAAAGTTTCAATAATTGTTCGTCTATCGTCCGCTTCATGAATAGTACTATTTTCATATTTTAATTTTTCTCCAAGGTTACTTTTATAGAATAACTCGATGTGGTCAATATAATAAGATGCTCCGACACTTATCATTTTGTCTGTTGGAACAAATAACTCTTCGCCATCTTCTATAATTGGCAGATCAACCACAATAGACCAGCTTTTCAACTGTTCCTCACTATGCGAAATCATGGATATTTTAACTTTAGCTTCTAATACGTTCCCTTTACCCACATTTTTAACATTTAAATAATTGAAATTAGTTTTTGCGAAACCTTCGTCATCAATAACACCTTGTTTTTTCGCTTCTTTAAGAATTTCTTGGTAGTCATCGGTAATTATCAACTTGGTGTATTTTGTAAATTCAACATTTCGTAAATTGAGATTCGCGCTGACTTCCTCGACTTTAACATGCGGTCTGTTCTCTTGTCTCCTCTGCCAATATTGATTATTTAAAGTTACGAAAAAAACAATTAATGTACCCAAAGCGCCTGATAATAACGATGTGAAGATTAACTTAATGTCTTCTTCCCCTATCTTCAAAACCCCCTTTCACAAAACACAATTCGCCAAAAGAATCCAATACCCTCCAACAAATTACCTAATACTACAAACACACAAAAACAGTCGAAGGTGCATAGCCAGATGCGCTTATCAGGCGAACCCCTTTGACACGACTCCCTCCCAGGTTGGGACCATCAACTGCTTTTGTCCATCCTATCACCTTTTAGACATAATAAAAGCCGGAGCCTATATTACAGGTCCAGCTCTAACTATTAGTTAATAAAGACTTTTATCTTGTTCTACCTTAAGGAAAAAGTTTTCAATATGGCCCAGAAGCTCGAAATTAAACGCCCAAGACGCTTGGTTTTCTCTATATACACCGTTTAAATATGAGGATAAGTTGTCCATTAATATGTTCTCATCAATTACAACCACACCTTTGTGACCATCAAAGCTCTTGATCGAAAAATGACCATCTTCACATATAAAAAGGAGATGGATGTTACCTTGCGATCTATAATTATATCTAGTCTTTACTGGGATGCGGTATTGATTGTTTACTATTACCTCTTTTGTTTGATAGTCATCATCGTCCCTCACTTCAATAAACCCCAAGATATGCATATGATCAAAATCGCAAACTGGACAAATTAGTTTATTATTCATCTTAACCCTCCTTTTATTTTACAGTTCAATTATAATGTGAACTTTTATTTAATGATACCAAACCTTACCACCCTTTTTGCGGCGGATGGCAAGCCGCCCCGATCCATACCTTAATCGCTGGGGTCACGATGAAAGGAGGTGAAATAAAGCTAAACCAGCTGAGAAGACACTGGCTCAACCAGGAATGGAGTCGCAAATATAAGAAATCGCATAAGAAAAGGAATTGACTGAAGGGGGTTTCTCCCTTAGTCAATTCCTGATGATATAAATTTAACATAGGCAAAAACAAATGACTCAACTTAAATTTGACTTATTTTAATAAATTTTTAGTGTTTTTTAAGTACATGGCTGTAATTTACATTATAATTTAGAAATATTCTTCACAATTGGAGGACAATATGAAAAATTCTTTTGATAAAGCAATTAGAAATATGAAAGTTTATATCACTTACGAGGGGTTGTTTGGTTCCAAAGTTCCCATTGAAAAAATAAAACGCGATATAAATAAAATCAATCAATCGGATGCCTTGAAAGTATTGTCTTGTTTGAATTGGCTTAATGAAGATTCTAAATCTCAATTAATCCAAATCATTTGTGAACAAGCTTCGGTCAAAATGCAGGAAGAGTTTGAAATTTCATTCGATAATAGTAATATTTTATACGCCATAAAATGGTTTCTTGCTTTTGGTAATAATAAAGCACCTTCTACTGTTTCATCTGTTACTACAGCTGGTAATTTTGTCGTTCGTGTAGTTATGATTCTACTTCAGATTTCAGATCACATACATTTAAGCCATGAAAATGATAGTATAGAACAAATGTATATGAAGATATCATTATTTTATAGAGATTCAAATATAGACCGTTCAATCATAAGACAAAATCTTTTTTTTCAAAAATATGCAAAGAATAAATCATTGTTTGAACCAAATGAATATATGGATATCAATAACGACTTTTATCAATATTACGGTTATAAAATTGATGACTATGTTAATGTTCTTCTAGCTGCAGGACATAGTGGTAAGCTAAAGAATAGTTTGAAAGACTTATTCAATTTTTATCAACAAGGAATAAAACTAGATTCATATTTCTCCAAATTACGCAATTCAGATTTATCTTCAAAAATTCTGGCCGATATTGTTGTAGATCCAAAATTATATAAAGATAAAGCGATTCAAACAATCGATAACGCATTTGATAATGAATACTTAATAACCAGTCCTTTTTTTAAAATTGACGATAGAGCGTTTATGTTTTCTAACGAAATTCACAACCAGTCAATTTTTGATGGTTTATATTTCAAATTGATAAAATGTTATGAACACGACAAAAAATTAACAAATAAATTTTTCACTTTTTTTGGTAGATTATTTGAAATTTATATTGCTGATACATTGAAAAACAGTGTAAGTGATTCAAAGTTATCTTATGAATACATAGATGAATTTTATTATGATAAAGATAATAAGCGTTCATCTGATGCATATATCAAACTTGGCAAATCTTTATTGATTATTGAAGCAAAAAGCGGGAAAATCCCTAAACAATCAAAAACCAAACCATCAACTGAAACTATTAGAAAGGACTTTTCTCGACTTTTCTTTAATCCAAACAAACAAGCCTTTGATACATTCAAAGCACTTAGGGAAAGGGGCTATTTTATTGATATAAAAAAAGTCTTTATTTTATCTTCAACATACAATACTCTTTCAAAAACACCAACTTTTTATGAAGAGATATTTACTAATGACTTGCAATCTGTATTTACAAGCCCAGTAAAATTTGTGGATCAAATTGGAATTAATGACTTAGAATGCCTAGCATACTTTTTCCAATCCCAGGAAAAAAGTGTATTTAGATCGTTGGAAAACAAAAAGAATACAGACCCATTTAGCTCTTATGTGCAGTATTACTATAATCATTATGGAGAGTACCGAAGAACCAATTATCATGATTCAACTCTTAAACAAGCCTTTGTTGAGATGGGTAAGTTCTTCGGCATACCTAAAGAAAGAGAGCTAAGTTAGCTCTCTCTTTTAGGCATTTATTGTCACTGCAACATTTAAATTAAGGGCCAATTTATAAAATGCTTTCCAACGAATTTTATCATAGGTTTTTTGACTAATAGGCGGTTGAAATTCAAAACAATAAACCTTATGGTCAGTCTTATACTCTGCATCGCTTACCATATAACGGTTCTCGATCAAAAATCTTTCCATTGGAGGTAGTTTTTTAACCGCCCTTTCTATCCGCTCGCAAAACTGCCGCCTGTACTCCTGTTGATCCGCGTTATAAATAGCCACCTGTGCCGTCTGATCGCTTCTCTCATTAGTTGGGCCGTGGAACCTTTCCTCGCTACTTGCCGTTATGTTTGCCTCCCTTTCTTCGTAAGAAAGATATTTAAACAAGCGATACTTTTCAAGGGCGATTTCAACGGCCTCTTTGGTTCTTGTTCTATCCAGTTCCGGCAAGTTAAAGCTCATTTGCATCACACCCCATCATCATTAAACAAAAAATGTTGCTGTCATAGTTCCCATTGCTGCAATTAATATGCAACTTTATTGTAATCTCTCTCTATATCTCTGTCTCCCATGGCCCCAAGCCAAAGAGCAGAATCAATAAAATAAAAAGATTTGAAAAGTTGTTAGCATGTGAGGCCTCCTTTGATATACGGTCGTGCTATTCATCAAATTTCACGTAAGAAGCTCTGTATTCTGCTATTTCTCCATTGATTTTTACCAATGCTACCACCCTTATATGCTTAATGATCAGATTACTTTTTATCTTCTAACGCTTTTTTCGCTTCCCAATAGCCTAAACCGAGTCCAGGAGTAGCAATTCTTTTTAGCGTTTTTTCATACCGGATGGCCTTTTCTGCTTGATGTATAAGCCACTGACGTTCCTCAACATCTTTTTCAAAAGCCTCTAAATCTTCACTCGGGATAACTCCGTCATGCATTTTTATCCATTCTTGGAGTTCTTTCTTAGCCTTATGGATACGTTCTTCATATGTCATTTTCTCTCACTTCCTTTTACGAGGTTTCAGCTTTTGCATAGTCTTCTCAATGTGGTAGAATATAGTAAATTAATAAACTGAAAGGATGAACACATTGAATAAAAAAGATATTATGGTCACTATATTAATTGAGGCTAGTAAATTAACTAAAGATATCGCATCCGATCAGTTCTATTCTAAAGGCCCATTTGAAAATTATGATCAAAATACTGTTATTGAGGTAATAGCTCAACTTAAAGAAGATAACCTCCTCGTTGCTCACGTCGAAGATGTTTATTATGGAAATACTTCTTATGTTATTAGTGGTATAACAAACAAGGGAGTTCAGTTCCTTGAATCAAGTAAGTGACAACTCCTTACTTCCGAAACCTTTAGTGCTACCTACCACTTTGTTTTATCCCTCTACATAACTAACCAAATTAAGTTAAAGCCTGCATGTGGACAAGCGCCCACATGCAAATTTGTCGAGGGGCTGCTACTGGCGAGCGGCCCCTTTTGCGTTAGAACGGCAATTCATCGTCATTAGGTACATCCACTTTCGTTTCCTCTGCTGCAGCGGCAACCGTCTCCTTTTCCTCAACTTCCTTTTCCTTTTTCTTGTCCTTGATCTCTGTTACGTTGCCGCCGAGATCAACAGCATACTCAATCCCTTCATGATCGTTTTTCTTAGCCTCTTCATCCTCTAACAAGCTGGCCTGTGCTGGCTCAATAGTCAAGGTGACGTTTTGACCGGCCTTGCGATAAAGATCAATAGCCTTGTCGCTGCTGTCACCCTTGAGATTCAGGTCTAGGACAACCTTTTTGCTGTCCTTGTTGGCTTTTGACAGCTCTGCCGTGACTGGGCCGCACTCGCAGCCGGCTACTTCGATGTTGACCATTTCGCCAACAAGCGCATAGACGTTTTGTGGGAGAATGATCTTGGTTGGATTGCCGTTATCATCTACCGGATCATCCTCACTGCCCCGATATTCAAATTTAAGAACATCTTTTTTGTCGTCTCTCTGCATCTTTTTGAAAAGAACACTTAATTCAGTTTTTTGCATGGTTTTTCGCTCCCTTAATTTCAGATATGGTTTTAAGCTCCTGTGAGGCTGATATGACGTTAAACTGTTAACTTTGATTCAATGTATTTCTCAATCAGTTTCACGTCGAGAATAAGCTCAGAGAGCGTCGTAGCTGTTGAATGTTTCCTTGCCTTCGCTGTTCTTCACTCCGCTATATTCCTTGATCTGATATGATAGGTTGTCAGATTCAAGGTAGAGGTTTCCCTCAATTTGAACTTTCATGGTTTTGCCTCCGATATCTTAGACTCATACGTTTTCCCCGATACTTAATCTCTCGCATTGATTCTGTTCTCCTCATTGATCCTGCTATTCAATTGCGATTTCTCTCTAAACAATTCAAAATCCAAGCCCGCCAATACCTGCAATCCAATAACGAAAATGTATACCCAACTGACCTCAACTGCAAAAATTACAGGCATTGCCAATACAAAAGCTATCAGCATTCTCATTCTTCACCCTCCAAAGCCAAAAATTTTCACCACTGTCTTTACCGCAAGATCACTGGCTTCCTGAGGAGTGATGTCATTGCGCTTGTTATAGTGTTTGTAATATTCGCAAGTGGCAGTTACTACTTCGGGAGCAATTGAAACTAAAACAGGGATTACCTTCTTTATTTCATCCCGTACCATTTCCAGTTCGATTGGACTCATGCCATTGAATTTCATGATTTGACCTCCAACCCGTCAGGCAAGTGCAACTTAAGCGCGGCCGCCATGACTAAGTATTTTTGTTTGTAGGAGCTGTCATTTGCCTTTTCTTCAACCTTCTCTCGCAGGAAATCAAGATTACGCTCGGCAACTGATAAGTCATTTTGCAGGTCGCGTTTTTGTAGAACTAGCTCATCAAATGCAGTTTTTGTTTGCTCAAGCTCACGCTTGATTTTCAGGAATTCAGCGGCTGCTTGTGAGTTTTCATTCAGGAGCTTTTCATGCGTTTGCTCCAAGGCTTGGTGCTTTTGAGTCAGTTCATTAAATTCGTCTTTCATCTTATTGAGTTGATTTCTTAGTTCGACCTCAGCATTATTCGCCTGTTCTGCTGGCTTTTTGGACTCTGGCCTTTCAACTGTTTGGGCTTGGCTTTTTTGTTTGTTCTTGCTGACAGTACCTCGATAGCCCAGCAGCCCCCATTTTTCTTTAATTGACGAGAACCGAGAAGTATTTAATTTATAGGCCTTAATTATCTCTGCATCGGTAATCCCTTCATCTTTCAACATTTTGTACTTATCTTTTGTTAGTCCGTTGACCTCCTCCGGTGTCTTTGAAATTCTGGCTGCTGGCTTCATCTGTTTTACCTCCTTGGGGTTTTTGCTTAATTTAGGCTCTTTCCGTCGTTCTTGTGTATCTTTCAACAGTAGATCGCCATAATGCCGCAACTTCTCGCCTTGTTTGCAGTTATCACATTCCTGCAATTCGCACGGACGGCAATATTTAAATTGAATTTCAGCAATTTTGGTAGAAATCTCACGTCTAAACTGCTTGTTTCGCTGATCTCGGTGACTCATCGTTTATCACCTCGCTTTGCTTTGCGCTTGGCCTTTGGTTTTTTAGCGGCAGCTGGATTGATAATCATGTCAATGACTTCCTTTTGATAGTCGGTAAGTGAAAACGTAAGCTGCTCCCTATTGCGGATCGAAAACATGATCCTAGCTAAAACATAAGCATCTAAAACGTTGTCGCTCGGATGGCTGTAACCCCAATTCTCGGCTATCGGTCCCGGCATCTCTGCTTTTGCCGTATTTCCACTGCCCGTAGCAAATTTTTTAAGCTGCCCTGGCGTGATCTCGGTATATGAATGATTCCTGCTGTACATCGCTATCCGAATTGCATAACCAAGGCCGAATTGAAATCCGATCCCGCGGCCTTGGCTGTTGTAGCTGAATCCCTCAATACCAATCACATCGCCGGGCTTTATATGTTGTACAACCTCCTGGACTAACGTTGTAATGCGCTTTGGGTCTTTGTCGCCGATTCCTGTTAGTTCCTTAGCTCTTAGGACTTCGCCTGCTCCACTTAGAGCGACAAAACCCGTCTTAGTGGAGGGATCGATTCCTACATAACGCATAATCTTTCCCCTTTCTCCGCTGTAGATCTCTCGCCGCCTCATACCGATCTGACAGCCTCACCGTGCGGTCATTTGCTATTTGATAGAGTTGTTGGCTAGTAGCTTCTGAGTAGTCCATGTCACACCTCAATCCAGCCAGCCACTAAGATCAAGCTTCTTCTCCTGCGGCTCCTGTTTTTCTTCTTCTAAAGACGGGTACTCTAACCCCTTATAAAACCGATCATTGTAGTCTTGGACTGCTGCTGCTGTTCGCTCGTAAATTGCCCTTGTTTTTTCATCTTTGATAACCGGCTCCAAAGGATGCCCCGCCATTTCGACCATCCATTTGAGTGCTTTCTCCTTTTGTTCAGGGGTTTCGATTCGCTTCATCATTCATACAACTCCCTAAACCTTTGGAGATAGCCGCGGAAAAATAGCCGGAATTCGTTGATACCAATATTTCGACCCTTCGCAATAAATTGCTGGACTATCTTACCGCCGCGCATTACATCGTCAGGCTTCTCCCAAAGGAATTCAACGACATCAGCGTCCTGCTCGATGCTTCCTGATTCCTTTAGATCAGCCAGTGTAGGCTTTTTCTTCTGTTCCGACTCCCGGGTCATTTGTGACAACAACATAAAGGGACAATCCATATCTTTGGCGATGTTTTTTGCAGCTCTCGTTACATTCCCAATTGCTTGAGATCGACTCTCGCCTTTTTTCTGCGGTATATCCATGATCTGTAGATAGTCAACCGCAACGAGGTCAATCTTGCCGTATCTGCGCTTAAATTGGCGGGAAATAGATCGTACCTCCTGGATATTAACGCCAGCTGCATCGCGCACGAACAGCGGCTTTTTTTCGAGTTTTTCGTACATGGCCCTCACAACCTCAATTTCAAAGTCATCAAGTTGTTTTTGGTTGATCTTAGGAAATTTGATTTCTGTCGCGCTCGCAATCATACGGTCGATGATTTGGTATTTAGACATTTCTTGAGACCACAGTAGGACGACGCCGCAATCCGGATTATCTAAAATGTTCCTGATACGTTGCAAGAGCAGTGCCGTTTTCCCCATCGACGGGCGTCCGGCAGATATAAACAGATCAGTGCGCCCTAAACCGTTTGACCACTCATCAAATTGTCCGAATCCCGTTTTTATGCGACTTACAGGCGTTGTCAGATGTTTGAAATAGCCCTCTTTAATCTGCGAAAGGCTTTCCATTTCTCCACTGTTCTGCGGCCTGATCCGTTCGGCTGCTGACTCCACTGCGGCAAAATACTCTTCGTCTGTGTCGAAGCTTTCTCCGGACAACCTTTCAATCTCCCGAGCCAGTTCCACTCCACGCCGCCTCACGGCCTTTGATCGGACGATTTTTGCATAGTAGGCCGCGTTTGAAGTGGTAGGAACAGAGTCGATCAGTTTGGACAAATACTCGACGCCGCCCATTTCGTCGACCTGACCGAATTTGTGAAACTCTCCAACAACCGTCATGAGGTCAATTGGTTTGTTCTGCTCATCCAAATACTTGATAACGTTGTAAAGTTGTTGATGCTTTTTGCTGGAAAAGTCGCGTTCCTCTAAAAATAAGATGTCGTCCAGGACGTTAGAGTCCAAGAGGATAGCTCCCAGCACTGATTGCTCTGCTGAAATGTCATTGGCCGTAATCAAATTCATCTGGATCACCGCCTTGCGCTATCCATTTATTTAAGGCTATCTCATAATCTCTGTTATCAGTTTGATAGTGAGACGGGTGTTTTTTCTGTTGTTGCCCCTGTTCCTCGGCTTTCATTTTGATCGCCAGCTCCGCAAACTTCTCTCGAAACTTCTTGGCTGACAGTACGTTAGTGCGCCAAAATGTATGAGAGGTTGTCCACCGCATGACATCGGAGATCAGCTTTTTGTCATCGACACCATCCAACTCAACGAGCTTGCGAAAGTCGTCAGCCCAGCTTTGTAAATTCGCTTTGCGTGTCAAATGTTCAACGCCAGCATCCTTTGCAACGGCCGTAACGAGTTTCCAAAAGTGTGCGGCCATCTTGTAATAAGTGTTGTCCTCATCGTATTTCTTAGGCTTTTTCGACACCGGTTTTCCCTCCTTTTTGGGAGCAGCTGCCTTTTCCCCTTCTTCTGGATCACGCAGCCACTCCTCATAATTTTTATTAAATCCAATAATCCTTGTATTGCGCGGCCCTGTCTTAGCACTCAATATTCGCATGGCGATTAGTACCGCTATCTCTCTTTTCACTTGGTTCTTATGCGCTCCTATCTTTTTGCCAAGATAGGAGGTTGACAAGACATGCTCTTTCCGTTGGAAGCCATATGTATGGCGCCATACGGCCATTACCAGTCGGAATTGAGTGCCATTTAAGGGAAGCTGCATGATACAATCCAGTATCTCGTTGGCAATCCGTGTATGCCCTCTCTCCAATTGTGGATTTGCCATGAGCTATCATCCGTTCATGTTTGTTGTTTGTTTTCTTCGCTTTTTATGGCGGTTGGCTCTTTTACATATCCGTTCACAAGTGCTTTGATTAATAAATCCCCGCTAAACTCGCTTTCCTTAAAATTAAAAACGAAATCTCTTAGAGTTTTGAAGGAATCCATTTGATGCTCTTTATGGATTCCTACAATAATGCCGTAATTGGTGTAGTTGTAGTTCATCTTTAGATCGTCGATTGCATCAACTACATTAGGCGGTAATGGCATTACATCATGGGTGAGATCGTTCGCTACTGCTCTAATCAATGACTTATTTTCAGCTTCTATCGCTTCGGCTTTCTCAATCACCTTCTCAAGGTGCTGCCTGCCTTCATCGACCGCTCTTCTGGCTTTATCGAGTTGTCTTTCATAACCTTCTTTGATTGCAGCAACTTCTGTTTCTGTGTAAGTCACTTCATCGGAGACAACAACATAGTGACTCGTATTTAGCACGGCTCCAACAATAGGTTCGTCCGTAACAATACAACCGAGGAATCCACGTTCTGCATACAGTTCCTGAGCTTCCAGTTCCATTCCTCGATTAACGTTTTTGAAGATGCTAAGCCCTCGTTCCGTTAACTTTATTTTCATGAGATAACCTCCAATTGGTAGTGTTTTTCTACTTTGAATCCTTGCTTGCGTAAAACGTTCTCTACGGTCAGTTGCGCGAGCGTAGGTAAATTGTTTTTATGGCTCAAATGTGTTAGATATATCTGCTCTCCACGCCCCTGTATGAGTCTGTTAAGGGCGTCCGCTGTCTGTTGATTGCTTAGGTGTCCGATGTCGCTGAGGATGCGCGTCTGGACGCTGAGAGGATAGTCAGATGTTTCAACCATCTTTGGTTCATGGTTAGCCTCGATGATGTAGATGTCACACCCCTGCATGGCATGCAACATGTAGTCATCAACACGCCCTGTATCCAGACAAACGGCGCATTTGGTGTCATTAATAATGTCCTCGATCACATAGCCAAGCGGCTGCATGGCATCATGATGGGTGTCAAAGGCAGTAACTCCAAAAGTAAAGCCGATACCTGCTGTTTCCCCTGCTTTAATGGTCCGCCTCAGCCCCTCGTCTACGCCCGGAATCGTCTTCCATTCGCCAGCCCCGGCATAAACAGGTATGCGGTACTTGTTGGCTAAAGATACTCCTTTTATATGATCTCCATGAGCATGAGTAATCAGAATAGTCTCGATTTCATCTGGACGTATACCTACATCAAAAAGTCTCTTCTCTATTTTTGTTTTGGCGATACCCGCATCAATTAAGATGCAGGAATCACCACTTTTAAGCGTTATGCAATTTCCATATGAGCCTGTTGCTAGAATATTAACTTCCAAACCTCTCACCAGCTTTCAAATTTTCATTCGAAAATGGTAGGTATTTACGTCTAGCTCTCGAAGCAGCAAGAGCCGCTTCTTCTATGGTGTCGAAATAACCTAGGTGTTTTTGCTTTCCTTTGAAACTGACGTAAGCTCTCCATTTCCTGTCTCTTTCGAACCAAGAAACCCCGCGCATTCGACTTTTGGTGTTTTTTCGAATAAGTTTCTGATTCTGGTTATTCTCCCCTCTGGTTACTAGCCTTAAGTTCGATTTTCGATTATCTAATTTATCACCGTTTATATGGTCAACGTCTTTATCCTTAGGTGCATTTAATATAAAACGGTGAAGTCTCAAACTCCCTCTATTTACTCGATCAGCAGGGAAATTAGCTCTTACATAACCATTGTCATTAAGAAACCAAGTATTAGTCATGGACTTGACCTTTTCTAAATCGGCTGTGTCAATTAATGTTTCATATATTTGACCTTTGTGGTTAAGGAAGATAGCAGTAACATCTCCACGTACTTCATAATTATTTCTCATCGAGTTCGTCCCCCTCACACCGGCAGCTCATCGTCAGACTGAGCTTGGTTTAAATCAATATGCATGTCCATAATTTCAATCAGTCCTTTTAGCTCTTGTAGGGTTGGCGGGTTACTAGCGTTTGGCAAGTGTTTCTTGATGTACTCCCCCTTCGCTTCTTTGCCTTCGATGCCAAGCTGCGCGAATTTAACTTGCATTTCATCCTTTGCGGCTTGGATTGGATCAGGTTGCTGTTCTTCTTGATGCTCCGGCTGTTCTGATTGATTAATAGATTCTTGTTGCGGTGTGATGTCTTTGCGTTCGCGGGGTTCGTAGCCCGTAACGTTATCAATTCCTGGACTTGTAACAGGCTCGTCCTCTGCAATTTCAACTCCATACTGTAGCTTGGCAGCCCGTTTGATGATGTGCTTTTTAAACATGTCGTTAAACCACGTTTTCCACATGTCGGCATTGCGGCCTTTCTTCATGTGTTCGATTTCATCGACTTCCATATAGACAATTACGTCATCGAAACCCTCTCGCTTAGCGATGGCGTACCCGCCTAACACCGCCCCTCTACTCGGACCCCAATCATGTTCTTTGATGACGGTCTTCCCTGTTTCGGGATCGCGGCCCATTCTAAATTCATCATTTTCATGCACAAGTTGGGCTTCAATGCCCTTATATCCCTCGGTTTTACGAGCCAGGTAAGTGATACCCTCGACGGCAATCTGAATGCTCATCGTTGGGCCGCTTTTGCCGTTGTATACGATGCAATGGACGTGATTTAAAAATGGGTTGAGACCGCTGTTTACGCATGTCTGAACAAATAGTGAAAACTGCTCATTTGTTGTCCCTCTTGCGATTGTTTGCTTGAGAGTATCAAGCTCTGATTGAGTGAAGTTGCCAATTACGGCAGCTGAGTTTGTCTTTGCTAATGTATTGTTGGACATTATCCATTCCTCCTATAAGTAAATGACTTTGACCTTGTCGGTATATCTTTGTACGAGTACCAGCCGATCAGGAAGCGACTTGCTTACAAGCCAGTCGTCGATCATTAAGCCGGCTTCGCGGATGATGATTTTTTGTGCTTTTGTTGGTCGTTTGCCGTTTTTCATGAGCCATCACCCTTAAAGCCTTGAATGGAGCATGGTTGATCATTTTCAAATAGAGCAAGAATATCTTCATATTTTTCAGTAACTCTAACCCAATCCCGATTCACTGATTTTTCACTTAGGTTCGCTTGATAAATCACTTTCACACAAGGGGTGGAAACGCCATCGATTTTGACTTTTTCTTCGTGAAATTCGATGATCGAATCTTTTCTAATTGCCTGCTTGTTCAATGATCCAATAAGAGTAAATGTTATAAAATCACTCACTTTTTGTCCTCCTTTTCGGCTGCTGCTAATAAAATGACTTCCTGCTGCGCCCGCTGCCGGCTCTCCGCCAGCTGATCAAAGAGCTTGTCCAGATCTGCGAGTTGCGATTGTAGTTTTTCGATCATTCTTCATCACCAGCAAACAATTCATCAAAACACTTTCCGCAAATTCCGCTTATTAATAATTCGCGTTCATCGGCAGTTAGATAAGGAGCAGCATTTTGAATGTGTTCGCCATTATTAACTCGGTCATAATCGACTTTTTTCATTTGCACTGAATGTTCTTTTTTGCACATCCTGCATGTTTGCACGACTGTTACCATTACTCGGAATCACCGCCGATCTTTAACTCTTGACCCGCTACTACCTGGGCTATAATTAGTTGCCCTGATGGCCCTTTAAAGTTAGTGATCGACTCGGAGTTGTCCACAAAACAAGGAGCTATGACGCCGCTTTGCTGGCTTAAGACCTCTCTTAACTCCAAGCCAGCTTTGATAGACTCCGAGAGTGAGAGCATGCTGTAATCTTTACCGTCCATCTGAATGACGAAGGTAGGTTTGATCTCTCCATTTTTTTGTTCCTCGAAGAGTCGGACTGATAAGGTTGTAAATAGCTTTTGTACTTTTTCGCCCTGTAGCTCCGCCTCTTTAGCCTTATAAGCTTTAATGGCATCAAGAATAAAGATGGACTCGTTTAGGCTTTTGAGCGTTGCCTGTTCCTGCTGCTGCGCCTGCTCCAGTTGCTCTTGCAATTTATTGCGCTGCTGGCTTTGTCTAATCTGAGCATTAAGCTCGCTGATTTGATTGGAGAGCTGCCGCGCTTTTTCGTGATGTGCTTCCCGATCTACATAAGGAAGTGTCAGCAGTTCTTCTTGGAGCTGTGCGATATTGGCTTTAAGCTCTTCATATTCAACTCGCATTTCGGCAAGCTCTTTGTTGCGGTTTTCTTTGACTGTTGCAACTGATACTTCATCAAGTGGACGCCGGCATGTCGGGCAATCCTCTTGGATTCTTTCCTCATAGAGCTTCATATAACGGTCATGCAGCCGTTGTTTTTCATTCAGCAGGTTATTGATTTCATTCTTTTTGTTTTCATGCGCCTTGTTCTTTTCAGCAAGCGCATAACTTTCGTCGTCTACTTGAGAGAGCTGTTGTTTTAGCTCCTCCAGCTTTTCTTCTGCCTCGGCAGTGCCCTGGACCTCCTGGCTATCAAGCTGCTCCTTGAGCGTTTTAGCACGACTCTCTGCTGCGATATGAGCCTTTTCCAGCTTTGTTTTGCTCTCACGATGTATCTTTTGCAGATCATCAAGCGATTGCTTTTTAACAAGCTCAGACAGCTTGGCAGCCTGCGGGTTTAGCTCAATGTCCTTGACCTTTTGGTCTTTGCTGACGCGGGACATCTCGTTAAAGACCTGCTTGCTGGTAGGTGCTGAGACGTACTGTAAGAGCATTGCACGCTGTTTTTCCCAATGCATAGTATAAAAGTGTTTGGGATTGAATAAGCTAAGAAAAAAGGGCTTGTCCCCAAACGAATCGACAATTGCATTAAAGTCAGTTGCCTTGCTTGGAACCTCATTGACGTAATATTTTGTTTTGCCGTCTTTAAGCTCTCGGCCAAGCAAAACGTCTTTGTCATCAATGGATAGCAAGAGTGAAACCATTGTTGCATCCGCCTCGTAATTAGTTGGGGTTGGATCTAGCTTGCTACCTGTGGTATCATTGCCGTAAAGCAACCATGTAATTGACTCGATGATCGAGCTTTTGCCTTTTGCATTGTCACCGCTGATCTTAGTTACCTCGCCAAAGTTAACAGTGAGATCACGGTGACTTTTGTGGTTTTTAAGGGTTAGTTCTTTGAATGTGATTTGCATGATTTTCCTCCTCTTCGTATGTCACCACTACAGGGCAATTCCGAATTTCCGCTAAGAGCTTGTCCTCTTTATCAAAGATAAAGAATGTACCGTTATCCTCCACAATGTCAGCAATTTCAGGACCATTAAATTCTACTGATCCACCTATGCAATAGTGGTCTGGACCCTCTTCGCTTTGATTGATAACCTCGACTGATTTGATCACTCTTGACATGATTTTCACCTCCTTTACCAAAACACCCAAAAGGTCAGAATGTCTGTACCGGCATACTCATGAGTCTCGATGCGATAACCTAAATCCTCAAACTCCGCGGAAATGCGCTTTACATCGTTGTAGGTTAATTGAGAATTATTTAATTGCACTGTCAGCTGAGCGTTTTCCAATCCTTTCCGAGCTTATTCCCCTATGTCGCGATGGATTTTAGCAATCACTTCTTTTGCTTGAGTACTCGCTAACTTTCTTCTGTTTTCTATAGAGAGTTTTCTTGCTTCTGTTGCCTTCATTCTCATTTCACCCCCACGTACCATCGGCGTAGTATTTAAACAGTTCACCGTTATTAAACTTGACCTCAATGCAGCGCTCTTTGTTGTTAGCTCTGACTGACTTGATGCGGTCGCGGTGGTACTTCGGTTTTTCTGCGGTCCCCATTGCTGCTAGATGGCGCTTGTGTGTCCGGTCAAACACCTGCTGACCAAAATCCCCTAATTTGTCGTAACCTTTCAAATTGCTTCGCCTCCTTAAAGTGTTCTTGCATCTGAAACGGCGTGATAAAGCCGCCATGCAAATGGCTGCTCCGCCTTAAAACGCTCAATGCGCTCCTTGCCAACCAGCGGAATCTGATATGCTGCTTCAAGGTCCGTCATGAGATTGGCCAGCCTTACGTCTCGCTGATGTGATAGCTTGCTGGACGTTATCTCTTTTAACCGCTTGGTGTAGCCGAGCATTTCGCCCGCTTTCACTTTGTTTCACCTCCTTTTACTTCCATGATTTCGCTAACTCATCTATCTGACCGCTCAACTCTTCTTCCCATTCCAAGTCATTCGTCAAATGAGCTTGAAATGATAGCTGTTTAAGTTGATCCAACCGCTCAATCATTGATAAGTTAACCTGCAAGCAATGTTCAATCTCAGTGCGTTCCTCTTGACTTAGATTGTTATAACCTCCTATGCGATGAGCCTTGAGTGTCAGCTCAGCCAGGCGACGGTGTACAGGATGCACTTGCAAATACATAAGATGAAGCCTCCTTTTAATATTTGATTAGCTCTGAGATCAAAGCCCAAGCTATCGTTAAAACGGCGATGGGCGTTGTGACGACAAGGGCTAGTTTTTCTTCGTCGGTGAGTTTCATGATTACGCCTCCTTCCTAAGCTCACTCGACAACTTCTCGTGGATTATGGTGATAGGCATTCTTTTTTCTCCCCAAATGCGTAAATATTCGATTGCTTTTTCTTGATCCTTGTAGGACAAGCGACAAATTAATTTAGGGATTTCCCCGCGTTTGACTATGATGTCAGCGTGGATCGGAAGTTCTTTTGTCGTCATATTAGATCACCAAACCTTTCGTTAATTGGAAACCTTAAACCCCTAAAATTTTCCGGATATGCTTCACATGCTCCTGAGCCTTCGGCCCGGTTCTTTTTCCATTTAGAATGTCACTTAAATATGGCCCGGAAACTCCTAAGATTTCAGCTAATTCTTTGTGCTTCATCTTTCTTTTATAAAGTTCGGAACGGACTTTAATACTTAAATCTTCCGGCATAATCTACCCCTCCCTTTCACGGTAATTAGTTTAAAAGCTATTTAATTAGCGAAAGTTGTTGACCTAAAATGACTTTTTTGCTATCATAAACGCATAGCAAAATAAGACTTTGAAAAGCCTGTAATATCACATTTTTTTAGCTCCCCAGCGTTAAAAATGTAGTGGATAGGTCATATTTTTTATTGTCTTTTTTCGCTAATCAAATAGCTTACCTAGAGTATAATGACTAAAAAGTCATTTGTCAACTTAATAATGACTAAAAAGTTATTTTATTTTTTTGTAAGCTCTCGAAAGGTTGATACAAGTGGGCTTAGTGAGCAAAATAAAAACACTCTGTGACGAAAGAAAAGTAACCTTTGCCGAAGTAGAAAGGAAAATAGGTATTTCCAATGGACAAATCAGGCGGTGGGATAAAGTTTCCCCCAAAAGTGAAACTTTGAATAAAGTAGCTGATTATTTTGATGTATCTGTTGATTACCTTCTCGGTCGCACTGACAAAAAGAGGTACTACGATCTAACAGAAAAAGATGAGAGCGACATCGAAAAGCAACTCAAGAAAATCATTAATGGTGAAGATGTCGATAGTGCTTTTGCTGCCTTTGATGGAAACATATTAGACGATCTAAATGAGGAGGATAGAGAGTTGTTGATAGCTTCTTGGGAAAATACCCTGCGACTCACCAAAAGAATTGCTAAACAAAAATTCACCCCTAAAAAATACAGAAAGTAGGAGTGTTTCGATGTGGATATTAAAAAAGAGGTTGATTACATTGTAAAAAAGCACGGTACAAGCTGCCCTTTTAAAATTGCAGCTGCTAAAGGAATAATTGTACTGTTCGAGCCACTGGGAAGCATCTTAGGTTATTACAGTAAAAGCCATAGAACTCAAGTCATCCACATCAATGAATCAGCGGCGGAACATCAACAGGAGTTTGCGTGTGGGCATGAATTAGGTCACGCTATCTTACACCCGGATTCTAATACTCCCTTTTTGGACAAGCATACTCTTTTTTCTACAGAAAGAATTGAAATCGAAGCCCATACTTTTGCAATTGAGTTGATTTTTACGAATAAAAAAATCGTCACTTTTCAAGATGCTAAATCGTATGGGATTCCTTATCAACTGGCCCTTTTAAAAAGTCTGAATAGATAATTTTCACGCATGAACCAAACATACATTCCTATAAAGGAGTTGATAAAGAAAATATAATGATATCTATTTTTTTACAATCGCAAGCGGTTGATTGGCGCAAGTTTAAATGATGAAGTATGGAGGTGTAAATATATGAGAGTTGCAAACTACTATAGAGTATCCACTAAACTACAACAAGACCGTTTTAGCCTCTCTGCTCAACAAACAGAATTAACAAACTATGCAGTGAAACAAGGGTGGGAAATTGTGGATGAGTTTATAGATGTTGAAACCGGTGGGAAGTTAGACAAGAAAGGATTGAATGCACTGCTAGATTTGGTTGAAAGCGGCAGGATCGGTGCCGTATTATGCATGGACCAGGACAGACTATCACGCCTTGATACAATGTCTTGGGAATACTTAAAAAGCGTACTTCGCGAGAAGAACGTGAAGATAGCTGAGCCTAATGGAACACTTACCAATCTATCCAACGAAGACGATGAATTTATGTCAGACTTAAAAAATCTTTTAGCACAACGTGAAAAGAGAAAGGTCGTTAAACGTATGATGTACGGAAAGCGTCAGCGATTAAGAGAAGGAAAAGGTTGGGGAGCCGGGCCATTTGAATATGAATATAGAGATGGTTTTTATTATGTGAAAAAGGGATGGGAATGGACGGTACCTTTTATTGATGACCTTTATATCAACAAAAAAATGGGGATGAAAAAAATATCAGATAAACTTAACGAAGTTTCCTCTACTCCCATTGGGGGGAAATGGAACGAGCACCTTGTTCACACTCGGCTAACTTCAAAAGCTTTTCATGGGTATCAGGAAAGAGCCTTTTCTAATGGCGAAACTGTGACTGCTAAAGTATTTGAGCCAATGCGTACAGAGGAGACATACAACATTATTCAAGAGATCAGGACTGCACGAGCTGAGGGTTTTAGCGTAAGTACAAGAACATCAACAGACAATATAAATCTATTAAAATTCGTGCCAATCACATGTGGTTATTGTGGACGTACAATTCAAGTGCAACAAACTTCAAAAAAAGAGAAGCCGCGCTTTTATGCCCAACATGGCCGCAAGGACACTGCATCAGGAGAACGTTGTGACATTTTAGTGAATGCAAAGCGCTATGAATACAATTTAATTAAAGCGTTAAAAGAGATACTATTGAGCGAAGAACTCTCAAGAAAATACATTGACTTTGAAACAAAAGATGAAGAATTGGAAAAACTAAAAAAGGAAGTAGACCATACCAAAGCATCCTTAAACAAATTAAACCAGTCAAAGGACAGATTGCTAGACCTTTACTTAGATGCGAAAATTGAGAAGGATAGCTATTTAAAAAAAGAAGCAGAACTGTCAGGAAGAATTAAAGCATTAAGTGATATTGTTGAGAAGACTGAAAGGAAGATCGTCGCAATTAATAAAAACGATTGGAATTATGAATCGCTCTATGACTACATCGAAATCGCCAAAGAGTTTGAATCGGATTTAACAAGGCATGAGCAAGCAATAATCGCCAGCAAATTGTTCACAAAGGCGATCCTTACAGAAAAAGAATTAGTCCTAACTACAGAGATATATAACGGCATACCTGTTGACATTAAGGTTCCTGTCGTTGACAATGCTCGTACAGTCAACGCATGGATACGCAGAGACAAGCGCGAAGGGAACGTTATTTACCCTTATTAATAAACGTTTTTTTCGCAGTCGTTTTTTCGTAGGAACTACCCCCTGTTAATTTCAATTAGCGTGAAGCCGCCTTCAGCTTTCCGTTTCCTTTGCATACGTATCACCTCATTTCAATCTTGATTGAGGGCTCTATGCAGGGGGCACATGTCAGTTAATTTTACCGTGTCAAGGCCTTTCCCTCCTCTCCTAACAGAATTGTTGCTATAATTAGACAAGAAAGCGCAAATTCCTGCTATCTTTTTAAATTTTTTTTAAGTCGGTGAAAAAAATGAAAAAGCTTCTGCTTCTTATCATTAAAATGTATCAAAAAGTAATCTCGCCGCTCAAACCGCCAACATGCCGCTTTTACCCGACCTGCTCCCATTACGGCATCGAAGCTATCCAACGCTTCGGCGCCTTAAAAGGCGGCTGGCTCACAATCAAACGCATTTGCAAATGCCACCCCTTCCACCCCGGCGGAATTGACGAAGTGCCTCCGAGTGAGGAGGGGGAGAGGCGACACTCCTGATTTATTTACTACAAATATCGTCTAGGCCGGTTCATCCTTGCTGTATCCTGGATCAAGAGAGCCTTTATCATTTACCAGGAAGCGGGGAAGAGATAAAAACATACAAGAGTAGTTGCCATGAAAATCAGAAAAGCGATCAGACAATAACTCCAAATGTCTTTTACTTTTAGTCCTGATAGAGCCAGTGCCGGTAAAGCCCAAAATGGTTGGAGAAAATTTGAAGTAAATGTGCCAAAATTAAAAGCATTTATGATCGTTCCGATGGGGACATCTAAATTGCTTCCTGCTGTAGTAAGTAACGAACCTGTGATTAGCCATTGACCTCCATTGGCCGGGATGAAGAAATTGATCAAGGAAGAAGCTACTATCACCCAAAACGGGAATGTTTCTGTTGTCGAAACATTCGTGATCCATTGAATAAGTGTTTCAACCAAGCCTGAATCTGACATCATTGCCATTATTCCAGAATATAAGGGAAATTGCAGAATAATACCGGAAATGATTGATAAATTTTTTGTAAACGCACTTACATACTTTTCCGGACTTTTATAAATTGCCATACCTAAAAACAAAAGAATAAAGTTAATGAAATTAAAATCAATCATCATCTTATTTTCTTTCATGTAATAAAAGATCGCCAAAGAAGCGCAAAAACATAACAAATAGGTCAGTAAAGGACTATTGTTAACCTTATCGGCAAAAAAATGATTGGCAGATTCATTCTTACTACTCTCACTTTCATTTATCAGCTCTTCCGCGGCTTGCCCTGTAGATCTTTCTTTTACCACAATCATATGAAAGAAGACCAGGAGGGCAAGAAATGAGATAAGACTAGTAAATATTGCTTTTGGAGCAAAAATCGTTTGTTGGAATGGAACAATACCAATTTGATTCTCCAGGAAATGTCCAGAAGTAGTAACAAGCAACGCAGTAGTCGAACTAATGGATATCGGAAAAATAATCACGTACATCGCATATGATGCTCCGATTAAGTGAGCTAAATTAACATGCGGCATTCTTTTTTTCATGATTAATGTAAGCACAGGACCAATAATGATTCCGACAGCCCAGTTAAAAAAAGTTGCGCATGCCGAAATGATCATAATTAAATAAAGAGCTTTTAAAGGAGTATCGACCTTAACAAAGATTCGTTCTAAAAACTGCTTCATTGCCGGAGCAGTTGCTATCGTACTTCCCAGCACTAACATTAATGACATTTGCAATGTAAAAGTAAGAAATCCCCAGAAACCTTCATACCAGTATAAAATCATTTGCACAGGAGTTTGCTGTTGAATGACTGCACCGAGTAGGAGTACCAAGAGCGTTAAACATAGTGCTATTGTAAAAGCGTTAGGCAAATAGCAATCTAAGAAATTTCTAATTTTATAGATCACCAAATCCCTCACTCTCTTTTGGAGAGGGAATCAAAGACTTCTTAAAAATAAGCAATATTATTTTCCACTTTGATTTCGCCATTTTTCATGACCCACTCAATGTTTTTAATTAACGTGATGTCCTCAGAAAGATTGCCCTTCAAAGCGACAATATCTGCCTTCTTCCCTATTTCCACAGAACCGATTTGATCTTCAAAATCACTAACTTTTGCAGCATTAATCGTAACTCCCTGAAGAACTGCAACTGGGTCACCACCAATATTCACAAGAAAAATAATATCTTCGTCTAATTGACCATGTGTGGCATCGGTGCCTACTGCAAATTTAACACCCGATCGTAAAATAGCTTGATGGCGCTCCAAAACTTCTTCTCTGTTTCTTCTGAACCCTTCGGCGACCGAAACTGGCACTGTACTCCATCTTTCATCATTAAAGAAAATGCTCGGAGTTAATACAACCCAGTGATTATTTTCCTTCATGGCTTCAATTTGTTGATCGGAAGCAAAGTAAGCGTGTTCAATTACTTCCATACCTTCTTCGATGCAAATCGTTAAGCCTTCTCCGCCAATAGAATGCGCTGCAACCTTCTTTCCTACCTGAGCAGCTTCTTCCACAACAACACGAACTTCTTCTCTCGTCATGTAATAAGGCATAAATTCACTTGTACGAATTGTATCTGTCATAAACAGTTTTAAAAATTGAGCGCCCCGTAACAAATTCTCCCGGGCAGCTTTCCTGATCTCTTCTTTTCCATTAAATACGGTTCCTACAGAGCCGTGGGCATGAGTAGCCTTAATACCTCGTGTGCAGGTAATAATTCTCGGGCCCGCTATTACTCCCTGGTCAACGGCATCCTTTATATAAATATCAATAAAATTTTTATCTCCTAGGCATCTGGACGTGGTAATGCCTTTTTTTAAATCAATTTTCATATTTTCAATAGCTCGTAACATTAATAACGGATCCGGGTCATTCATTAACGCCGGGTGATTCTCCAATTGTGGAGATAATGATAAATGATCGTGTGCATCTATCATTCCAGGCAACAACGTGTAGCCCATTAAATCAATTACCTGATCAGTACGAGCAATGTCAACTTCCCCATATTGCAGATCAATGATTTGATCATCTTCAATAAAAACAACCGGATCAGCTACAAACTTACCCTCTATACTGTCGAATAAAAAGGAACCTTTTATTACCTTTCTCATTCTTTCCCCTCCAATTTGAAATAACGTCGTATTCTAAACAAAAATCTTATTTATTTAAATAATTGTTATGATCTTGCCGCGGTTTCAATTTTACAAACACCTTAGAAAGTAACGGCCAAACCAATGATAGTAATGTCAAGATGAGAAAGACAATGGTAAGTGGTCTTGAAAATACTAACAGTAAGTTCCCCTGCGTCATCGTCAGCGATTGCTGCAGTGCCTGTTCCAACAAAGGGCCAAGAATTAAGGCAAGTGCTATTGGCGCTACCGGATAATGATGTTTAATCATAAAATAGCCGATCAAGCCTGATATAAGCATAATGCCTACGTCAAATAATGCTCTTTGAACGGCAAAGGAACCGAGTATAGCAAATACCAGAATAATCGGGATTAAAATATTAACCGGAACTTTTATGACTTGCGATGAAACTCGATTAAATAATAATCCGATAAAATACATTAGGATATTGATCACAATGAAACCGACAAGTAATGTATAAACAATGTCTGTATTTTGTGTAAATAAAGTCGGTCCCGGCCGTAAACCGTGAATTAGCAATGCTCCCAGAAAAACAGCCGCAGGCGCACTTCCGGGAATGCTAAGCGTTAGAAGAGGAATTAATGACCCTCCTGTAACCCCGTTATTTGCCGCTTCAGCCGCCACAATCCCCTCCGGAGCTCCCTTACCAAATTTTTCTGGATTCTTCGAAGAGCGTATTGCTTCATTATAAGAAATAAATGATGCTATTTCGGGACCTGCTGCAGGTATGATCCCTATTCCAATTCCAATACAGGCTGAGCGAAAAGTCAGCAAAAACATTCTCATCTTTTCTCGCAAAGTGACTTTTAAAGAGCCAATCTTAGGGGGCGTCCTTCTATTTTTTGTCCTTTGCTCGATCATATTAAAAACCTCAGGTATGGTGAATAACCCTATCAGAACAGGTATTAGCGGGATTCCGCCTAACAACTCATGAAATCCGAGCGTAAATCTTGGATATCCTTCAACAGGGTCTTGCCCTACTGTCGCCAATAACAAACTTAAAAAACCGACTAATACCCCTTTAAGCATATTTCCTGATGATAATGTACAAACAACACTCAATCCGAAAATGGCAAGCATCATCTGTTCCGGTGGTCCTACTTTTAAAGCAACTAAGGCGAGAAGAGGAGCACCGACCAGCAGGGCAATCGAACTTAACACCCCGCCTGCGCTCGATCCGAATGTAACATAAGTTAACGCTTGCCCTGCTTTTCCCTGCTTCGTCATTGCTAATCCATCATATGTCGTTGGGACAGAAGCCGGAGTACCGGGAATCCCCAGCAAAACAGCGGGAATGGACCCGGCATATATGGAACTGCAATATACAGCACTCAGCATTAATAATGCAGCATCAGGAGGCAGCCAAAATGAAAAGGGGACCAGCACAGCCAACGCCATCGTTGCGCTAAATCCAGGTAGAGCGCCAAAAATCATTCCGATTAGCAGCCCAAAAACGATTATTCCAAGATTCAAAGGATTTAATAAACCTGAGATGCCCAGCAAAATTGATTCAACCATCAATCATTCCTCCATTAGCCGCCAAAAAAATATCCTTGGGGTAATAACACCATCAAGAGATTATTAAAAATAAAATATAGCGTAGTTGTGGTTAAAAGCGGAACCAAGATTAATACCATTTTCCTTCTCACTTCGAGAATCCAAAGCACCGTAAAGATGTATAGAAAAGTAGAAACTCCAAAACCTATATAGTTAATCAGGGCTACATATATGACAGTTACCAGCGTAATCACAATGATGTGTTTATAGCTTCCCGCGTTGATTTTATCACCTTGAGCGGATGTTTTTTTCAAAGAAGTAATGAGCAACACAATCGTCAATAAATAAGAAAAAAGTAATAAATACCTGGGGTATTGGCTGGCCCGGGGGGGTGCGTCATTATTCACTTGCCATAGAAAACTTAAGAACACGATTAAAAATATCGCTATGAAAATGTCCGGATTTATTTTTCGGAAACGACTTAGCATCAGGAAACCTCCTAACTATTCATTATTCGTAAAAAATAACGGGGACAAATGTTTTTCAGAGCATAGCCCCCGTTACATTGACCTTTATTATTGAGGTTCAATACCAAGTTCTTCCACAACACTTTTATATGTCTCAAATTCCTCCTGTGAATATTTTGTAAATTCCTCATGGTTCTTAAATGAAAGACTGATTCCCGCTTTTTCAGCATCCTCCTGATATTGTGGATTATTGAATGTTCTCGTAAAAACTTCATCAAGATAATCAACAATTTCCTGTGGGGTATCTGTCGGAACAGCAAAACCTCGCCACATATATTGAGTTACATCATAACCAAACTCTTTTACTGTTGGGATATCAGGTAACAATGGAGATCTTTCATCACTGCTTACCGCCAATGGAACAACCGTATCCGCCTCAATTTGGGCTAACGCCTCTGCTACAAATGGAGTTGCGCTATCAGCATTTCCTCCGGCCACTGCCGTAAGAGCTGGAGCTCCTCCCTGAAATAACATCCGCTCGAACTCAACCCCTGTTTCCGTTTCTAATTTATGTCTGAAAAAATCATGACCATTCCACGGTCCACCCATTCCTATCGTTACTTCTCCCGGCTTTCCTTTTACATATTCAATAAAGTCTTCAAAATTATCTACACCTATATCTTTTTTAGCCACTAAAACTAAAGGATCCGCCGCAATCATTGCCACTGGTTTAAAATCCTTTTCTGTATAAGGAATTTCTGCCAAAGTAAATTGGTCAACGGACGTAAAGGTATGAATAATTCCCAATGTATAACCGTCCGGTTCAGCATTAGCAATTTGCGTATGTCCCATTACCCCTCCACCACCTGAAACGTTGGACACGATAACCCGTTGACCTAATTCCTCTTCAAGGTATTTGGCAAAAGTCCGGGCAGCAATATCTTGGCCTCCACCTGCATCATACGGAACAATAATTTCTACCGGCTTCGTTGGATAATCTAATGATTGTCCTTCCTGACCATCGTTATTTTCTGTTGTTTCTTCACCGCTACTTACTTGTTGTTCACCTCCGCATGCAGCTAAAAAAATACCGAATAGTAGCCAAAAACTAAAAAACAATAGCTTCTTTTTCAAAATAAACACCTCTCTTGTTAAATAAATTCTATTTCAGTTCCTAATTAAATGTATACGCTTACAAACTCAACTTAGACCATCTTGTCTATTCGTTCAGAACTCCAGTTGAGTAGAGGCATTTTATGTCCCAATCAAAAAGAAGCTGGGCAAAAGGGGTTTTCCCTTTCACTCAGCTTGAAAATGGTGGGTGGACAATGGGCATCTGCTTATTTTGTTCAGAAAGACCAGCTGTCTCTTTTAAATGAAAAGCAGCTGTTGATCACTCCCCCTCCCCATCCATGCTCATACTATGATGCTGCCGGTCATTCGTGCAGGAGGCGCATACATCTAATAGGTCGTGATCGATGTCGTCTTCGTGGTTGTTGTTGTCGACCCGGCCGCAAACTTCACAAATTCTTGCCATCGTTATTGTCACTCTCCTTTCCGGCTATTCTGCTTGAGGGGCGAGCTGATAGCCGCAGTCGATTATCGCCTGTTCAAAATCGTGGAGGGATGCTGCGTTTTCGTTGTAGGAGATTAGCACTTCCTTTGTTGTCAGATCGGCTTCGACTTGTCTCACGCCCCATACATCGTGTAACACGGCATCGACTTTTTGCTTGTCCTGCTCGGTTTTCATATTTTGCACGATCATTTTCGCGGTGATCATTGAGGAAGCTCCTTTCTAATGAACGGTTCTCTTATTTAGCTCTTGGCCCATTCCCTGCATAAAACCAAGCATCGTTTGAAGCGAGGCGTTTACGTGCGGATCACGCATCATTTTCATCATCTGCCACATGCTGAGCGGTTCATTGCTATTGTTTTCTGCCATGGCTTGAAGCCCTTTTGTCATGCCGTTCATTATTCTTGTCAAATGTTCAGGTTCAATTTGACTGGCAGTTTGGAGCAGGCTCATGCCATTTTTTATCATATGATGGGCCCCTGGCTGATTCAATTGCTGAATCGCCAGGGCGCCGACCTTGTCTCTCGTTTTTAATAATCCTTTCAGTGCATCAAGAATGCCGGCCTCATGTAGTTCCTCGACTATCTCTATCAAAACGGTGATAGAGCGTTCGTTTTCAGCGATTCGTTCCGTCAGCATCTTTAGCGCCTCGGCGTTTACTTCGACTTGATCCGGCACCCGTTTATCAATTTGCTCGATTTTCCTGGCCATCGCCAAATCCCTCGCTTTCAACCATGTCAGGGATAGAGGTGAAATCGTCCCTGCTCCACTTTTTCTCTACATTTACCCCAAGCTGTGGCTGACGGTTGCCAAAGCGGTGGTTATGTCTCGGAATAGGAGACTCCCCGGTCTTTTCAATGACTTCCATCCGCACGCTCATTTCTTTGTAGTTTGGCGTATGGGTAATGAAATCATGGTAGCTGCTCGTCAGGCGATTGACGGCCTCTGATTCTTCCCTCGTGTTCATTGGCAAATACAGCTCTTTTCCTTTCACTTGATCGGTTACCCATACACGTAATTTAACCTTTCCATATGGAGAAATGAGCCGGACGAGCGCCCCGGTCTCGATTCCGCGCTCCTCGGCCAGTTCAGGTGATACTTCAAGCCACGGTTCAGGCACTTTATGCGTGATGCCCTCAGATTGGTAGGTCAAATTCCCTTCATGGAAATGCTCGAGCATCCGTCCATTGTTTAGATGCAAATCATATTCTTCACCCGGGTGGTACGGCTCGCGCCATTCAACTGGAAAGAGCTTTGCTTTCCCATCTTCAAAAGGAAATTGATCCTCATAGAGCAGCGGGGTGCTCGTCCCGTCTTTTTTCACAGGCCAGAGCTGGCTTTGCCAATTTTCCAGCCGTTCATAGCTGACTCCGGCAAAAAGCGGAGCCAGACTTGCGGCTTCGGCCATAATTTCACTTGGATGACTGTATGACCAGTCAGCGCCCAAGCTGTTGGCCACTTCCTGAAAAATTTCCCAGTCAGGCTTGCTTTCGCCAAGAGGCTCAAACACTTTATAAAGCCGCTGAATCCGTCTCTCCGTATTTGTAAACGTGCCGTCCTTTTCCAGGCTTGGCGCTGCCGGAAGGACAACATCGGCAAATTGGGCTGTTTTCGAGAAGAAGATATCCTGTACAACAAAGAAATCCAATTTCTCGAATGCTTCATGGACGTAATTAATATTTGAATCGACGAGACCCATTTCCTCACCAAATAGATACATCCCTTTTATTTTTCCGGAATGAATCGTTTCGACAATCTGATGGTTGTTCAAACCCGGCTTTTTAGGTAGCGGGGTTCCCCATGCTTTCTCATAACGGGCACGGACTTCATCGCTCTCCACCGGCTCATAGCCCGGCATCCAGGCCGGCATCGTCCCGAAATCACAGGCGCCCTGGACATTGTTATGTCCCCTGAGCGGATAAGCGCCCGTACCCGGTCTGCCATAATTTCCGGTTACAAGCAGCAGATTGGAAATCGCCGTGCTTGTCTCGGTCCCGCCTAAATGCTGAGTGACCCCCATCGCCCATAAAATGCACATGCTTTTTGCTTTGGAAATCGTCGTCGCCAGTTCAATCAGCTGCTCTTTTGTCAGCCCTGTATGTTCCACAGCATAATCAATTGTGAATTTTTCAAGCGACTTCACAAATTTCTCAAAGCCGTTTACTCTTGCCCGAATAAAATCTTCGTCAGCCCAGCCTTGCTCAATGATATATTTCGTCACCGCATTTAACCAGACGATATCACTGGATGGCTTCGGGTGAAGAAAGAGATCTGCCATTTCAGCCAGCTCATGCTTTCTAAGATCAGCTACAATTAACGTTTGATCGTGCAGTTTGTGGGCCCGTTTTACCCGGGTCGCTAGCACAGGATGTGATTCAGCCGGGTTGGCGCCAATCACAAAAACCAAGTCTGATTGAGCGATATCCTCCATCGTTCCGGAATCGCCACCCAAGCCGACCGTTCTCATTAAACCTGCCGTGGCCGGGGATTGACAGTAACGCGAACAATTATCGACATTGTTCGTTCCATAGACGGAACGGGCCAGCTTTTGAAAAAGATAATTTTCCTCGTTCGTACACTTGGAGGACGAAATAAACCCCATCGCATCGGCACCATACTGCTCTTTTATCCCGGTCAATTTTGAGCTGATCAGCGTTAATGCTTCCTCCCATGTCGCTTCGACAAACCTCTCTCCTTTGCGGATTAACGGCTTCGTTAACCGTTCCTTACTGTTGACGAAATCCCAGCCGAATTTCCCCTTTATGCAGGTCGAAATGCCGTTTACCGGCGCTTCAGGCGATGGCTGGATTTTTAAAATTTCACGGTCCTTTGTCCAGACCTCGAAGCTGCAGCCAACGCCGCAATAGGTGCAAACTGTTTTTGTCCGTGAAATCCTGTCTTCTCTCATCGTTGCTTCCACATTTGAAATCGTAAAAATCTCGCGGTAGCTCGGCTCCACTTCTTTTGTCAAATCAATCATCGGTTCAAGAACGTTTTTAGGAATCGCCGTCATATACCCCGCTTTTCCGAGCATCGATTTTTCCATTAGGGCGTTACACGGGCATACGGTGACGCAATGACCGCACGAAACACAGGACGACTCGTCAATTGGCACATCATCATCCCAAATGACGCGTGGTCGTTCTCTGTTCCAATCAATCGACAGCACCTCACTCACCTGCAAATCTTGACAGGCTTCGACACACAACCCACATAAAATACATTGATCAGGCTCATACCGATAAAAGGGATGAGAGTTATCCGGCGGGTAAGGCTTTGGCGTAAACTCATATTTTTGATGTTCAATTTCAAGATATTCAGCTGTATTATGAACGGTACAGTTCCCATTGTTATTGTCACAAACTGTGCAGTACAGTTCATGATTCTCCAGTATTCTTGACATCGCTTCATGCTGGGCTTCTCTGGCGAGCGGCGAGGTTGTTTCAACCTTCATATCCGGAGCGGCTTCCGTTGAACAGGAACGCTTCAGCTCTCCATTGACCTCGACAAAACAAGTATCGCATGTTTGAATAACGCCGATTCCTAAATCGGGCTGAGACGAGCAAATTCCCGGAATATAGAGACTTCCCTCTTTCGCCACTTCAAAAATGGATTGACCTTCTTTCGCCTCGTACGCTTGCCCGTTAATCTTGATTTGAAATGTATTGGCAGACATCTTCTCACCTTCCCTTCATTTCTTCTAGGCTGGCAATTACCGACCAGCCGACCATTCACGTCGCACTAGCATGTGGTTCATTGTTGCCTGCGCGAATCGCTTTAATCTCCCGCTTTAAAAAGATCGTCACGACGAGAGCTGAGGCAATTAAAGCGGCAAAGATATAAAATGTTTGATCATAGCTGTTTGTCGTTGTGCGGATAAACGAAACGACCATCGGGCCAAGGACACCTGCTAAAGCCCAGGCTGTCAGCAAATAGCCGTGAATCGCGCCTAATTGCTTCGTGCCAAATAAATCGCCGATAAAAGCCGGTAACGACGCAAAGCCGCCGCCGTAAATCGAGACGATTACATACATCAGGATTTGAAACATAACCGCGCTCGTAATCGTTGGCAGGATGAAAAATGAAATAAGCTGGACGATGAAAAAAATGAGATAGACGTTTTCTCGTCCTAAATAATCAGAGAAAGATGCCCAGGCAATTCTTCCCCCTCCATTAAACAAGCCCATCACGCCGACAATTCCCGCCGCGGCGATGGCCGAGATCCCTACTTTCTCCTGCGCCATTGGCGAGGCGACAGAAATGAGCATGATGCCGGATGAAATATTAATAAACATCATCCACCACAGCATCCAAAAGCGCTTTGTTTTGATCGCTTCGTTTGCAGTCAACTGCGACAAGTCCGCCCTTTTGACGAGCTTGCCAGCCTCTTCTTCCTTTTGCGATGACATCATCCATCCTTCAGGCGGTCGGACAATGTAGGCAGCTCCAAGAACCATCAGAGCAAAATAGACAGCGCCAAGAAGAAAGAACGTATTTGCCGTCCCGATTCGTTCAATTAACTGGGCCGCTACCGGACTGGCGATCAGCGACCCGGCTCCAAACCCAAACACCGCCATCCCGGTTGCCAGACCGCGCCGGTCAGGAAACCATTTGACCAATGTCGATACCGGGGCTATATAGCCAATCCCCAACCCAATTCCGCCAAGAACGCCATACGTCAAATAAAAGAGATAGACATTTCCGACATTTATCGCCATCCCTGTCCCAATTAGTCCCAACCCGAACAAAATAGCCGATAAAAAGGCGGAAACACGCGGTCCTTTCTCCTCAACAAATCTGCCAAAAAAAGCGGCTGACATCCCTAAAAAGAAGATCGCAATCGTAAAGGCGATCGTCACGGTTGTGCTTTCCCAACCCAGTTCAGTATGTAACGGTGTTTGAAAAACACTGTACGCATACACAGACCCGATTGAGAGATGAATGAAAATAGCGGACAACGCAATGAACCAACGATTTTTTTTGGGTCTGTCCATTTTCCCACTCCTTTAAAAAAAGTTAGTGTTAGTATGAACGTCTTCGCTCATTTGATACTTATAAACAAGAAAGGAATTGCAGCATATGGAAATTGTCGGATTTTCTCCCATAAAACTTTTCCCATTTCTTTGACATTATAAGAAAATTCAGATTAAAATGGGAATATAGGCGATGGAAAACGCGTACGAAATAGTAAATAGAAAAAAGGGGGAATTTGATGAAGAAAAAACTGGGCTTTCTATCAGCGGGCTTTCTTTCACTTGGACTAATCTTAGGAGCATGTGGCGGCGGGGCCGAGCCAGAGCCTGAAGAGCCAGTAGGTGATGAGACAGCTGATACAGGCGAAGAGCAGGAGCCGGCAGGTGACTACGAAACAGACTTGCAGCTAGGAACAGGGAGTACTGGCGGTACATATTATCCGCTCGGCCAGGAAATCGCCAACGTCTTAAATGCAAACGTCGACTATGATGGATTTAACGTCAGTGCCGTGGCCTCCGGCGCCTCGGTTGACAACCTCGGGCAAATTTTCCGCGGTGAAATGCAGCTTGGTATGACGGTTCACATCCCGGCAATTGAAGCAATGGCTGGGGAAGGAGATTTTGAAGGAGCAGTCGTTGATAACTTCGGTTTCTTAGGCTATATTTACCCGGAAGTGATGCAGGTCGTCACAACGGCCGACTCGGGAATCACTTCCATAGAGGACCTTAGAGGAAAGCGCGTCGCGATCGGACCAGCCGGCAGCGGGACACAGTCAGCGGCTCGTCTGATTCTCGAAGCTTATGGAATTGAAGACGGCGACTATGAGCCGTTCGAAGAAGGCTTCGGCGACGCCGCGGCCCGCATTCAGGACGGTCAGCTTGATGCTTCTTTCGGGCTTCTCGGCTTGCCGGACAGCACAACAGCTGAGCTTTCCCTTCAACGCGAGGTTGTCATTTTACCAATTGAAGGAGAGGCGCTCGCCTATGTTGAAGAGAACAGTGATTACGGCGGCTATGAAATCGCGGCAGATGCTTATGATTTCCTTGACGAACCTGTAAGTACAGTTACTGCTTATGCGATTCTTGTCGGTTCTCTTGACCAGGTAAGCGAAGAACTCGGCTATGAGATCGTGAAAGGATTATATGAAAATACGGATAGCATCACCCACCCGCAAGGAGAACATATGACAATGGACAACGTCCTGCTCGGCTCTGAAAGCCTGCCATTCCATCCAGGTGCCGAAGCGTATTTTCAAGAGCAGGGATTGATTGACTGATGAGCGCAAAGAGACTGGGCATCTCGCTGTCCAGTCTTTTTTTGCCTCTTCTTCCTTCCCTGTCGTTTTCCAAGAGTCGATCCATTTCATGACTATTAAGGTGGTGAAAGCTGAATGAAAGAAAAACAGCTCGAACCGGCAACGGTCGAAAACGCTGAAGAAATTTTGCGGAAATATGATAAAGAATCAAACTACCGCACGAACCTGCAAAAATGGGCATGGGTCGTCTCGATCCTCGCGATCACCTTCACTCTTTTTCAGCTGTATACATCATTTCGCGGCGCCTATGTCAGCCTCATTCAAGGTGCGATCCATTTAGCCGGCGGATTATCGTTGATTTATATTTTGTACCCACTCAAGCGTTCGATGCTGAAAAAAGCGGGTGTTCCGTGGTATGATGGCGTCCTTGCCCTGCTTGCTCTAACGGTAAACTTTTATATCGTGTTTGAATACGAACGGCTGACAAGCAATCAGGTGCAAATTCTCGGCTACAGTGACGTCGATATAATCGTGGCCACGCTCGGCGTGCTGCTCGTTCTCGAGGCGACGCGACGGGCGGTCGGGTTGCCGATTGTTATTATCGCTGGGGCGGCCTTATTGTACGGGCTGTTTGGACAGCATTTTCCGGTCGCCCAATTCCGTCATGCCGGCTTTGATTTTGAGCGGCTCATGACGTTAATGTTTTTTAATACGGAAGCGATCTTTGGCACGCCAATCCGCATTTCGTCCACCTTCATTTTCCTTTTTCTCTTTTTCGGGGTGATGCTGACAAAAACGGGAATTGGCCAGTTTTTCAATGACCTGGCCTTTGGCGCGACGGGACGAATGACAGGTGGAACGGCGAAGGCTGCCGTCACGGCCAGCGGACTTCAAGGAATGGTTACGGGCAGCTCTGTCGCCAACACCGTCAGCTCCGGCTCATTTACGATTCCGATGATGAAGCGCGCTGGCTTCAAGCCGGAATTTTCAGCCGCTGCAGAAGCTTCCGCCTCAACCGGCGGACAGATCATGCCGCCGATCATGGGGGCGGCGGCCTTTATTATGGCAAGTAATACGGCCATCCCCTACCAGGAAATTATTTTAATTGCTATTATTCCTGCTCTTCTCTATTTTTCCGGTGTGTTTATGGGTACCCATTTCGAAGCAAAGAAACAAGGCATTCATGGGTTACCGAAAGAGCAGCTGCCTTCATTAAACGGCATTCTCAAACGGCTCGATTTGCTCGCGCCGCTCGCCGCGATCATCATTATGCTCTACCTCGGTTTCTCACCGACACGGGCTGCTCTTTTTGGAATCGGCGCCGCCTTCTTCGTCAGCTTATTCCGCAAAGATACACGAATGGGTATTCGTGACATCATCGATACGCTCGAGCAGGGGGCGCGAATCGCCTTACCTGTTATCGCCGCCTGTGCCACCGCCGGAATTATTGCCGGGATCGTCACGACAACGGGGTTAGGAGGAAAAATTGCCGGAGGGATTATCGACCTTGCCGGAGGCGTTTTCCTGCTTGTCTTGTTTTTCACGATGATCGCCTGCATCCTGCTCGGAATGGGGTTACCGACGACAGCAAACTATGTCGTAACGGCTTCAATGGCCGCTCCGGCGCTGATGGCGTTTGACAATGTTCCGCTGATTGCCGCCCATTTCTTTGTGTTCTATTTTGGGATTGTCGCTGATATTACACCACCTGTCTGTCTCGCCGCCTATGCTGGCGCCGGGATTGCCAGAGCCAACCCGATGAAAGCGGGAGCGAACGCCTTTAAACTGGCGATCGCAGCCTTTATCATTCCGTATGCCTTTATGTATAACCCGGTGCTTTTATTAGTCGACGCGAATGTACTGGATATCGCAATCGCACTCGGAACAGCGCTTCTCGGGATGGCCGCAGTCAGCGCGGCGATGATGAACTATTTCGTGACCACGACAAACATAGTGGAGCGTATTTTCTTATTCATTGCCGGCGTTGCCTTAATCTTCCCGGGGCTTCTTTCCATTGCTGGATTGATTGTCGTGCTTGTCATCGTCGGTATCCAGCTTTTACGGAAACGCGGGAAAGACGAAAAGCAGGCAACTGCTTAAAGCCTCAGAAAGGGGGAAGCGGTGGATGACAAGGCTGGGACAAAAGGTTGTTGTTTGACCTTTTTCCCAGCCTCTCTAAGCAATGAGCGGAACCGCCACGATCTTTTAAAGCCCGTTGTGAGGAAGCTGCTGAAAAAGTGAAAATCGTACTTTTTCAGCAGCTTTTTCGTAATGAGCGTAGCCGTTGCCTGATTTTGAAAGCCTTGCTACGAGTGGTTTTTTCGTAGTAAGGCGCGCAACGCGCGGAGCCATTACTCTTCTTCGAGTTACGGAAAAAGAGGTTTTTCAGTGGCCTCGTTGTGAGTGGGTTTCTCGCAACGGGCTTGTGGCGTGTGAAGCCATTGCCAGTAGGTCCAAAGCTAGTTTTGTCTCAAGCTCTATGGCATTAGGAACCGCCAGGATATCTCCATTATTCATAAAATACGTCGAAAGAGGCCCACAGCTCTTCCAGCTGCTGCAGCCGCAGCTGGACTTTTTCGTGTTCTGAGCGCGTAACGGCCGTAATCAACGCGCTTGCAATGCTGTGGGGCGCCGCAAAGGAATCGATGAACGAATTGATTTCTGTCGCCGCCAGCAAAACGTGGTCGCCGTATGGAACGAGCGGAGATAGGGCGTGATCGGTAATGACAATCGTGTTAGCTCCCCGCTGCTTGACATATTTTAATACTTCAACCGTCCGTTTCGTGTAACGGGCAAAGCCAAAGCCGATGACAAGATCATCCTCAGTAATATCAAGCAGATGTTCTGAGACACCGTCAGCCTGCTCAACCAATTCAGTATTTTGTAAAACGAGATCTAAATAAAAGGTTAAAAAATGTCCGAGACTTGCCGCACTGCGGTAAGCAATGACATAAATCCGCTTCGCCCCTATCATACGCTCAACAGCCCGCTCAAACTGTTCCGGCTCAATTTGCCGCAATGTCGCCCGCAAATTAGCGATGTCATCCGTTACAATTTCTGCGAAGGCGTGGGCCGGCCGCTCATCCCGGTCCGTCGTCCGGGCAAACACTTCGGCCGATGTCATTTTCTTTTGCAGCGCCTCCTGCAAATGGCGCTGCATATCCGGATAGCCCTCGTAGCCTAAGAAAACCGCAAAGCGGATCACCGTCGCTTCGCCCACCGCTGCATGCTTTGCCAATTTGGATGCTGTCAAAAAAGGGGCAGTATCCGAGTGCTGAATCAAATAACCGGCAATTTTCTTTTGTGATTTGCTCATGTTTTCTTGCCGCTCCATAATCCGTCTATACACATCATTGCTTAACACAGACATCACTCCTTTGCGTCACCCTCCCACGAGCCGCGTTAACACCCGGTCATACGCCGCGATTGTCCGTTCCACCTCCCGCTCCGTATGCGCCGTGGATAAACTGTAGCGATTCAGAGGCTTCGTATAGATGCCCTCATTTAACAAAAGCAGGTCGATCATTTTCCGGGTGGCAAGATCGGACGCTTGAAGATCGCGATAATTGAGGATGTCATGTTCTGTTAGGACGACATTAAAGATCGAACCGGTGCCAACCGCCTTCATCGGTACTCCTTTCCGCTTAAACAAAGCTTCCAGTTCCTGTTTAAGCATATCGGTAACGGCAAAGACATTGTCGATCTCTCTTTGAAGCACTTCAATCGTTTTTAGTCCTGCTGCTAAAATTAGCGGGTGACCATTGTACGTGCCGCTGTGAAAAACAACATCCTTTGCCCGTGAAAAGCGACTACCGGATTGCTCAAACAGATCCGCTCCTGCCGCCGGAGACGTCAGCTTCATAATCTCTTTCCGGCCTCCTGTAATGCCGAATGGAAATCCGCCGCCGATCACTTTCCCAAGCGTTGTCAAATCCGGCTTCACCTGATACCATTCCTCAGCACCGCCAAGCGTAATGCGAAAGCCCGTTTTCACTTCGTCAAAAATGAGCAAAATCCCAAGCTTTTTCGTTATGTTTCGTAAACCTGTGATAAAACCGGGTGTCGCCGGGATAAATCCGCCCTGTAACGGTTCAATGATTACAGCCGCAAGCGAAGCCTGATGTTCCCGCAATAAGCGCTCACAGGCAGCTAGATTGTTAAACGGTAAAATAAGCGGCGCTTCTCGCTCCCTTTCCTGAATGCCCATCGATTCCTGGACAGCGCAGGGGACATCTGCCGGTCCGGCTTCTGAAAGCGGCGGATTGACGCTGTAAAGAACGTCATTGTATCCCCCATGATAATGCCCTTCAAACTTGGCAAGCCGCGTTTTATTTGTGTAGGCCTTCGCAAGCCGCACGGCTAAAAGCGTTGCTTCGGTTCCGGAGTTCGTGTAACGGAGCCGCTCGATACTCGGATAAAGCCGTTGAATTTCCTGACCAAACGTCACTTCCAACGGATGCGGGGCACCAAACAAGAATGTTCCGGCATCTGCGAGCAACTCATCTATCGCCTGTTTCATTTCAGGATGACCGTGCCCGAGCATTAATGCCCCGTAAGCAAGTAAATAGTCGACGTATTGTCGATCGTCGACATCCGTAATAAAGGCTCCTTTGCCTTTTTTCATCACAAGTGGATAGGGCGAAAAATGCTTAATATTGGCCGTTACCCCGCCAGGCATTACCTGTTTCGCCTGTTCAATCCACGCTTTCGAATGGGACGTTTTCGCTGTATATTCGTATTCCGGCCTTGTGCCTTCTCCCATCGCCATCCATTCATCCCTCACCTTACGTTTTTTCTTTTCCTTATATAGATATGAAAATGACGGTTTTCTATCTTATGCCTCTACCTATTTTTGAATGATAAATTTCATGAAAATTCCTCAATGAAGCCGATCCTTCTTTGAAAGAAACGATGTCAAAATAAAAACAGCCAACAGCGACCAGGATAGGTACACTGTTGGCTTTGCCTCAACGGTAAGCGGGATGTCCGCTCCGGAGTTGGACTTCATACTATAAACATAAAGGCTTCATCGTTTGCTTGACATTTTTTTCACAAAACAGAATGCCGTCCGGCTCCTGGCCGTTTCCATTTACCTCGTCAGTCACAAGAACAGGATCCTTTTGCCCAAGCCATGCCGTTACATCATCTGTTTCCTTTTGCAGCTTCTGTTTAATTACTTTTATCGCAGCGTCATCCGTTCCTATAAAAACAGTTTGGATCGACGAATCCCACTTCACCTCATAGCCTAACGCTTCGCTAATAAATCGAAGCGGCACCATTGTCCGGCCATGAATTACTTTTGGCGGTACATCGAGGAAATAAGCTTGTCCGTTTCGTTTGCCCTGCTTCTTTCCAATCACCAGCTCAATCGTTTGGTCTCCTTTTTTAGCGGTTACGGTTTGGGCCTTTTGATTCCATTTCACCGTTGCCCCTAATGCTTCAAAGACTCCTCTTAAAGGAACAAGAGTCCTTCCCTGCTCAATGACTGGAGCCTGGTCAAATTGATGGCGGTCTGCCTCGATAAACACGGCGATTTCTTTCGGTGCTGCATACGCTGCAGCCGCGCCACTGCAAACTATAAATAAACATCCTAGTAAACATGCCCAAACTTTCTTCAACACTTTCCCTACTCTCTGAACGTTTTCCTTCATTATAGCATTACCTTTCGGCGTATGATCATATTTTCCCCATCGAAATTACGTAATTTCCGCCTGAATCTGCTTCGTATAGAAGAAGCGGACGATAAAGAAATAAATGATTTGGATCACGAGGAACGAACCGAGGACAATTGCCGATTCCCTGACCAAGCTTTCGTAAAACAAATGCGATAAAGCTGTGAGCGCGACAGCACCGTGAATCAAAGCGACCACGATCGGCGCAAAAAACAGCAGGGCGGTTTGCCGGCTGAGCACCTTTTTCAATTCTGTTACACTTAATCCCATTTTGGCAATCGCCCTGAACTTCTCTTTATCTTCAGCCACATCCATATAAAGCCTGAAATAGAGAAAGCTCCCGGCAGCCACAAAAAAGACAAGTCCGATGAACAGCCCGACAAACATGATCGGCGCATACCCTCTTTTCGTTTGATACACTTCGTAATCTCCAGAGGAAATAGAGGAAAGCGGAAGCTCCTCATACACTCTTTCAGCCACATTCAGTATCCTCTGGTCTCCATCTGCGGCCTGCCAGACATGATAGCTTCTTTCCTCTACCGAAGCAGGAAGAAGCTCCGAAAAATCATGATCCGTTACAACAAAATAAGAATCGACTTCCGGAAGCGCTCTCGATTCAATCGAATCAGTGGCCGTCACATGAACACCCGTTGCTAAAGGTACTGTCTGGCCGAGCAGTTCCTCTGTTTGGTCATAGGCCATCCCTTCGAATTCGACGACCATCATTTGTCCGTTTTCCAATTCAAGCTCCTCTTCACCAATCAGTTCGGCAAAGCGGTTAAAATCAGACTGTCTCGCTAGTAAAATCTGGTCTCCAGCAACTTCATAATAGCTAAGCATCATCTGCGCCTTGTCCGTTTCAACCTTTTCCTCAGCCAGCACGGTTTCTACCAAGGCAATGTCTTTCTCGACATCTCCCTCATCACTTTCCAAATAGGCAAAGGTATTCGGATATCTCATTTCTGTATAGCTCGTAGAAACACTTTGGAAGCTGTACAACGTTCCCATCGCGCTGAATGCGACGGTCGAGACCATCGCGACCATAAAAAACGTCCTGGCATTGTCTTTCATGCGAAAGGAAAGATCAGAAAATAACAGCATATTCGTTTTATGCCAAAACATCGCTTCGTTTTTTTTCAAGCGGCGAATGATAAACACGCTTAATTGCGTAAATAGCAAGTACGTTCCGATCGTCACGACAATAATGACTGGCAGCATCGCCGCCAGGACGACCACGCCTTCTACGAGCAAGGCAACTCCATATCCCGCTCCGAGCAAAACGACGGCACATATAACCAAAAAACGGTTGGCTGCCGGCTCGCCCTTTGATTTTTTAGCACCCTTTATTAATTCAATCAGCTTCTTAGTCCGGAGTACATAAGAAACAAATAAAGAAATGACAAAGAAGAGCACGATAAAAGAAACGAATGTTAACCCAACCGCCTGCGTCGGGAGGTAGAACGGCAATTCGTCCCCGATGACGAGAATATTTTCCGCAACGAGCAGGATCGCTTTGGCGAATACGAGCCCAAGGCCAACTCCGCCAATTGTCGCAAAGAAGCCGATGAGCATGTTCTCCAAAAAAACCATCATGCGGATTTGCCTGACCGCCATCCCCTGGAGCATTAGTAAACCGAATTCTTTTTTGCGCGACTGTAAAAAAGAGCTCATTGAATAGAGAATAAAGAAAAACGAGAAAACATAGATGATCCCTGCGGAAATATTCATTCCCTGCTGGACATTCGAATTCATCTCACTGCCGCTCAAGGCGGGGTGATAAGCAAAAATAGCGAACGTAAAAAAGACCATCACCGTAAACATGCTACTCAGGAAGTAGGCCGCATAAAGCCGTTTATTGCGGAGCACATTGTTAAACGCGAATTTGCGAAAAGTCATGTGCATCCCCTCCCATGAGCGAAAGTGTATCGATTATTTTTTGGAAAAACGATTGCCGGTTCTCGCCGCGGTGAATTTCCGAATACAACTTACCATCACGGATAAAGACGACGCGGTTGCAATAGCTCGCCGCTTGAGGATCGTGGGTAACGAGCATCATCGTCGTCCGCTCCTGCTGATTGATTGATTCCAGCATGCTCATGACATCCTTCGATGATTTTGAATCAAGATTGCCCGTCGGTTCATCCGCAAGCAGCAATTTCGGCGTGTGAATCATTGCCCTCGCCACAGCCGCCCGCTGTGCCTGCCCACCGGAAATTTCATAGGTTCTTTTGCTCATAATACCGGTAATCCCGAGCTTTTCAGCAATTTCAGCCGCCTTCTGCTTCATGTCCTTCACCTTATGTCCATCCAATGTTAGCGGGAGGACAATGTTTTCCTCTACCGTTAATGTATGAAGAAGATTAAACTCTTGAAAGACAAAGCCTAATTCACGACGGCGGAACTTAGCCAACTCATCTTTTTTTAACTGATGAGGATTTTTCCCATCAATCAGCACCTCGCCGGCTGTCGGTTCATCAATGGTCGCAATTAAATTCAGCAACGTCGTTTTTCCACTGCCTGACGGACCCATGATCCCGACAAATTCTCCTGTCTCAATTGTTAGGTTAATATCTGTTAACGCGCGGTATGTCATTTTGCCATCATAGATTTTACTTACTTGTTTCACATCCAGCATCACAGAATCTCCTTTCGCTTCCATTCATTTGATCTGTGATTTAGTATAGCGCCGCTGCCCTCTCCCGTACTATTGATTCAGCTTTCACTTTCCTTACATGCCTGTAAGGTTTTGCGTCGGCGTAAAAACAACTCGGAAAGTCGCCCCTTCGCCCTGTTCCGACTTCAGCTCGATCCGGTGATCAAGGTGTTTCGCAGCCTCCATCGTGACATAGAGTCCCATTCCTGTCGATTCCCGAAAAAGACGGCCGTTTTCTCCGGTAAAGAAAGGCTGAAAAACCCGCTTTTTATCTACTTCCGGAATCCCGACACCAAAATCCTTCACTTCGAGGACAGCCTCTTTCCCTCTCTCATAAATCGAAATGATGATGTTATTGCTTTTGCCACTCGAATATTTCACCGCATTATGAATAAGCTGGGATACGATGAAAAGCAGCCATTTTTCATCCGTTTCGACAACGATTCCTTCACTTTCCACGTCCAGCTTCGGGTAGACTTTATTGCGAATATAAAACCGCTTATTCTCCCCGTTCACCTCATTGACAATCTTGGTCAATAACACCGGCTTAATATGAAAATCCTGCTCAATCGAGCGGAGCCGCGCCATATAAAGTACAGTATTTAATCCCGTCTGCATACGCTGCGTTTCTTCACGAATATTTGAGGAATCCGGTTCGTCCAGTGCTTGCGCTGTTAATTCAATCACAGAGAGAGGTGTTTTCATTTGATGAACCCATTGATTGATATACTTGAGATGTTCTTCCTGCTGATGCTCTACTTTTTTAATCTGTGTCTCGTAATGCTTGTACTGATTTTTCAACAACGTATCTAGCGCGACGGAGATCGGGCTTTGTTCCGTACTGCGGATGGAATCGTCCAGCGATAAAAGCGACTCGCTCAGTCTTTTGTAAAACAACCGGCGACTGTAGTAGTGATAAATCAAATAGCACGTTAAAAAAAAGAAGCCGAGAAAAACCGCATAAAGGGCGACACTTAAATTGCGATTTCCAGCAAGCCAATAAAGGCCGAAGATGATAGCGGACTGAATGACTTGAACAAGAACCAGAAGAAAATGCTCTCTGAGGAATAATATCATTGCTCTTCTCCTTTTAACGAGGAAACGTTTAGCCGGTATCCCGCGCCTCTTACCGTTTCCACAGCATCAGGCAAGCCCAGTTCCTGAAATTTCTTCCTGACTCGGGCGATATTAACGTTTAATGTATTTTCGTCGACATAGGCCTGATCGTCCCACAGCTTCTCCAGCAGATCCTCCCGGCCGGCAATTCGCGGATAACGTTCCAGCAAGCTTTCAATAATATCCGCTTCTTTTTTGGATAGCGATGCCGTCTTATCGGCAACCGTCAATTCCAGCCTCTCAAGATAGAGGGTTAACCCCTCTTTCGTTAATACCCGTTCTTCTCTTTGCACCGCATACTCCCCATAGGCGCGGCGCAGCTGGCTTCGTACTTTGGCGACCACCACTTCGGCGTGAAACGGCTTCGTAATATAATCATCGCCTCCATTTTCCAATGCCATCACCTGATCCATTTCACCAATTCGCGCAGACAAAAAAATAACAGGGCAAATCGATTCCTTGCGAATTTGCCGGCACCAGTAATAGCCGTCATAGCTCGGCAAATTAATATCAAGCAGCACCAAATCAGGCTGATATTCGGTAAACGCATTCAATACTCGTAAAAAATCTTCAACCACTTTCACATCATAGCCGTACTTAAGCAGATAAGACTGCAAATGCTCGGCAATTTTCGGATCGTCCTCGATAATCATAATCTTTTGCATGTTGTCACCTCTTTGTCCAAAATCATTATGGCACAGAACCGTCGTTTCGACAAAGGGCTTAAAGCTCCGCGAAAAGAGCCCGGGTCAAAAAGTGGATTCCACCTTTTGACCCGGGCCTACACTCGGCTTTGTTCCCGCCTGCTGTTCCTTCATTCAAAAATCTATTTAACCAACGTCTTCATCAACCCTCCCCAAAACGTGGAGTAATGCTTCCACTCTACAAATTCACGGGAACCCCAATGAGGTGCGCAGTCACTGGCGAATATCGCCGTTTTCCCTTTTTCATATGAGCCGAGCACTAAAATAGGGTCTGCTTCATGTTGTAATAGAATGTCTGTATTTTCTTTGGCGCTCAAGCGATTATAGCCAAGCAAGGTTGGCCATTGTCCAAATCCGTCCACGAGCGGATGCTTCTTAGCCAACTCGGGCCGGAAACCTTGTGGCATTTCAACACGATCATCACCATCTTCCATCAGTACCGGCAGCACTTCGGCCAATGGAGAGTTTTTGTAATTCGCTTTTCCTTCGATGCCCATAAACGATAGATAACCGCCAATCATCGCCAATCCGCCGCCCTCTGCGACAAACTGCTTGATCAGTTCCAATGCATTTGGGACGATTTCCATCTGATAGAAGGTGCTGTTTTGCAAAAGGAATGAGTTGGCTCCTATATCACTGATCACGATTGCATCATAGTCTTTCAGTTCTTCGAGTGTACACGGGAAGCGAACCTGCACCTCATGAGCCGGGACATAAGTGACATCAATCCCTTCGTCCTTTAAACAAGTTAGCAACTGTGTCGCTCCTTCTTCGTACTTTGTTGAAGTAAAGCTGTCATAACCTTTCGTATGAATCATATGAATCACCCATGATTCACCAATAAATAATAGTTTCATCTTGTTTAACTCCTTTATTGTTAGTCGCTTTCTTCTTTCACCTTGCACCAGTCTATCATCGTCAGCGCAATCACTTTCGTCGCCTCAATCACTTCGTCGACCGGAACAAATTCATCACTATGGTGAGCCATTCGCGGGTCCCCTGGGCCGAAGTTAATCGTCGGAATGCCCACGTTCACCGGCCAGCCCATATCGGTATGAAAACAAAGCCCTTCGATAACGGGTTTTCTGTCCAACTGCTCAAGGGAATGAGCACACTGTTGAACAAATGGATGTTCACTGTCTGTCTCAGCACAATCGGCATCAATCAGCCATTCAATTTTAACTGGATTGGCTTGTAACCAGGAATCCTGCTCCGCAACTTTTTTCATCAAGGTCTCGATTTCTTCCTTCACCTTGCCACCAAGAAGATTGGCATCCCTCTCAGATGGCAAGTATTGCGCATTAAACGTAATTTCAACACGGTTCGCATAAGCCGTTGGATATTCACCGCCCTGGATTTGAGCAAGATAAATTTGACAAGGGATGGGCAAAAGTGGGTGTGTTTTTTCCACACTCCATTTTTCATTTAACTCATCAATCCCTTTCATCACCAGCTTAGCCTTCTCAATCGCATCAACTGCTCCGCCATCTTTCCAGTCGGCTTTCGGCATTTCAATATGACCAGCCCGTCCTTTGATAATCAGCTTCCCCCATAAGATGCCGCGGCATAATGGCGCAATTTGCAGCGAGGTCGGCTCTGTCAAAATGCATCCGTCAGTGCGATAGCCCTGGGCGATAAAATCGAGAGCGCCCATCCCGCCGGCTTCCTCGTCAACAACGGTACCGACTACTACATCGCCTTTTAATGGCACATTCGTCTTTTTTAAAGCCTCTACCGCCGAGATCATGGAGGCGACGCCACCCTTCATATCGACAGCACCGCGGCCATATAGTTTACCATCACTAATTTCGGCGGCAAATGCCGGCTTCGTCCAATTTGATCCTTCCTTCACGACATCAATATGTCCAAACAGGAGCAGAGAGTTTCCATCACCTTCTCCTTTGAAGGTCGCCGCAAGGTTCGGTCTGTTCGTAAAGTCTCTTCCTGGATAGTAGCCTGCTCTTCCTTCATATTCACGCAAAGCATCCGCATTTGGCTCCCATTGCTCTACTTCTGCCCCAAGCTTTTTCATCTTATCTGCAATATACGCCTGCACCCCTTTTTCGTCCGAAAGCTCTGTCGCTTCTCCAAACCAGGGGTTGACACTGGGAATGTTGATGAGTTCTTTTAACGTCGTCAAAATGTCATCGTGATGCTCATCAATCCAACTTAGCACTCTCTCTTTTTCATTCATATGACATCCTCTTTTCTATACTCTCATTTTAAATTTCCGCTCACCGATGAACCTCTCCCACGGGTTGATCATTTCATCCCCGAAAGCATCCTTTTTGTTCTCGATCATAAATAAATAATCAGTATCCCTGTTTACCGGATAGGCCGGACTATGCCAAATTCCTTTTCCGATTATAATGCCTTGACCGGGCTTTAAGAGAAAGCATTTCACTGTTTGAATATCCGGTGCTTCCTCAGGATCTGCAAGATCACGATATAATCCGACCGGCTGAATAATCTCATCATACAAAGGAAGCAAAATTTCCTCACGGCTGACATGCCGTTCCATTGAATCGACAATCAGCTCTCTTTTCTGCGTTCTGACCATCCCGACCCCGACGCGGGTTGTGGCTTCCATATTCGCAAGATAACTCCAGCAATCCCACCCCTCTCCTTCTTTTGAAGGAGGGGCGTCGGGGATTTCGAAGCAGCGCCCGTATGGTTCAAAGCTTGAATCTGTAAGCGGTTCGACCTGAATCGTTTCCATCATTCATCACCTCCGGATTAAAAATCAAATTCGCCGATATTTTCTTCTGTTAAATCAATCGTTCCAGTAAAGATGTTCTGTCCTTCCACTCTGACGCTGCCGATATTCGCAATTTCCAGTTCACCTTCCGGAATTTCGTTTCCATTCGCTAATTCATTTAAAACATATACAGAAACGTAACCAAGCATGGCCGGGTCCCATGTAATAATCTTTTCAATGATCCCTTCTTCAATGTAATTTTCAACTAAGCTAGGGACGGCAAAACCTGTGATTGCAATCGAACCAGCTTCGATACTGCCATTTTGAATCGCCTGAGCAACAGCCTGGGCAGCTGCCGGAGGCTCTCCACCGGCGAAGCCGACAATTCCATCAAGCTCTGGATACGTATTTAACAGATTTTGTGCATTATCATAAGAACGTTGCTGATCGTCGTCGCTTGCTACTACAGTGACGATATTGATGTCCGGATAGTTTGCCTCAAAATAAGCTTCCGCCGCATCGACACGATCGATTTGGTTTGTCGAGCCCAATCCTGCAACCATAAATGCCACATCTCCGGCTCCGCCAATCTGATTAGCAATTTCTTCTGCAAATGCTTCTCCTAATTCTGCATCAGTCGCTGGTGTGACATAATACGCCCGCTCTGAATTAGGCGCGTCACTGTCCCATGTGACAACCGGTATCCCCTGTTCGATCGCTCTCCCAATGACCGGGACAACCGCTTCTCCATCATTCGGTGAAATCCCAATCCCACTGACTTCCCGGATCATCATGTCCTGAATCATATTAATTTGATCAGAAGAGCTCGTTTCCGTTGGAGCGTTAAAAATAACTTCCACACCTAGATCTTCCCCAGCCTGTTCAGCACCTCGTTCAGCTGCTGTAAAATAAGCCGGACCAATTGATTTCGGATTAATAAAGAAAGAGTTTGTTCCCTCTGCCACCTCTTCACCGGCGCCTTCTTCTGCCGGACTTGGCTGATCCTCAGACCCACACGCTACTAATGTAAAAGCAGTAAAGATTGATAGACTAGCAACTAACCATTTTTTCATTTTTTCTTCCTCATTTCGTTTATGATTTTTGCCTGCTTACAGCAATTAGAATAAACAACCCTAAAATAACCATTTGGAACAAACTTGAGACACCCATTAAGTTCAAACCATTATTTAATACACCGATAATGACAACACCGATCATTGTTCCGACCAGACTTCCTCTTCCGCCGAAAATATGGGTACCACCGATTAAAACGGCTGTAATGACAGAAAGCTCAATCCCGCTTCCAGTTGTCGCTTCTGCCGTAGCAAGGCGTGAAACGAGAAAGACCCCGGCAAGAGCAGCAAAGAAGCCATTACAGACTAGAATGATAAAGCGAGTTCGAACTTCGTTAATTCCGGAAAAATGAACAGCCTCTTCGTTGTTCCCTAGCGCATACGTATAGCGGCCGAAGCGCGTCTGACGTATGAGGTAATACGCTAATACAAAGGCAATAACGAGTACAATCGTATTAAACGGGAGACCGCCCAGCTGACCTTGTCCTAAAAAGTAAAATTCCGGCGGATAGCCGCTGATCGGCCTTCCTTCAGTCAGAACATAAATGAAGCCGCGCAGCATAACCATTGTTCCGATGGTGACAACGATTGCCTGCATTTTGAACTTGGCAATGAGCAATCCATTTAAAGCCCCGCATAAAATCCCGACGATAAGAGCGAGGATCACACTAAGCCAAATATCAAGACCGGCCATCGTATGAAACATCCCTAAAGCAACAGCGGCTAATCCCATAATCGAGCCCACCGACAAATCCATGTTTCCTGAAATAATCACATAGGTCATCGGAATTGCAATCAGTCCAATTTCAACAATTTGGCTTAAAATGTTGAAAATATTTCCCTGTGTCAGGAAGTACGGAGACTGAAGGCGGAAGAAAAGACTCAGTCCAACTAAAAGCAGTAACAATATCACAATTTGATTATTGACGAAAGGGTGGATCGTTTTTTTCATTATCGTGATCATTTGAGCTTACCCTCCAGTTTCAAGCTATCCTTCCACCTCTTTAATGAATTAATAATAATCGCGACAATGATTAGCAAACCGGTAATCGCATCAACCCAATAGGGAGAAAACTGGCTGATGATCACACCGTTCTGAATAATGCCGAGCAATAAAATACCAAACATCGAGCCGACGATTGTACCAGTTCCGCCGAAAATGCTCGCACCGCCAATTAAAACGGCAGCAATCACATCAAAGGAGATATTTAACGCGGCAGTGGACGCCTGTATGCTTCCGACGTTTGAAGCATAGATCGCCGCGGCAACCGCACTGAGCATCCCACTGTACAAATAGACAAAAAACTTTGTCCGCTTCATCGCCATCCCGGAAAGACGGGCTGCATTCTTATTCCCGCCAATCGCATAGATTCGTCGGCCGAATCTCGTAAATCCGAGGATCAGGATAAAGCCACACGCCAAGACAAACAGGACAAGCACCGGAAAAGAAATGCCGAGTAATTTTCCCTGTCCCAGAAATTCGAATTCCTTTGGAAAGTTGGTCACCCACACGCCACCGCTAACGAATACAGCAATGCCACGAAAAATATACATTGTCGCCAGTGTCGTGATAATATCCGGAATATTGAACATCGTAATAATGAAGCCGTTAATAGCCCCACATAATGCCCCTACCACAATACCGAGTAAGACAGCGAGCCACATATTCACTCCCGCATTCACCAGCAGACCAACAATAGTCGCGACAAGGGCAAGCACCGCTCCTACGGATAGATCCATCCCTCCTAATAAAATGACCATTGTCATCCCAATCGCAATAATTCCCGTTATCGTAATTTGCAGGAGAATCGTCTGCAAGTTCGACATTTGTAGAAAGTTGGGAGAGAGGGTCGTAAAGATGAAAAAGACAATCAATGTAAACAAGATAATCGGTGCCTCATGAATGCTCATAATTCTTTTCATGTTGTTTTCACCTCAATTCCGCCCGGGCTCGAAGCAATCGCCAAAAGCTCATTTTGCTCGACTTCGCCATAGCTGTATTGCTTCACAATTGCTCCTTCGTGCATCACGAGAATCCGGTCACTCATCCCTATGACCTCTGGCATTTCAGTCGAGATAAAGAGGATACTCATCCCTTCATTTGCCAGCTTTTGAATCAGTGCATAGATTTCCGCTTTTGCTCCGACATCAACCCCACGCGTCGGCTCCTCCAAAATTAAAATCTTTGGATGGGTGACGAGCCATTTTGAAAGAACAATTTTCTGCTGATTTCCTCCACTGAGTAAATTGACGACCTGTTTCTCGTGTGGTGTTTTAATTTGCAAATCCTGAATATATGTTTGAATGATTTCTTTTTCTTTCTTTTTGTTCAGTTTCGAATAGTAAGATAATTTTTCGAGGATGGTTAGCGTCAAATTTTCTTGGACAGTCATTTCCTTTACGAGACCATGACGATGACGGTCAGGCGGCACATAGCCAATATCATTCTTCTTTGCCTGTTTTGGCCTGCTGATTTTTACCTTTTTCCCATTAATGCTGATTGTTCCTCCGCCTCTTTTTAAGCCGAACAAACGCTGGGCGACATTGTGGGTACCTGCCCCCACCAGACCGAACAGACCAACGATCTCACCTTTCCTTAACTCAAAGCTCACCTGATGGCGAGGGGTGATTTCCAGATCCTGCACTGCTAGCACAACGTCCTCACTGATCGCTTTCGTTTTGCTCGGATAAAGCTCGTCCACCGCCTTCCCGACCATCATGCTGATCAGTTCACTCTGGGTCGTCTCCTGCACAGGCTTTGTCGCAATTTTATTTCCATCACGTAACACTGTCACTTTATCTGCAATTTCAAATACTTCGGGCATTCGGTGGGAGACATACACAATCGCCACCCCTTTTTCCTTTAATCGCCTGACAACCTCCAGCATATTTTTCACTTCATTTTCCGGCAAGGCAGCTGAAGGCTCGTCCATAATCAAAATGTCAGCATCAAAGGAGATCGCCTTGGCGATTTCAACAACCTGTTGGCTTTGCACACTTAAATCCTGCACCTTATCGCGGACATCGATCGTTGCCCCCAATGATTCGATCAGTTCCTGGGCTTTGTTGTACATGGATTTCCAGTTGATCAGGCCTGCTTTTCCTAAAATCGAAGAACGCTCAATAAAAATATTCTCGGCCACCGTTAAGTTTGGAAACAGATTAAACTCCTGATGAATCATTGAAATACCAGCGTCTTCAGCATCTGCAGGTGATTGAAACCGGACTTCCTTTCCTTTTACATAAAACGTCCCGTCTGTCGGTTGATAAAGACCGGAGAGAATCTTCATCAAGGTCGACTTCCCTGCTCCATTCTCTCCCATTAAGGCGTGTACTTCCCCTTTATAAAGATCCAGGTCGACATTCGATAATGCTTTTACACCTGGGAAGGATTTATCAATCCCAGACATTTTTAAGATCAAACTTGTCATGTTACCCTCCCCTTCTTGATGCGTTCACTAAAAAAGCTCTCTCATTTAAGCTTTTTTACAGCTTTGGCGATTTCAGTCTCCGTTGGCATTCCCGTCTGAGCTCCTTTTTTTTGTACCGAAAGCGCAGCTGCGATGTTTGCAGTCACCACGGCCTGCTCCAGCTCATAACCACGTGCTAGCTCAGTTGCTAATACTCCATTAAACGTATCACCCGCGCCGGTTGTATCGACAACAGTAACCTTCATGCTGTCAATATGCCGCAAATCATGATTAACCCAGAAGTCAATTCCATCCTTGCCCTTCGTCTGAATCACTTTCTGTTGAAAAGCCGTTTGCATGTGCTTATCCGCTGAAAAAATCGCCCGGTGCTCATGCTCATTTGGCGTCAAGTACTGTACTTTTTCGAGAAACGGTCGTGACAGTTTACGTGCGGGAGCAGGATTATACACAACTGGAACACCGATTTCTCTGCACACCTCAACAACCTTTTCCTGTGTTCGAAATGGAATTTCATTTTGCATTAAAACAATATCCGCTTCTGTAAAAAGTGCTGTAAGCTGTTCAATGTGGACTTCATTTAAGCTGCCGTTTGCCCCCTCATCAATAATGATTGAGTTCTCGCCATTGACTACCGTCACTAACGCTTTGCCGGTATTACATTCTTCGTTCACATGCACATGCTTTGTATTAATGGAATGAGCTTCTAAATTGTGCAATGCATTTTGCCCTAGATCATCGTCACCGACCGCGCCGACGAAGGATACTTTTGCTCCAGCGCGAGCAGAGGCAACAGCCTGATTGGCGCCCTTCCCCCCCGGAAAAACATTGAAGCTCGTAGCTACTATCGTTTCGCCCGGGGTCGGCCACTTTGCCGCAGTTACGACAAAATCCATATTGATGCTTCCCACTACTACGACATGCGGTTTTAAACATATATTTTTCAATGTATCTCTCTCTCCCTTGCTACTACCTCAGTGGCTTTGTTGTGCCCCGTTGGATCAATTCCACCGGGAAGGAATGGCTACTGCTTTCTTTCTCCTGCAGCTGATTTTCAATTTGGGCGATAAGTAAGATCGCTGCCTGCTCACCCATCTTATAAATCGGCTGCTGAATTGTCGTCAGCTGGGGACTCGTATGTTTACAAAGATCAATCCCATCATAGCCAATAATTTGCAACTCATCTGGAACTGAAATCTGATACTCTTTGGCAGCCATCAATACACCGGCAGCAATTAAATCATTACCAGCAAAAATCGCATCATACTCGACCGCTTTTTTAAATAACGATTTACCTAATTGATAAGCAGCCTCTGTGGCATAATCACAGTCCATCACATGAGCTGCAAGATTGTTTTTTTTCATAACTTCCTGATAGCCTTCTGCTCTCTCCGTCGCCGTTGTCACATTATGTGGGCCGCGAATATGCAAGATTCGCTTGCTGCCAGTCTGCAGCAAATATTCGGTCGCAATCCGTCCTCCCTCTTTATTTTGGGAGGAAACGGAAAGCACCCGTTTATCATGAACCCGATCCAGAAACAATGTTGGAAATGGAAGTTCATCATAAGTAATGTCCTCATTGTTCTGGTTCATAATGATTAGTCCGTCGACGTATTTATGCGTCAGCTCTCTTACATATTTTTTTTCTGTTTCCGGATTGGACTCCGTATTACAAAGAATCAACAAATATCCTAGCCTCTGCGCCACTGCCTCAACCGCCTTTGCTAATTCCGGGAAAAAGGGGTTCGTAATATCTGGAATCAGGAGACCGATCGTATTCGATTTTTTCTTGAACAACATTCGAGCGACCTCATTAGGTGTATAGTTCAGTTCAGCAATTGCCGCTTCGACTTTCTTCAATGTTTCTTTTCCGACATAACCTTTCTTATTAATGACTCTCGAGACCGTCGCTTCGGACACATTAGCACGTTTGGCAACTTCACGAATAGTTGTTGGAAACACCTCCCTTTTGTGTAACGGGTTACACATCAGCTATATAAATTCTGTAACCCGTTACACATCTCTCAATAAAAAATATTATAATATAAATATTATTTTTAATTTTCAGTATAATTATGCTTTGTCATAATGTCAACTGATTTTCTGAAAAACTGTAACCCGTTACATATATCAGTTAACTTCATTATAACGGACATAAAGAGGATATCTACTTATCCGTCAGATTACCTGACGCGCTTTTTATGGCTTTTTATGGCTTTTTATTCGTAAAATCTAAAACCACTAACAAAAAAGCCGTAAGACAGATCATATTGATCTGTCTTACGGCTTTTTCATAATACGGGTGAGAGGACTTGAACCTCCACGTCATAAGACACTAGATCCTAAGTCTAGCGCGTCTGCCAATTCCGCCACACCCGCATATTACAAAATGGTGAGCCATGAAGGACTCGAACCTTCGACCCTCTGATTAAAAGTCAGATGCTCTACCAACTGAGCTAATGGCTCTTGCTGTTTTTCAGTGATGATTTTCATGATGATTACGGACGATGCTTCACTTCGATGTTTTGCCTGTTCCTTCCTCTTCCCGCAGCGCTCTGATGTAGATGCGTCGGAACAACTCGAAGATTATCACAGAAGCTTTGCTCGTCACTGAGCTAATGGCTCTTGCTGTTTTTCAGTGATGTCATGGAATCAATGGTGACCCGTACGGGATTCGAACCCGTGTTACCGCCGTGAAAGGGCGGTGTCTTAACCGCTTGACCAACGGGCCACTGGCGGAGAAGGAGGGATTTGAACCCTCGCGCCGCTCGCGCGACCTACACCCTTAGCAGGGGCGCCCCTTCAGCCACTTGGGTACTTCTCCATGGCTCCACAGGTAGGACTCGAACCTACGACCGATCGGTTAACAGCCGATTGCTCTACCACTGAGCTACTGTGGAATATCATTGTCATTTTTTCATCGCACGCTTGCGATACCAGTCTCTTCCTTTTAACAGCTCCGCTGCCTGCTGTATCGAGGCAACTCGAGGCTTTTCGACGATGCTTAGGCTCGTCACTGAGCTACTGTGGGAATGGTGGGCCTGAGTGGACTCGAACCACCGACCTCACGCTTATCAGGCGTGCGCTCTAACCAGCTGAGCTACAGGCCCCCAATAGCTAAAAATCAAAAAGCGGGTGATGAGAATCGAACTCACGACATCAGCTTGGAAGGCTGAGGTTTTACCACTAAACTACACCCGCACATTTTTCAATTAATATTCTCAATTATTTCAGCACGCGACCTACATGCCTCTTCCTCTGCCAGCTACCCTTCGAAGTTGATGCGTCGAGGCAACTCGAAGACTTTCACGATCGTGTTGCTCGTGGCTGAGGTTTCAACCACTAAACTAACCCGCATAGGAATGATGAAAATAAATGGCGCGCCCTGAGAGATTCGAACTCCCGACCTTTTGATTCGTAGTCAAACACTCTATCCAGCTGAGCTAAGGGCGCTTATTATTAAAGCGGAAGACGGGATTCGAACCCGCGACCCCCACCTTGGCAAGGTGGTGTTCTACCACTGAACTACTTCCGCGAAATGGCTGGGCTAGCTGGATTCGAACCAGCGCATGACGGAGTCAAAGTCCGTTGCCTTACCGCTTGGCTATAGCCCAATACATATGTATAAATGGGGCGACTGATGGGAATCGAACCCACGAATGCCGGAACCACAATCCGGTGCGTTAACCACTTCGCCACAATCGCCACACACTAATAAAATGGAGGGGGACGGATTCGAACCGCCGAACCCGGAGGGAGCGGATTTACAGTCCGCCGCGTTTAGCCACTTCGCTACCCCTCCACTATAAGATCGTACAATGGCGGTCCGGACGGGACTCGAACCCGCGACCTCCTGCGTGACAGGCAGGCATTCTAACCAACTGAACTACCGGACCAATGGTATTGCGGGGGACGGATTTGAACCGCCGACCTTCGGGTTATGAGCCCGACGAGCTACCAGACTGCTCCACCCCGCGTCGTTATTAAGTATTCGGATGATGTTTCTCAAAGGAGATTAGAACTCTCCTCTTCCTGACTATTCAAGGAAGCTTTCATGCGTCGAGTTTACTCGCCGCTATTTCAGCGGATGCTTTGCTTGTTGCTCCACCCCGCGTCGTTATTAAGTATTCGGATGATGCTTCTCAAAGGAGATTAGAACTCTCCTCTTCCTGACTATTCAAGGAAGCTTTCATGCGTCGAGTTTACTCGCCGCTGTTTCGGCGGATGCTTTGCTTGTTGCTCCACCCCGCGTCGTTAAAAAGTACTTGAATGATGCTTTCTCTTCAACTTGTCCATTTTTTAAATGATAACCATTATTCTCATTTTACCATTGGCTGGCTTAAGAATAAAGAAATTATGGCGGAGGAAGAGGGATTCGAACCCCCGCGCGGTTTAACCCGCCTGTCGGTTTTCAAGACCGATCCCTTCAGCCGGACTTGGGTATTCCTCC
>NZ_JBEPKD010000016.1:0-84974 GCF_040544555.1 Halalkalibacter oceani
AAGCGAGAAGAGGAAGAGGCATGCCAGTTGCGTGCTGAAAATAAGAGGATAATATTAAAAACGTGCGGGTGTAGTTTAGTGGTAAAACCTCAGCCTTCCAAGCTGATGTCGTGGGTTCGATTCCCATCACCCGCTTTTGGTCCCAGTAGCTCAGCTGGATAGAGCAACGGCCTTCTAAGCCGTCGGTCGGGAGTTCGAATCTCTCCTGGGACGCCATTTGACTATTACATAAGTGAAAATAGAGCAGCCTTCTTTCTAGCGAATAGAACAGAAGGCTTTTTGCTATTGACAGAAACGATAAAGAAAGATGAAGAGCCGCTATGCGCTACTTATGAGTTACAAGGGAGAGTGGCTTTTAAGATCGCGTTTCCTTAGCCAAAAAACGCCTCTTCCCGAAGTAAGATCAGGAAGAGACGTTTTTAATTGGTTCCGGGGCGGCTTGTAAAAGTTTGTTCACATAACGGTTCTCATCGTGAAGCAAGCTTTCTGCATCGAAATAGACGACCTGCCAGCCTTTTTTTCTAAGCTGACGGCTGATGCGTGACTGATTAATACCCGGATGCGATTCGATGAAAGCGAGCTTGAATGGAACTAAGGCCAGGGAAATCAAGACGCCTTGAACATAATAGTTCGGAGTCGGATAATAGAGCCTTGCCCGTAATTGCTGATAAAGCTTTTGTTCCGCTTCGGTTTTACAGCGGCTGGAAAGGTCTTTGACAATGACAAGTGATGCTTTTGAGCGCTGGCGGATGTGAATATAAGGAAATTTAGTGGATCGTCTTAACGTCCGTTTCAGGAATTTAATCATTGCTTATCACCCCTCTATAGGATGTCCCAGCTTTTGTCATTCTATGCTAAAAAATAGCAGGTGCGAATTAATTCAAGTGAAGGAGAAACAACGGCAGCAAACGAAAAGATAGAGGCCCGAAACTTTTTTTATGTCGAAAAATCTAACGTCGGAACAGGCAATAACAGTGATGTAAGCGCATACAAGAGGGCTGACAAATCAAAATAGTCAAATTATTTTCTGAAAAAGTGGTTGACCATGCCCCTGATTCAGCGTATTATAAACCTCAAACAACAACTAATATTATAAACAAATGTCCGCTCAAGAGAGATATTTCATATGCCGAACATCTCGCGTTTTACACATACTAGAAGTGGCATGAATGATGAGGAGAGTGAGCGTCATAGCTGAACAGTGGATCTATTTAAATGGAGAGTTCGTTGAGAAGGAAGATGCAAAGATTTCGGTTTATGACCACGGTTTTTTATATGGGGATGGCGTATTCGAAGGAATTCGCGTTTATGAGGGGAATGTATTCAGATTAAAGGAGCATCTTGATCGGCTTTATGATTCTGCTAAATCGATCATGCTTATGATTCCACAGTCGAAAGAAGAAATGACTGACATTTTAATTAAGACGCTGCAAAAGAACAAATTGCAGAATGCTTATATCCGCCTCGTCGTTTCGCGGGGAGTTGGAAATCTAGGGCTGGATCCATCATCCTGTTCGAATCCGCAAGTGATTGTAATCGCGGAAGAGCTTGCCCTGTTTCCAAAGGAACTGTATGAAAGTGGGTTGGAAATTATCACGGTCGCGACAAGACGGAACCGGCCGGATGTTCTTAGTCCTAAAGTTAAATCTCTGAATTATTTGAATAACATTCTTGTGAAGATCGAGGCCAGTCTTGCCGGAGTCAGTGAAGCGCTGATGCTCAATGATCAAGGCTATGTCGCCGAAGGCTCGGCGGACAACGTCTTTATCGTAAAAGGGAACACGCTCTCCACGCCTCCAGGCTACGTCGGTGCCCTCGAAGGTATTACGCGGAACGCGATTATCGAAATCGCTCTCGAGCTTGGCTATACGGTTAAGCAGGAACCATTCACGAGACATGATGTGTATACAGCTGACGAAGTCTTTTTAACAGGAACAGCAGCTGAGGTGATCGCCGTCGTGAAAGTCGATGGCCGGCAAATCGGGGATGGCCATCCTGGAAAAGAAACGAACCGGCTTCTTGAAGCTTTCAGAGCGAAAGTAATTGAAGATGGTGAAAAAGTATATCCGGAAGTAGAAATCAGTTAATAGAAACAGCGAGAAGCGTTGAAGTTGGGAGAGAGTTGTATGAGAAGTAACATGATAAAAAAAGGAATCGATCGGGCACCTCATCGAAGTCTTCTACGCGCTGCAGGTGTAAAAGAAGACGAAATGGATAAGCCGTTTATCGGTGTCTGTAATTCATACATCGATATTATTCCAGGCCATATGCATTTAAATAAGTTTGCGGAAGTGGCAAAGGAAGCGATTCGAGAAGCCGGCGGTATTCCATTTGAATTTAATACAATCGGAGTTGATGACGGGATTGCGATGGGGCATATCGGCATGCGCTATTCCCTTCCGAGTCGCGAAATTATCTGTGACGCAGCAGAAACCGTTATTAATGCTCACTGGTTTGACGGAGTATTTTACATTCCGAACTGTGATAAAATCACGCCGGGAATGCTAATGGCGGCAGTGCGGACCAATGTCCCTTCCGTGTTCGTATCAGGAGGACCGATGGAAGCGGGACGGACGAAAGATGGTCAAAGCCTTTCGCTCGTATCTGTCTTTGAAGGAGTGGGCGCTGTTTCGTCAGGAAAAATGACAAGGGAAGAGCTGCTTGAAATTGAACAGTCAGCCTGTCCAACCTGTGGGTCCTGTTCGGGGATGTTTACCGCCAATTCGATGAACTCGTTGATGGAAATGCTCGGTTTGGCATTGCCGGGCAACGGAACGATCGTCGCGACTTCAGAAGACCGGCATCAGCTCATTAAGGATGCGGCGAAGCATTTGATGAACCTGATTAAAAATGACATTAAACCACGCGATATCGTCACGGAAGAAACAATTGACGATGCTTTCGCTCTTGATATGGCGATGGGTGGTTCTACAAACACTGTCCTTCATACATTGGCGATTGCCAACGAAGCAGAGATTGACTATGATTTACAGCGGATTAACCAAGTAGCTGAACGCGTACCGTATTTATGTAAGATCAGTCCGGCATCGGATTATTCGATGGATGATGTTCACAAAGCGGGTGGCGTAAGCGCCATTATTAAAGAGCTCTGTGAAATCGAAGGTGCGATTCACCGCGATCGCATTACCATTACCGGAAAAAGCTTGTATGAAAACGTCAAAGATGCAGAAATTACTAATGATGATGTCATTCGTCGAAAAGATAATCCATACAGCCCGGTCGGCGGCCTGTCAATCCTTTATGGAAACATTGCCCCGGACGGTGCGGTCATCAAGGTTGGAGCTGTAGATCCTTCGATTAAAGTTTTTGAAGGGGAAGCGATTGTCTTTAACTCACAGGATGAGGCGCAGCAAGGAATCAATGATGGCACTGTCCGTGCCGGCCACGTTGTCGTCATTCGTTATGAAGGGCCGAAGGGTGGCCCGGGAATGCCGGAAATGCTTGCTCCTACGTCAGCGATCACCGGTCGTGGCTTAGGAACAAAGGTCGCACTGATTACAGATGGCCGTTTCTCAGGAGCTTCCAGAGGGATCTCCATTGGCCACATCTCTCCTGAGGCAGCTGAAGGCGGACCGATCGCTTTTGTGGAAAATGGCGATAAGATTCGCATTGACCTGACAAACCGGACAATTGAGTGGCTAGTATCAGAGGAAGAACATGCGAAGCGTAAAGAAGGATGGGTAGAGCCTGAACCAAAAGTTAAAAAAGGCTACTTAGCCCGTTATTCAAAATTAGTCACATCTGCCAACACAGGCGGAATTATGAAAATCTAATAGCTTGAAAACGAAGATGAGGAAAAGTAATCTTTACGATGACTTCAACAGAGAGCCGCGGTTGCTGAGATGCGGTGAAGTCAGTAATGATGAAGCTCGCCTCTGAGTACTGGCCTGAACGGATTCTATTAGGGTTAGTCGAGTGTTCACAGCACTCGTTATCAAAATGTGATAAGTCCCTGAACTTATCCGTAAGATTGAATGATGGTTAATTCAATGAATAAGGGTGGTACCGTGGAAAGGAAACCTTTTCGCCCCTTAAGCCAGAGATGGCTTTCTATGGGGTGGAAAGGTTTTTTGTTTTGGACAGTGTGGAGAGAAAGTTATGATTATGTAAGGAGGCACGAGGAGATGAGTATGAAAGTAAAGAAAAAAGAACAGCAGGCAAATGAATCAATTAAAGAATTGTCAGGTTCAGGCATGTTAATTGAAGCACTTGCAAGAGAAAACGTCGATGTCATTTTTGGTTACCCCGGTGGCGCGATTCTTCCAACCTATGATGAAATCTATAAAACGGGAATCCGTCATATTCTCGCAAGACATGAGCAAGGCGCAATTCATGCCGCAGAAGGCTATGCCAGAGTATCTGGAAAGCCGGGGGTTTGTATTGTGACGTCTGGTCCGGGGGCAACGAATGTTGTGACCGGAATCGCAGATGCAATGATTGACTCTCTCCCTCTAGTTGTCATAACGGGCCAAGTAGCAACTTCTGTGATTGGAACCGATGCGTTCCAGGAAGCGGATATGATTGGAATTACAATGCCGATTACAAAGCATAACTATCAGGTCCGCTCGATTGAAGAGCTGCCGCGCATTATTAAAGAGGCTTTCCATATCGCGACAACAGGCCGTCCGGGTCCGGTTTTGATTGATTTGCCAAAGGATGTCTCTCTGGCGAGTGGATTGTTTGACTATGACCAGGAGGTCGTCCTTCCTGGCTACCAGCCGACAATCGTTCCGAACCGTTTGCAAATTCGCAAGGTGATGGAAGCGGTAGCCGAGTCGAAAAAGCCGGTAATCCTCGCCGGAGCCGGCGTGCTTCACGGCAAAGCGGCTAATGAACTGCAAAGCTTTGCGGAAGCGTATCAGATTCCGGTCGTTCATACATTGCTTGGCTTAGGCGGATTTCCTGGCAGCCATGAACTGTTCTTCGGAATGGCAGGGATGCATGGTACTTACACCGCCAATATGGCGATTCATGAAGCTGATTTGCTTATCAGCATCGGAGCGCGCTTTGATGACCGTTTAACCGGGAACCTCGACCATTTTGCTCCTGAAGCGCGTGTCGTCCATATTGATATTGATCCAGCGGAGATCGGGAAGAACATCGAAACCGAAATTCCGGTCGTCGGCGATGCGAAGCAGGCATTGCAAATGCTGCTTGAAGAGAAGACCGAGCCGGCTGACACAAGCGAATGGCGCCGTCATCTTCAAAAAATGGCACAGGAATATCCGCTCTGGTATAAAGAGGATGGCGAAACGATCAAGCCGCAGCAGCTTCTGGAAATGCTGCATGACGCGACAAAAGGCGAGGCGATTATTACGACTGATGTTGGTCAGCATCAAATGTGGTCAGCGCAGTTTTATCAGTTTAATAAGCCGAACCGCTGGGTGACGTCCGGCGGGCTGGGAACGATGGGCTTTGGTTTCCCTGCTGCGATCGGCGCCCAGTTTGCCGAGCCGGAATCAACAGTCATTGCCGTAACTGGCGATGCCGGCTTCCAAATGACAGCTCAGGAGCTTTCGATTCTTCAGGAGTTGAATTTGCCGGTCAAAGTGGTCATCGTCAATAATGCCTCACTCGGTATGGTTAGACAATGGCAGCAGCTTTTCCACGGCGAGCGCTATTCAAATTCGCTCTTCCCGATTCAGCCTGATTTTGTCAAGCTGGCAAGCGCTTATGACATTAAAGGAATCAGAGTTGATGCGAAATCCGACTTACCGGCAGCGTTGAATGAAATGCTTGCCCATCCGGGCCCGGTGCTGATGGATATTCGCGTCGCCAAGGATGAGAACGTCTATCCGATGATTCCTCCAGGAAAAGGTCATCATCAAATGGAGGGGGTTAAGCCATGAAACGGACGATAACAGCACTTGTTAACAACACGTCAGGTGTCCTTAACCGCATCACCGGGTTGTTTGCGAGACGGCATTTTAACATCGAAAGCATTACCGTCGGAATGACAGAAAACCCGGCGATTTCGAGAATGACATTTGTCGTCCTTGTCGACAGCATGCAAAACATCGAGCAAGTCATCAAGCAATTGAATAAGCAGGTCGATGTGTTGAAGGTGAAGGACATTACCGATGAATCTATTGTTGCGAGAGAACTGGCCCTAGTTAAGGTCGTTGTCACTCCGCAGCAACGTGGTGAGGTAGCTGCCCTTGTTAATCCATTCCGGGCCAGTGTCATTGATATTGGCAGGGAAAGCATGACTGTTCAAATTACGGGTGATCACCAAAAGGTGGAAGCATTTATCGATTTGCTCCGTCCTTATGGCATCAAAGAACTCGCCCGTACAGGTATTACGGCCTTCAATCGTAGCACGAAAAAACCTGTCACCGATCCATATCGGCTGACCCTTATCAACTAGTTTGGAATTCATTTCCTAATAAAAAAACAAAATTCAAAATTCGAGGAGAGATTTATTATGGCAAAAGTTTATTACAATGGTGACGTAAACGAGGCAGTATTACAAGGAAAGAAGGTAGCTGTTATCGGTTACGGTTCTCAAGGCCATGCTCATGCACAAAATATGCGTGAAAGCGGTGTTGATGTAATCATCGGACTTCGCCAAGGGAAATCATGGGAGCAGGCTGAAAACGATGGTTTTACTGTATATTCCGTTCGTGAAGCGTCTGCGCAGGCAGATTTAATCATGATCCTTCTTCCAGATGAAATTCAACCGGCTGTGTACAAAAACGAAATCGAGCCGGAATTAACAGAAGGAAAAACACTTGCTTTCGCTCACGGCTTTAATATTCACTTTAACCAAATCGTTCCACCTAAAAATATCGACGTCTTCTTGGCTGCACCAAAAGGTCCTGGTCACTTAGTACGCCGTACATTTGAAGATGGAGCAGGGGTACCGGGATTAATCGCTGTATTCCAGGATGCAACAGGTCAGGCGAAAGAAATCGCTCTTGCTTATGCAAAGCAAATTGGTTCAGCTCGTGCTGGTGTGCTTGAAACTACATTCAAGGAAGAAACAGAAACAGATCTATTCGGTGAGCAGGCTGTTCTATGCGGTGGAACGGCGGCGCTTGTCAAAGCCGGATTTGAAACATTGGTTGAAGCTGGTTATCAGCCGGAAGTTGCTTACTTCGAGTGCTTGCATGAATTAAAGCTAATCGTTGACTTAATGTACGAAGGTGGACTTGAGTACATGCGTTATTCCATTTCCGATACGGCTCAATGGGGTGACTTCCAGGCTGGACCTCGTATCGTAACAGATGAAACGAAGAAGGCAATGAAAGAAATCTTATCAGACGTTCAAACTGGTAAATTCGCAAAAGGCTGGATTCTCGAAAATCAGGCAAACCGTCCTGAATTCACAACAATCAACGAAGCAGAAAAGAACCACCCAATCGAAGTTGTCGGTCGTGAGCTTCGTGAAATGATGCCTTTCGTTAAAGCACAAAAAGGTGCAGTTGGCGCTAACAACTAATTTCAATTGACAAAATGTGGAACGGAAATTCCGTACAAAGTAATCATGCAGCGGATGTAATTGGTGTAGACTCCAGCGGGAGGAGAAGCGAACCCACTGAAAAAACTTGCTGCTGAAAAAGTGAAAATCGTGCTTCTTCAGCAGCTTTAGAAAAAGCAACGGTGAGACCTCAAGTGCGAGCAAAAAGAGGCTCACCAGCTTCCCGCGAAAAGTGAAGCCTATTGCCGATGCGATGCAGAGACATTCACTGACGTTTATTCAGATAGTTATAACGTTATATGTCAGAAAATATGCCGAATTAAAATAAAGCCATTCTATCGGGATGGCTGTTTCCGGCTCAATAGAGCATAACAAAGCAGGAAGAAAGGGGGGCAACTGCATGCAAAAACGTATTGTCATTCTTCCGGGTGACGGGATTGGACCAGAAGTGACAGCAGCAGCTGAACGGGTCTTGACCGAAATCGGGACAGCATATGGACATGAATTTGAAGTGAAGCACGCTTATCTGGGGGGAGCGGCAATCGATGAATACGGTACGCCGTTACCGCAAGAAACGATTGATGCCTGTCAGCAAAGTGATGCCGTATTATTAGGAGCCGTCGGCGGACCGAAATGGGATTCCCTGCCTGGTGATATCCGTCCGGAAAAAGGGCTGCTCGGTTTGCGCAAATCACTTGGTTTATTTGCTAATCTGCGTCCGGTGACGATTTTTGACAGCTTGGCCGATGCTTCTCCCCTGAAGGATGAAGTCGTCCAGGGAGTTGATCTGCTTATTGTAAGAGAGCTTACTGGCGGATTGTATTTCGGGGAACCTCGTGAGCGCAGAGAGGTGAACGGAGAGGAAACTGCCGTTGACACATTAATTTATTCGAGAAGCGAAATTGAAAGAATCGTCAGACGAGGATTTGAGCTGGCTCGTGAGCGGCGCGGTATTTTAACGTCGGTGGATAAAGCGAATGTGCTTGAATCAAGTCGGCTATGGCGCGAAGTAGTGGAAGAGGTTGCCGGGGATTATCCGGAAGTGACGTATAGTCACATGCTCGTTGATAATGCGGCAATGCAGCTCATCCGTAATCCGAAGCAATTTGATGTCATCGTCACGGAAAATATGTTTGGTGATATTTTAAGTGATGAGGCTTCAATGATTACAGGGTCACTCGGGATGCTGCCATCTGCCAGTTTAAGTGAGTCGGGCCCGGGGTTATTTGAGCCGATTCATGGTTCAGCGCCGGATATTGCCGGAAAAGGAATTGCCAATCCGTTGGCGACATTATCTTCAGTCGTGTTAATGCTCGCGTATACGCTGGAAATGCCGGAGGAAGCGAAAGCGTTGCAGAAGGCGATTGATGATGTATTAAAGAAAGGTTATCGTACGGCTGACTTAACAGACCAGGCGAATGTTTTGTCAACGGACGAGATGACGGAAAAAGTCGTAGAAGCATTAAAACAGACAACGGCAACATCTTAGAAGTACACGGGGCAATGGAGCATATCCATTGCTCTCATTTCTACCCGAGTATGGTTACTAGAAAAGGAGGAGCGAATGATGGCTGCAAAAACGATTATCGAAAAAATTTGGGAAGCGCATGAGGTTGTCGCACAAGAGGGGAAGCCGTCTTTACTTTACATCGATCTTCATATGGTCCATGAAGTAACTTCTCCACAGGCATTTGAAGGATTGCGGCTCGCAGGACGTAAGGTGCGGCGCCCTGATTTAACCTTTGCAACGATGGATCATAACGTACCGACGGTTGACCGTTATAACATTACCGATCAGATTGCCCGCAAGCAGATGGAAACATTGGAAGAGAATTGCCGTGAATTTGGCATTGATCTTGTCGATCTTGAACATCCTGAAAACGGAATTGTCCATGTTATTGGACCGGAGCTTGGGTTAACCCAGCCAGGAAAAACAATTGTATGTGGAGATAGTCATACGTCTACGCATGGTGCTTTTGGAGCGCTTGCTTTCGGGATTGGTACGAGTGAAGTCGAGCATGTGCTTGCGACGCAAACACTATGGCAAGCCCGCCCGAAAACGCTTGAAGTACGGGTAACAGGTACGTTATCGCCGGGAACGGCAGCAAAGGACATCATTTTAGCGATTATTGCTAAATTTGGCGTTGACGTTGGAACGGGCTCCGTTATTGAATTTACCGGAGATGCGATTCGCGGTTTGACGATGGAAGAGCGGATGACGATTTGTAATATGTCGATTGAAGCAGGAGCTAAAGCAGGACTGATTAGCCCTGACCAGGTAACTTTTGATTATTTAAAAGGGCGCGAAAACGTTCCTTCAGGAGAAGCCTTTGATCAACTTGTTGAAAAGTGGCGGGCTTTGGCTACTGATGAAGGCGCGGCTTATGACCGCGTGGTGACGATTGATGCGAGTGAGATCGAGCCGATGGTAACGTGGGGAACGAACCCGTCACAAGGAGCAGGAATTTCAAAAGTGGTGCCTTCTCCTGAAGATGGTAAAAATGAAACGGAGCAACGTGCGATTGCTCAGGCGCTAGCTTATATGGATCTTCGTCCAGGCACGCCGATTTCAGAAATTGAAATTCAGCATGTGTTCATTGGTTCCTGTACGAATTCACGCATCAGCGACATTCGTGCCGCGGCGGAAGTCGTTAAAGGACACAAGGTCGCTCCGAATGTCCGGGCACTTGTCGTACCAGGCTCAGAACGCGTGAAAAAGCTTGCGGAAGAAGAAGGGCTTGATCGCATTTTTGAGGAAGCGGGCTTTGAATGGCGCAGCTCCGGTTGCAGCATGTGCTTAAGTATGAATCCTGACGTTGTGCCGGAAGGAGAGCGTTGCGCATCAACCTCTAACCGGAATTTTGAGGGCCGTCAAGGGAAAGGCGCGCGCACTCATCTCGTCAGTCCGGAAATGGCCGCCGCCGCAGCGATCAATGGCCGTTTTGTTGATGTGAGAAAGTGGAAGAAGGAGCAAGTCGCTCATTAAACAGAGGGAGGGAGTACATTGGAACCAATTGTTAAGCATACAGGAACGATAGCAACGATGGACCGGGTTAATGTCGACACGGATCAAATCATTCCAAAGCAGTTTTTGAAGCGGGTGGAACGCAGCGGCTTTGGACAATTTCTATTTTTTGATTGGCGCTTCCTGAAAGATGGTTCGCCGAACCCGGATTTTGAACTGAATCAGCCTCACACAAAAGGAGCGACGATTTTAGTCGCTGCTCATAACTTCGGCTGCGGTTCATCGCGCGAGCATGCCCCGTGGGCTTTGCAGGATTACGGCTTCAAAATTATTATCGCTCCAAGCTTTGCTGATATTTTCTATAATAACTGTGTCAAAAATGGCATGCTGCCAATCCGTCTTGATGAAAAGAAAGTGAATCAGCTACTCGCAAGCGGTGCGAATCAGGCTGTTGAGATTACAGTTGACTTAGAGGCACAAAAAATCACGGGCGAAGGCTTTGAAGCATCCTTCGAGATTGATCCTTATTGGAAAGAGATGCTGCTTAATGGCTGGGATGAAATCGGTCGTACTCTTACCTATGAGGATAAGATTAAAGAATATGAACAGAAGATTGGATAACGGCTAACGTTAGATGAGGGTCTGACCTTATTAGTCGGCAGACGATTTCGGGTGTATGGGACGACCCGGGCTGCCGCTGACTATAGGGACAGACCTCTTTCTCTATTTTAGAAAGGAGAATTCAACAGGCTTTGCCAAAAAAGAGGGTTGTTTGTCACATGAATTGGGAATTGTTAAACTATAAGGAATATCATTAGTCAAACTCATGAAAGAGTGGAGCGATTCCATAATGGATAAACGAATACATAAAACGGATAAGAAAGTGATTTTATATCCTGGGCTTGTGAAACGTTTGATTGAAAAAGGGATGGATGCGTTAAAGGCAAAGGATGGTGCAGCTGCGCTGGAGTTTTTTCTTTCGGCCGAGGAGCATGAGCCAGATCACCCTCAAGTCCTGTTTGGCAAGATGCTGAGCCTTGTTGAGCTCGGGCGGCTCGATGAGGCGGTTGAGCATACGAGTGAACTGCTAAAGGAAGGGATCGGCGATTATTATGATAATCTCCAGGTTCATATCTCCTTGCTCGTGCAGCTCGGTCAGTATCAAGAGGTCGTTGACATTCTTGATGCGGTCCTTTCTGAAAACAAAGTACCCGCGCAATATGCGGAATCCTTTTATCAGCTTCTTCACTTCAGCAGACAGATGGCGGGTGACCAGGAATGGCTGGCTCAGCAGGAGACCGAGCCTGAGGGAGTACCCGAAGACATTTTACATATGCTTGATTCACGCTCCCCGGAATTGCAAATGCAGGCGATTTTACAATTGAAGAAGCTTCCGGATGTCGAAGCGACGAAAGCGCTCGCTGATTTTTTACAAAAGCCGGAGCAGGATTTAGCTCTGAGCAGCATGGCGCTGCTCGCCCTTCAGGAAAAAGGGTATGATCAACCAATACATATTTCAAAAGTAGAAAGAGAAGCCGTAGTTGTACCGGCTCAATTGGTCGAGCCGTTTGAATCATCGTTTGGGAAAGCGTTATTGAAACAGCTTGATGAGGAGCTTGGACAGGAAAGCCCGCAGCTGCTGGAATTTGCCCGTCAGCTAAGCTCCGCCCATCTCTTTGCGCTTTTCCCGTTTTTGCCGGAGCCTGAGGATGCGGAGCTTTGGACGGCCGTCTTTCATTATTGTGCGTGCGAACGGATCGGTGGCGAGGAAGAGCTGAAGCATATTGAAGGCCGCTATGCTGTTTCCGGCAGCACCCTGGCTGAAAAAGTGGCTGAAGTCAATCAGCTGGAACGTCTTGTCTATCAGGCCGATCCGTTTTATACAAGAAATGAAAATCGTTAAACGGAGACGCTAAGTAATATTTGAAAAGACCGGGCATTATGTTATACTAGAATGGTTGTCAATGATGATGAGAAATCTATCGTTCGGAAACGAAGATGTGTATAGTTGGAGGGAAAGTAAATGACTACAAAATGGGAAAAGTTAGAAGGTAATGAGGGTGTCCTTACTGTAGATGTAGCTGCGGAAAAAGTGGACGAGGCTCTTGATCAAGCATTCAAAAAGGTCGTCAAAAAAGTAAACGTACCAGGTTTTCGTAAAGGGAAGGTTCCTCGTGCCCTGTTCGAAAAGCAGTTTGGTGTAGAAGCACTTTATCAGGATGCACTTGATATTCTTCTTCCAGAAGCGTATGCCGGTGCGGTTGACGAAACAGGTATTCAGCCTGTTGACCGTCCTGAAATTGACATTGAAAAAATGGAAAAAGGTGCGAACCTTGTTTTCACAGCAAAAGTAACGGTCAAGCCGGAAGTGACTCTTGGCGAGTACAAAGGGCTTGAAGTTGAAGAAAAGGATACAACTGTAACCGATGAAGACATCGATGCAGAATTAAAATCACTACAGGAACGTCAGGCAGAGCTTGTCGTTGTTGAAGATGGCGCAATCGAAAACGGCGATACTGCAGTGATGGATTTTGAAGGGTTCGTTGACGGGGAAGAGTTTGAAGGCGGAAAGGCTGAAAACTATTCGCTTGAAATCGGTTCTGGTCAATTTATTCCCGGCTTTGAAGAGCAGCTTGTCGGCTTAAAAGCAGGGGAAGAAAAAGATGTGGAAGTGACATTCCCTGAGGAATATCATGCGGAGAATCTTGCTGGGAAGCCAGCGACGTTCAAGGTGAAGATCCACGATATTAAGCGCAAGCAATTGCCTGAGCTTGATGATGAATTTGCGAAAGATGCGAATGAAGAAGTGGAAACACTTGATGAATTGAAAAAGGAACTGAAAGATAAGCTGCAAAAAGATAAAGAGCATGAAGCTCACCATGAAATCCGTGACACATTGGTCGAAAAAGCGGCAGAAAATGCTACGATCGACATTCCGGAAGCAATGATCACGACTGAAGTGGATCGGATGATGCAGGAGTTCGAACAACGTCTGCAAATGCAAGGAATGAACCTTGAGATGTATTACCAGTTTTCCGGTCAAGACGAGTCGGCAATGCGCGAACAGTTCAAGGTTGACGGCGAAAAACGCGTCCGTATCAATTTGACGCTGGAAGCAATTGCTGATGCGGAAAACTTGGAAGTAACGGAAGAAGATGTTGACAAGGAACTTGAAAAAATGGCTGAAATGTACCAGCGGTCGGTTGAGGAAATCAAGACGATTTTCGCCGCGCAGGGCGGACTGGAAGGAATCAAAGGTGACCTGAAAGTTCAAAAGGCTGTTGAATTTCTTGTTGACAACAGCAAAAAGAAATAAAGTCATTCATTAATTTTGTACAAAGTTTAAAGATGGCTGTAACGGTGTGAGGCACATTACTCACGCCGGCTCGGTCCATTGCTTCGGAGGTGTTTTAAAAGGTAAAATCGGCCTTTTCAGACACCTCTTTTTCCACATCATGATTCTTCACTTTCTCGCTCTTTCGTGTATGACATGCCTGTTTTTAGAACAAGCTTAGAAAAACAGGTTTGAAGTAGGTGAGAAAAGTGTATCAATTTAGAAAAGAAAAAGGATTTTTCTCTCTAAATCTTGAATGTATAAGCAATCCTTACATAAAATGAAGTAATCCACATAGCACTATGAAGGTCTGTACATATTAAGCTTTGAGCTGAAAGACGGGTAAAAAGAGTTTTTTTTAGTGGTTTTTGCGTTTGTATGATACAATGACGAAACATACGATCAGAAGCTTGATTTACAGGTATCGTCCCTATGGTCGTCGTGAAGTCAGCAAGTTGGGAACGCTTTATCCTAGATAGAGAAGCATCGAGGATGATACAATTATTCTTTAGGGGTGATAATATGTTTAAGTTTAACGAGGAAAAAGGACAATTAAAATGTTCTTTTTGTGGAAAAACACAAGACCAAGTCCGCAAGCTTGTAGCTGGACCTGGTGTGTATATATGCGATGAGTGCATTGAGCTTTGTACGGAGATTGTGGAAGAGGAGCTTGGAACGGAAGAAGAAGTGGAATATCAGGAAGTTCCAAAGCCGCACGAAATCAGACAAATTCTTGATGATTATGTCATTGGACAAGATCGCGCCAAAAAGTCGCTTTCGGTCGCCGTCTATAATCATTACAAGCGAATCAACTCTTTAAACCGCTCTGATGAAGTCGAGCTGGCGAAAAGTAATATCTGTATGATCGGACCTACTGGAAGCGGGAAAACGTTATTAGCTCAAACGTTGGCGCGGATTTTAAACGTGCCGTTTGCGATCGCCGACGCGACTTCTTTAACTGAAGCCGGTTATGTCGGGGAAGACGTCGAGAATATTCTTTTGAAGCTGATTCAGGCCGCTGATTATGATGTCGAGAAAGCAGAAAAAGGAATTATTTACATCGATGAGATCGATAAAGTCGCCCGCAAATCGGAAAATCCATCCATTACACGTGATGTATCCGGTGAAGGCGTGCAGCAGGCGCTGCTTAAAATTTTGGAAGGAACAACAGCGAGCGTGCCGCCGCAGGGGGGACGCAAGCATCCGCATCAGGAGTTCATTCAAATTGATACGACAAATGTTCTCTTCATTTGCGGTGGAGCATTTGACGGAATTGAGCAGATCATTAAACGCCGCCTCGGGAAAAAAGTCATCGGATTTGGTTCAGAAGTGAAACAGGAGGAACTGAAGCCAGGTGAATATTTAGGCAAAGTCTTACCGGAAGATTTACTTCGGTTCGGTTTAATTCCTGAATTTATCGGCCGTCTGCCGGTGATTTCCAGCCTTGAGCCACTTGATATTGACGCATTGGTTGAAATCCTGACGGCGCCAAAAAATGCGTTAGTAAAGCAATATCAAAAGCTGCTTGAGCTTGACGATGTTGAGCTTGAATTTACAGAGGAAGCTTTGCGCGAAATTGCCAACAAAGCGATTGAGCGGAAAACAGGGGCCCGCGGCCTCCGTTCCATCATCGAGACATTAATGCTTGATGTGATGTTTGACCTCCCATCACGCGATGATGTCGTGAAATGTATCATTCATGATAAGTGTGTCACAGACAATGAGCCACCAACGCTGCTCACAAAAGACGGCACAGAAATTACACTCTCCCAAACCGAACCAAAAGAAAGCGCGTAAGAGGAGATGTCGCAGACATCTCCAAAACAGCGCGTGGAGTCCGGGCCACGGTTTTAAAGCCAGAAGGAAAGTGGTTTTCTTTCCTTCTGGCTGCGCCCGGAACGTAACCGCTGGCTTCCCACATGGGAACACTCTTTTTACGTAATGAGCGGAGCCGCTGCAAGCTCTTTTAAGTCAGCCAGGGTGAACTTCCCCTGGCTGACACGCAGCGCGCAGAGCCATTATGCGCAGACATCTCCAAAACAGCGCGTGGAGTCCGGGCCATGGTTTTAAAGCCAGAAGGAAAATGGTTTTCTTTCCTTCTGGCTGCGCCCGAAACGTAACTGCTACTGTTTTAAGCCTTGGATGAAAGGTTGGTTTTGACCTTTTATCCAAGGCTTTTTATCGTTGAGATGAGGATAGTCGTAACCAATCTTTCTCAGAAGTTTCTTTGATTAGGGAAGTGGTTCCCGGTCATACTAAAAGAAACAAACGACAACTTCTGGAGGGGTATGTATGAATTGGACTGGAATTGCATTGGTTGTGCAACTTTTTTTTGGCGTTGTCATCGGCATTTACTTTTGGAATTTATTACGGAATCAACGGAGTCAGCGCGTCTCGATTGACCGGGAATCAAGAAAAGAGATGGAACAATTAAGAAGGATGCGCTCCATTTCATTAAGCGAGCCGCTTTCCGAGAAGGTTCGGCCCGCAAGCTTTGCTGATATTGTTGGGCAGGAGGAAGGGATTCGCTCACTGCGTGCCGCATTATGCGGACCGAACCCGCAGCATGTGATTATTTATGGACCGCCCGGGGTCGGCAAAACAGCGGCGGCTCGCCTCGTGTTAGAAGAAGCGAAGCGCAACGCGAAATCTCCATTTTCCCAGGATGCTGTTTTTGTTGAATTGGATGGTACGACAGCCCGCTTTGATGAACGGGGGATTGCCGATCCGCTCATTGGTTCCGTCCATGATCCGATTTATCAGGGAGCCGGAGCGATGGGACAAGCCGGCATTCCCCAACCGAAGCACGGCGCGGTGACGAAAGCGCACGGCGGTGTGTTGTTCATCGATGAAATTGGCGAGCTTCATTCGATCCAATTAAATAAACTGCTTAAAGTGCTGGAGGACCGCAAAGTCTTTTTAGAGTCTGCTTACTATAGTGAGGAAAACAGTCAAATTCCCCGCCATATCCACGATATTTTTCAAAAGGGATTGCCGGCGGATTTTCGTTTAATTGGGGCGACGACAAGAACGCCGCAGGAGCTTCCTCCGGCGATTCGGTCACGCTGCCTGGAGGTTTATTTCCGCGCGCTCAAGCCGAAAGAAATTATTCAAATAGCTGAAAAAGCAGCGGCGAAAATCTCGTTCACAGCCGAAGAGGGAGCGATTGAATGCATTGCCAAATACGCCACCAATGGCCGTGAAGCGGTAAATATTGTGCAAATCGCCGCCGGTGTTGCCACGTCGGAGGGCAGAACAACATTGAGCTGCGCCGATGTCGAATGGGTGCTTCATGCGAGTCAGTTGGCCCCGCGTCCGGAGCGGAAGATTCACCATCAGCCGGCGGTAGGGCTCGTCAACGGTCTCGCAGTGTATGGGCCTAATCTCGGAGCATTGCTGGAAATTGAAGTTAATGTTATTAAAAATGAGGGAAAAGGGAATGTAAACATAACCGGTATTGCTGAGGAGGAAAGCACAGGCAACCAAATGCGTTCGATTCGCCGGAAAAGCATGGCGAAAGGGTCAGTGGAAAACGTCGTGACTGTCTTGCGAAGAATGGGGATTCCGACTCAGGATTATGATATTCATGTCAATTTCCCGGGGGGAGGACCCGTTGATGGTCCATCTGCGGGAATTGCGATCGCAACAGGAATTTATTCGGCGATTCGCGGAGAAAAAATTAAAAATACGGTGGCGATGACCGGCGAGCTTGGCATCCATGGAAAAGTGAAGCCGGTCGGCGGCGTTGTCGCGAAGGTGGAAGCAGCAAAGCTTGCAGGCGCGCAAACCGTGATGATACCTAAGGAAAATGAGCAGGCTCTCCTGCAGGAAGTCACCGGGATTGAGGTGATTGCGGTTGAGCATCTTGATGAGGTTCTTGAGCTGGCAATGGAAGGAGCCGAAGCAGATCAGGAAGTGGTCCCTGCCGGAATTGAAATGAATACATCCATAGCACCAGTATAAGATTAGACAAAGGTTGGGGGATAAGATAAAATTGAAAAAGATTAGAATCTTCCCCAAAAGATCTCAAGGAACAGTGGGAAGAAAGTACGCTGTTCTTTGTGAATGCTAGATTGGAAATAGGATGTATGGAGGTGTATGCGGATGGTCGATACAGCGACAAAACGACAAATTCCGCTTCTACCGTTACGCGGATTGCTTGTCTTTCCGGCAATGGTGCTGCATTTAGATGTCGGTCGGGCAAAGTCCGTTCAAGCGTTAGAGCAGGTCATGGAACATGATCATCAGATTTTACTTGCTACTCAAAAGGAAATTTCTATAGATGAACCTACGAAAGAAGATATTTATACAGTAGGAACTATAGCGAAAGTAAAGAGTTTGTTGAAACTCCCGAATGGGACAGTCCGCATCCATGTAGAAGGACTGAAACGGGCCCGGATTGAACAATTCGTTGATGAAGGGGACTTTCTTCAGGTAGAAGCGCTTCTGCTTGAGGACGAGGATAGTCAGATGACTCCGCAGCTGGAAGCAACGATGCGCAATCTTCTTAAGATGTTTGAACAATATACGAAAGTTTCCAAAAAAATATCAGCCGATACATTGACAATCGTCAAAGATATGACTGATCCAAGCCAGTTCGCCGACGTGATCGGCGCGAATCTTCCGTTGAAACTGGCTCAGAAACAGGAGCTGCTTGATACGACGTCTGTTGAAAAGCGGATGATGACGTTGATCGATATTCTGAACAATGAGCAGGAAGTGCTCGGATTAGAAAAGAAAATTGGCCAGCGCGTCAAGAAGTCGATGGAAAAAACGCAAAAGGAATATTATTTGCGCGAACAGATGAAGGCGATCCAGAAGGAGCTTGGCGATAAGGAAGGACGCACGGGAGAAGTAGCGAGTCTTCGCGAGCGGATTGAAAAAGCCGAAATGCCGCCGTCTGTCGAAGAAAAAGCGTTAAAAGAGCTTGACCGTTACGAGAAGATGCCGCCGAATTCTGCGGAAAGCTCCGTTCTGAGAAATTATTTGGACTGGCTTGTTCAATTGCCGTGGACGACGGAAACGGAAGATCAGCTTGATGTCATTCGCGCTGAAGAAATTTTGAACGAGGATCATTACGGGCTGGAAAAGGTCAAGGAGCGCGTGCTGGAATATTTGGCTGTTCAGCAATTAACACGGGAACTAAAAGGGCCGATCCTCTGCCTGGCGGGACCGCCTGGAGTCGGGAAAACATCGCTGGCCCGCTCGATTGCCCGTTCACTGAACCGTCATTTTGTCCGAATTTCTTTAGGCGGCGTTCGCGATGAAGCCGAAATTAGAGGTCATCGCCGCACGTATGTCGGAGCGATGCCCGGCCGAATTATACAAGGGATGAAAAAAGCAGGTTCGATTAATCCGGTATTTCTGCTTGATGAGATCGATAAAATGGCCAATGATTTTCGCGGTGATCCATCTGCCGCCCTGCTGGAGGTACTCGACCCGGAACAGAACAACAGCTTTAGCGATCATTATATTGAAGAACCTTATGATTTATCGAAGGTGATGTTTGTCACAACGGCTAATAATATTAACACGATCCCGGGACCGCTGCTCGACCGGATGGAGATTATTCCAATTGCCGGCTACACAGAAGTGGAAAAGATCCAAATTGCGAAGAATTATTTATTGCCGAAGCAGAAAAAGGATCATGGTCTCTCAAAAGGGATGCTGCAAGTAAAGGATACAGCATTGCAGAAAATTGTCCGCTACTATACGCGCGAAGCAGGCGTGCGCAGCTTGGAAAGACAATTGGCTTCGGCCTGTCGGAAGGCTGCCAAGATCATTGTGTCGGGTGAGAAGAAGCGGGTTGTCTTGACGGAAAGAGCTGTAGAGGACATGCTTGGGAAGCCGCGCTTCCGCTATGGTCTTGCTGAAGTGGAGGACCAGGTTGGAGCGGCGACTGGACTGGCCTATACGACTGCCGGCGGCGATACGCTCTCGATTGAAGTTTCGATTTCTCCGGGAAAAGGAAAACTGACACTCACCGGAAAGCTCGGCGATGTGATGAAGGAGTCGGCTCAGGCGGCGTTCAGCTATATTCGTTCTCGTTCTGAAGAGCTTGAAATTGACCCGGGCTTCAATGAAAACAGTGATATTCATATCCATGTGCCGGAAGGAGGGACGCCGAAGGACGGGCCGTCAGCCGGTATTACAATGGCAACGGCACTGATCTCCGCTTTGACGGGCCGCCCTGTGAAAAAGGAAGTTGGCATGACTGGAGAAATGACGCTCCGTGGTCGTGTCTTGCCGATCGGCGGTTTGAAAGAGAAGTCGATGAGCGCTCACCGCGCCGGTCTGAAAACAATCATCATTCCGAAGGACAATGAAAAAGATTTAGAAGAGGTGCCGGAAAGTGTACGGGCTGACTTGGAGTACATCCTCGTCTCACACTTGGATGAAGTGCTTCCTCATGCGTTAGGAGAAAAGCAATGAAAGTAACAAAAGCAGAGTTGGCAAAGGTCGCTGTCAAGCCGGACCAATACCCCGATACGCAACTTCCTGAAATCGCGTTATCCGGCCGTTCCAATGTCGGAAAATCGTCTTTTATTAATAAGATGATCAATCGGAAGGGACTTGCCCGTACGTCCCAGAAACCGGGAAAAACGCAGACGTTAAATTTTTATGAGGTGAATGAGCAGCTTTATTTTGTCGATGTACCTGGCTACGGCTTTGCCAAGGTGCCGAAAACCGAGCGCGAGGCCTGGGGACGAATGATCGAAACGTATTTACAAAACCGCCCGCAGTTAAAAGCGGTCATTCAAATTGTCGATCTGCGACATCCGCCGTCAGCAGATGATAAAATGATGTACAACTGGCTGAAGCACTTTGATATGCAGGTGATCGTTGTCGCGACAAAGGCCGATAAAATCCCAAAAGGAAAATGGCAAAAGCATCTTAGCATCATCTCTAAGGATTTGCAAAAGGATGAGAGCGATCCGATTATGCTTTTCTCGGCAGAAACGGCCCATGGAAAAGAAGAATTATGGAAAAAAATTCTCTACTATGCGTCAATGTAATGAGCGGAACCGCCACGCTCTTTTAAAGCCCGTTGTGAGTGGGTTTCTCACAACGGGCTTGTGGCGTGTGAAGCCATTGCCAGTAGGTCCAAAGCTAGTTTTGTCTCAAGCTCTTTCTGCGTTCCTGTTCATCTTTTAATTAAAAGAATGATACCGAGCGCAATGAGAATAAGCGGCCAAATGCCGCCGAGAAACGCAAAGGTATGCAGCAGCCAGGCGAACGGGTTGAGTGAAGTGAAGCTGATAATGGCAATAATCAGCAGGATGATCGCAGGAATCAGCCCATCACGCTTCGTCTTTTGAAAGGAAAGAAAAAAGGCAAGACTGATAATGAACGGATACATTCCCCAATGATCCGGCCATGCCGCAATGAACTGCAAGCCGTGAAAGTGAACACCGAGTCCGGTAAGGAGGCTTCCGGGAAAGACCATTGAACTTTCCCTGCCCCAATACCCCTGGGCCAAAAAAGCGATTCCGATTACAATGAGAATCGAAGGCCAGGACAAAAGCTGCGCGGCAAATGGGAAAGAAAGCTGCTGCAGCAAAAAATAACATCCAATACCAATTAGTAAAAAGCCCGGGAAAATCCGCCCCTGTTTCATAAAATCCTCCCTTTGATGAAAGCATAAGACATACTTATTGCATTACGCGGTTATGATAGTTATAGTAGAGATTGTGTAATAATGCTGAATGTAGCTTGCAATATGATCATGATAGCATAGCCTTCATGATCTGTTCACAATTTTTTTGGAAGTGCTACATTAGACATGTTATAATGTAGACAGTTAAAAGTGAATCGGATTCGCCCTTTAGGATAAAGGGTAGAAAAGATAGAGAACGGATGAAGGATAAGAAAGACGCTTCTGGCGTTTTCTTAGGGATTTTTATTATGGGGGTGAACGTCAGGATGCATATACTGGTTGTGGGGTTTAACTATAAAACGGCTCCTGTCGAAATGAGAGAAAAGTTTGCGTTTCAGGAAGCAGAGCTCCCTCAAGCGTTAACAAAGCTGCGTCATATGAAAAGTATTCTTGAGTGCACGATTATATCGACCTGTAATCGGACCGAGGTGTATGTTGTCGCGGATCAGCTGCACACCGGTCGTCATTACACGAAAACCTTTCTGGCTGAATGGTTTGACATGGAAAAGGAAGAATTTCTGCCGTATGTAACGATCCGCGAAGATCAGCAAGCGATTGAACATTTATTCCGGGTTACGTGCGGCCTGGATTCGATGATCCTTGGTGAAACCCAAATCCTCGGGCAGGTGCGTGAAAGTTTTCTAATCGCTCAGGAGCAGCAGGCAACGGGCACGATCTTTAATCAGATGTTCAAGCAGGCGATCACGCTTGCGAAGCGAGCTCATTCCAATACGGAAATCGGTCAGCATGCGGTGTCTGTCAGCTATGCAGCGGTCGAGCTTGGTAAGAATATTTTCAGCAACTTCGCCGGTAAACATGTCGTGATTCTTGGCGCAGGGAAGATGAGTGAGCTGACAGCGAAGCATCTTCACGCCAATGGCGCTACGAAAATTACCGTTATTAACCGGACAGAAGCGAAGGCAGCTGAGCTGGCGATGAAGTTCCTCGGACAAGCGCGTCCTTTTGAAGAGCTTCAATTGACGCTGGCGGAAGCCGATGTCGTCATCAGTTCAACGGGGGCAAGAGACTTTGTCGTCACAAAAGAGATGATGGGAAAAGCGATGAAAAAGCGGAAAGGCCGTCCGCTTTTCATGGTCGATATTGCTGTGCCGCGCGATCTTGATCCGGCGCTGGCTGATTTTGACGACGTCTATCTTTATGATATTGACGATCTGCAAAACATTGTCGAAGCAAATCTCGCTGAACGGAAGCGGGAAGCGGAGAAAATTGAGCTGATGGTGGAAGAGGAAATCGTTGAATTTACGCAGTGGGTAAATACGTTAGGAGTTGTTCCGATCATTACCGCTCTCCGGACGAAAGCATTGGCGGTACAGGCTGAAACAATGGAAAGCATTGAGCGTAAGCTGCCTGACTTAACGGAGCGGGAAAAGAAAATCTTGCGAAAACATACAAAGAGCATTGTGAACCAGCTTTTGCGTGATCCAGTTACGAAAGTAAAAGAACTTGCTGCGCAGCCGGATGCTGATGAAGCGCTCGATCTATTTACCCAAATTTTTGGTCTTGAAGAAGAATTGACTGCTCAACAGGAAAGTGCTCGAATTGAAGAAGTAGAGAAAAAGTGGGAGGCGCACAAGCAAGAATATGTAACGGCATCGCATAAAGCTGCTGTTGTCCGCTCTTAAGAGAGAAGGGACTCATCATGAACTGGATTTATCCTGTTACGATTGTCTTATATAGCTTCAGCGTACTTGGCTATTTTATCGATTTTTTACAACACAACCGGAAAGTCAATCGATTGGCTTTCTGGTTGCTTTCTATTGTCTGGGTTTTACAGACCTCTTTTTTTATCATTAGAGCCTTGGAGTTAAATCGTGTCCCGCTTATGACGCCATTTGAAGGGCTGTTTTTTTACGCTTGGCTTGTCGTGACCTTGTCACTGGTGATCAATTGGTTTTTCCGGGTTGATTTCCTTGTGTTTTTTGCCAATGTGATCGGCTTTAGCATGATGGCTTTCAGCTTGTTTACCCCTGATGGCGATATTCCGCAATCGTTGACGGTTCTGCTCGCTTCAGAGCTGCTCGTCATTCATATTTCGATTATTTTATTATCCTATGCTGCCTTTACTCTTTCCTTTGCGTGCCAGATTATGTACGTGCTTCAGCACCAGATGCTGAAACGAAAGGCATGGGGCCAGAGGCTGTTTCGCTTCGGCGGCTTAACAACGCTTGATACGCTTTCTTACCGCGCGGTTATCATTGGTTGGCCGCTTTTGTTTATTGGTCTGATTCTCGGCTTCGTCTGGGCATCGACGCAAGCGACATATATCCCCCTGCTTGATTCAAAGGTGATTAGCTCCGTGCTCGTCCTCGGGATTTATGGAGTCTATCTGTATATGAGGGTCGTCAAATTTACGAGAGGCTATAATATGGCGCTGTTAGGCATTGCCGGCTTTCTCGTCCTGTTGATTAATTACTTCCTGTCAGGGCAGTATTCGAATTTTCATTTATGGTATTAAGCGCGGGACGGGATTTTTCCTTGAAAGAGCATAAAGGGTATAAATTTTTAGGGCGATTAACGGAAGAGCGTCGGCTCCACGCACCGCTTCTAAGAAAAGCCGTTTTACGATTTTCTTATTTCCTGTTGAATCGGGCCGGATCAGGTTAGAATAGAGAGAACAGAAGATTGAAAGGAAGGAAGAACGCATATGCGAAAAATTGTGATTGGGTCAAGACGCAGCAATCTTGCTCTTACCCAAACCGATTGGGTCATCGCTCAATTAAACAAACTTGAGCTGCCCTATGAATTTGAAGTAAAAGAGATTGTAACAAAAGGTGATAAGATACTTGATGTGACGTTGTCGAAGGTCGGCGGCAAAGGGCTGTTTGTCAAGGAGATTGAGCAGGCTTTAGCTAATAAAGAGATTGATCTTGCCGTACATAGTATGAAGGACGTCCCGTCTGTTTTGCAGGATCAATTTACATTGGCAGCGATTACAGAGCGCGAAGACCCGCGTGATGTCTTAATTTCCAATGATCATGTTCTGCTTAACGATTTAAAGCCGGGAGCCGTCATCGGGACAAGCAGTTTGCGGCGTTCCGCTCAGCTTCTTGCTGCGCGACCGGATCTGGAAGTGAAGTGGATCCGCGGAAATGTAGAAACGCGGCTGCGCAAGCTTCGTGAGGAAGGCTTTGATGCGATTATTTTAGCCGCTGCCGGATTGAAAAGACTGCAGTTTTCCGAGGAGCTGATTACGCAATATTTAGAGCCTGAGCTATGCGTGCCAGCAGTCGGGCAGGGGGCACTCGGACTTGAATGCCGCGCCGATGATGATGATTTGATCGGACTTCTCGCCCATATTAATGACGACACAACGGCAAGAACGGTGACTGCGGAGCGGACGTTCCTGCACCGGATGGAGGGCGGCTGCCAGGTTCCGATTGCCGGTTACGCCGTTATTGAAGCAGATCAAAGCTTGTCACTGACTGCCCTTGTCGGTTCTCCGGAAGGCGATGTTCTCTTGAAGGAGACGGTCAACGGAGACGATCCGCGGACGATCGGTGAGGAAGCAGCGAAGCGCTTATTGGCGCAAGGAGCGAAGGAAATTCTCGATAAAGTGAAAAAAGAGCTGGATCAGCAATGACGGAGCTTCCCCTGGCTGGAAAAAGAATTCTCGTTACGCGAGCAAAGGAACAAGCTGAGGCTCTTTCCGCGCTTATTAGACGGCATGGGGGGACAGCGATTGAAGTGCCGTTGATCGCCTTTCAAGCTCCGGCAGACGGCGCACGAAGCGAAGCGGTGCTCAAGCAGCTGGACAGCTACAAATGGCTCGTTTTTACGAGTGCCAACGGCGTGCGCTTTTTTTTCGAGCGGCTGCGCGAGCTTCGGCTGACGGGTCAATCCTTGCCTGTCAACATAGCAGCGGTCGGCTCAAAAACGGAGGCGGCGCTTAGCCGGTACGGGCTGCGGGCTGATCTGATTCCGGAAAGCTTTGTCGCCGAGGGGCTGCTCGAAGCGTTGAGTCCGAAGGTGGAAAGAGGAGATCGTCTTCTGCTCGCACGCGGGAATCTTGGAAGAAGCCTGTTGCCAAATGAGCTGACGAAGTTAGGTGTTCAAGTGGAGGAGCTGATCGTTTATGAGACGGTTTGCCCGCCGTCAGCAAAGGCGGAGCTACGTGCTGCGCTTGAGCATACGACCCTTGATTATGTTACTTTTACAAGCTCGTCGACAGTCTCTCATTATGCGGAGCTGTTAAAAGAGCTGGAAGCTGAAGGGGTGACAGCATCGGCGAAAATAGCCTGCATCGGGCCAATCGCCGCCAGGACGGCACGTCATTACCGCTTATCGGTTGATCTTATGCCTGCTAAATATACGATAGAAGCTTTAGTGGAACAACTTGTGTTACATACGAAGGGAGAGAAGGAAAATGACTGATTTACAATTTAGACGTCATCGCCGTTTACGGAAAACGAACTCGATTCGAAAGATGGTTCAGGAGACGCAGATTCATGCGAGTGACTTAATCTATCCGCTTTTTGTCACGGAAGGAACGAATGAAAAGAATGAAGTCGCTTCCATGCCAGGTGTGTTCCAATTGTCGCTTGATCTTGTTGATGCTGAAATCGATGAAGTCGTATCACTTGGAATCCCGGCCATAATGTTGTTCGGCGTGCCGAATCATAAGGATGATGTTGGAACGTCCGCTTATCATGATCACGGAATCGTGCAAAAAGCGATTCGCCAAATTAAACAACATTATCCGGACGTAACGATTATTGCCGACACATGTCTTTGCCAGTATACCGATCACGGGCACTGCGGCGTTATCGAAAACGGTCAGGTGTTAAATGATCCTTCGTTGAGCCTATTAGCGAAAACCGCCGTTTCTCAGGCCGAAGCCGGTGCCGATATTATCGCGCCTTCAAATATGATGGACGGTTTCGTTGCTGCGATTCGCCACGGTCTTGATGAAGCCGGTTTTGAAGATATTCCGATTATGTCCTATGCGGTCAAGTATTCATCGGCTTTTTACGGTCCGTTCCGTGATGCCGCCCACAGCTCGCCGAAGTTCGGCGATCGCAAAACGTATCAAATGGACCCGGCCAATCGGCTCGAGGCATTACGCGAGGCGGAGTCTGATATTGAAGAAGGAGCTGACATGCTGATTGTCAAGCCGGCCCTTTCATACTTGGATATTATTCGGGAAGTCAAGGATTTTTCCGGTATGCCGATTGTTGCCTACAATGTTAGCGGGGAATATTCGATGGTGAAGGCAGCCAGTCAAAATGGCTGGATCGACGAGAAGGCAATCGTGTTGGAGAAAATGATCAGTATGAAGCGCGCAGGTGCTGATCTCATTTTGACTTATCATGCGAAAGATGTTGCACGCTGGATTTCCAATTCATAAAGGAGGCTGATGCAAGTGCGCTCATTTGAAAAATCAAAGCAAGCATTCGAACAGGCGAAGCCATTAATGCCAGGTGGAGTGAACAGTCCGGTACGAGCTTTTAAATCAGTGAAAATGGAGCCTGTTTTTATGGAAAGAGGAGCCGGCTCCAAAATCTATGATATTGACGGAAATGAATATATTGACTATGTCCTTTCCTGGGGACCGCTTATTTTAGGCCATGCGGATGAACGAGTGATTGCCGCTTTAAAAGAGACGGCTGAAAAAGGAACGAGCTTCGGCGCGCCGAGCGAGCTGGAAACAAAGCTCGCTCGTCTCGTGATCGAACGGGTCCCGTCGATTGAAGTGGTACGGATGGTCAATTCCGGCACGGAAGCGACGATGAGTGCGTTGCGGCTGGCGAGAGGGTTTACCGGCCGGAACAAAATTTTAAAATTCATCGGCTGTTACCACGGCCATGGCGACTCGCTGCTGATCAAAGCCGGCTCCGGTGTCGCGACGCTCGGGCTGCCGGATAGTCCTGGTGTACCGGCTTCCATTGCGGAAAATACACTGACTGTGCCATATAACGATTTAGAGAGCGTTCGCTATGCTTTCGAGAAATTCGGCTCGGATATTGCCGGCGTGATCGTTGAACCGGTTGCCGGAAACATGGGCGTCGTACCGCCGGAGCCAGGTTTCCTCGAAGAGCTTCGCGCCATTACGGAAGAGCACGGCAGCTTACTCATTTTTGATGAAGTGATGACCGGCTTCCGCGTCGGCTATCAATGCGCGCAAGGTGCATTTGGCGTAACGCCTGATTTGACGTGCTTAGGGAAAGTGATCGGCGGCGGTCTGCCGGTCGGGGCCTATGGCGGCAGACGTGACATTATGGAGCAGATTGCCCCGAGCGGGCCGATTTATCAGGCGGGTACGCTATCAGGCAATCCGCTGGCGATGTGTGCGGGCTATGAGACGCTTGCTCAGCTGACTGAAGCGGATTACACGCGCTTTGACGAGTTGGCGAAGCGCCTGGAGCAAGGCTTAGCTGCGGCGGCCGAAAAGTACGAGATTCCACATCATATTAATCGGGCGGGTTCAATGGTCGGCTTTTTCTTCACAAATGAAGCGGTGACGAACTTCGAAAAAGCGCAGACGTCTAACCTAGAGATGTTCGCCCGTTATTTCCAAGGGATGCTTGAGCAAGGTATTTCTCTTCCACCATCACAATTTGAAGGGATGTTCCTGTCGACAAAGCATACAGAAGCAGACATTGATCAAACGATCGCGGCTGCGGAACGCGTATTTTCAACTCTTAAATAGCAGTGAGAGGGACCTGAGAGCTTCGGCTTTCAGGTCCTTCTTTCATATCGTGGAGTTTCCGCTATGTCCGTTTCGTTTTTCCCTTCCTTTTAAATGAATTGCTGCCGATAATGGAGTGATTTTCAGAATTGAAGAATATCGCGATAGAACTTGTCATAGAGTGTTATTGTACTGACTAGAATACGGCAGAGACGAACGTTATTTCGTGAGAAGGAGAAGGAGGAATGAAGGATGACACAGGAGCATTCATCTAAGCTTTCATTTTCGATTGAGGAATCAGTTTGGTTAAATAAAGGGCAAGAAATTGAAGAAATCCTCGGAATGTCACTTGAGCCGGAAATCGTGATTGAGGAACGGGCCGATCACGTTTATATTCGCGGTGGTCTGCGATTAGTCGGTGAATATGAGCCGGCGGTAAAGGAGGAAGAGATCAATGTGGAACGTTCTTTAGAACGGCAGGTGTCTTTCCGTTCGGCGGGGGAAGTTGTGACGAACGACAATGGCAAAGCTTCGATTAAACATTTCTTTCCGATTGATGTGACAATTCCGGTCAGCCGAATTCATGATCTGGATGATGTCTACGTCCAGGTAGAGTCCTTCGACTATGATCTGCCTGAGAAGAGCTGCATTCAACTAACGGCTGATATTAGCATCAGCGGAATGACGAATTTGCAGGATACACAGCCCCAGGCAGAAGAGCCGAAGCCGAAAGTGGCCGAGAGAGCGATCCCGACGGCTTTCGCCTTTGATGCGAAAAGACAGCCGGCGACGCCTGGTTCAACCGTACCAGAGCAAAGAAGGGAGCAGCAGACTCAGCCACCAGCGCAAAAGGTTCGTCCGGTAAGACCGTCCGTTCAGGAAAACACACTCGTAACGCCGAGCGTCCCGCAGCCGCCACAGCCTGTGCCGAGTGCGGCCGCCCCACCGAAGCAGGCAGTCGAAGAGCAGCAGGAGGAGGCGGCAGCACAACTGAGCCGTCAAGAGTCTGAGAAGCCAGAAGCAGAAGAGCCGGTCGCGCTTGAGGTGGCGGCAGAGAGCCGGGAGGAGGAGCCGGCGCTGATGCGCAATGAGCCGGAACAAGCAGAGCTGGCAGTTGTCGAGACAGGGGAAGAAAGAGAGGAAGAGGAAGCGGCGCCGACCCGCACCGAGCCGGAAACGAAAATCACATTGGCGGCGCAAAAAAGGGTAGAGGAAGAACCGTTGGCCGAGGAAGAACTGTCTGTAGAGGAGGAAGAGGAGGCACCTGCAGAAAGTGAACCGCCGACCCCACGAGAGGAAAACGCGCTCTATTTAACGAAAATGATGGCGAAGAAGGAAGAACGGTTCATTAAGCTGAAAATGTGCATTATTCAGGAGAACGAGTCACTTGAAACGATTGCTGACCGCTACGATGTCTCCACCAATCAGCTCGTCCGCATCAACCGGTTACAAAATGAACAGGTCGAGGAAGGTCAAATACTTTATATTCCGGTTTCCTCAGAATCGTAAAAAAGGAGTACCTACATGGAATTGCTGGATTGGCTTAAAGAGCGATTTGCCTGGCAGGATGTCCGGTTGGTCAATGAAGCGCTTGTAGAGACGGAACAGGGACGGAAAAGACTGCGGTATTGGTCCGATAAAGAGCTGCTTGACTGGCATATTGAATGGCGTGATCATTGTCGTGTCACGCCATTCATTTTAGCAGATCGGATGATTCGGGCGACGAACAAGGAGCCCGCTTTGGAGTGGAAGGATGGCTGGCTGACGGTGCATGATGAAGTAACCGGAACCGTCCCGAGCAAGGAAGTAGCTGAAAAGATTGGCTTAATGATTGGAACAATGATCGCCTTTGGACTGGAAACAGAAGCCGCCGTTGAACCGGTCGTGAAGCGGGAGCCATTGTATGCGGAGCTGCGGGAATCGCTTCCTATTCTTCCTCAGGAGCAGCACGCCTTCGTCTCGTCATTAGTAAGGGAAGCAGCTGTGCGGAGGAAGAAGGCTGCGGCGCTTGAAAGCAAGCTGGCTGATGAGCGGCTCCCTTTGCTTGATCAGCTCCACTTCAGCAAAGAGACGAGGCATGTGTATCAGGTGATGATCTGGCAGGGGACGATGGAGCGTCCGGAGAGAGGGTACTTCACCGTGCGGTCATTTTTGGAAAGCTGGCTTGAGCATTATGGAAAGGATGGTTGCCTTGAGCTGTGGAAAGGGATGCAGACATATGTCTCGAATGAGCAGGCGATGTTATTGCTGGCAGAGCTGTTGAAGCCTTATGAGCTCGATTCTCTCGTCACGCTGCTTGAGACAAATCCGACGGATGCGGCGATTTCCGGTGAAATCAATCAGCTCGTTGCAAAATGGGAGCGCAGCAAGGAACTGGTGGCCCTGCTCAGTTCCTCGATTGACAGCAGAAGGAGGGTGATGACGTCATGAGGTATGAACCTGCGCTGTACGCATCTGTTCTCTTTTATTATGATCTGTATCCACAGCAGGTTGAAGATCTCGGGAAAATAAAGCGGATTTCCACGAACCGCGGTGAATTTGCTTTAAAGGAAACGACAATGTCGACCCATCAGGCAGATGAGTTTATTCATGCTCTGCGCAAGCTGACAAAGCTTGGTTATAAGCAGGCGGTGCCGATTTTGCCGACGAAGTACGGGGAGTATACGGTAGCGACAGGCTCTCACACGTATTATTTAATGCCGTGGTTTGAAACGATTGAATATACAGCAAGAGAATCGCGTGAGGAAAAACTGGCCGATCAGCTTGGTGTGATCCATCGGCTGACCGTTAAAACGGAGGCTTTTCAAAAGGAACAGGTCGAGCAATCCGTGCAGCAGCTTGTCCAAAGATGGGAAATGAGACGGCTGGAATTGCAGCGCTTTGCTGATCAGGCTGAGAATAAAACGTATATGTCTCCTTTTGAGCTGACTTTTTTAACCCATGCGTTTATGCTCGACCAAATGGCGGAGGCGGCGACGGAGCATTTGCAGAAATGGTATGAGCTTTGTCTTGAAAAGGAAAAATACCGGACTGTGCTTTGCCACGGGCGGCTGCAGCGTTCTCATGCTCTTTTTTCTCCGGATAACGAAGCATTGCTGCTCAATTTTGAACGAGCGAGTATTGATACCCCGGCTCGTGACTTGGCGAGCTTTTGCCGCTACAGCTTTCCAAATGCTTATTGGTCGGAGGAAGAAGTACAGCGCTGGTTTATTCGCTATGAGCACCATCTTCCGCTTCTTGATGAAGAGAAGCACTTAACATGTGCCTACTTAAACTTTCCTGAGCCGGTCGCTTACTCGGTGGAAGCTTATGTTTCAAACCGGAGCAGCATGAGTGAATTTGAGCATGTCAGACGGTTAGAGAAGCGGTTAACTGCGATGCGCAAGGTACAGCGGTTGACGCAGAAGCTGATTGTGATTGAACAGGAGGCTTCCCAATAGCAGGGAAAAGCGAGGAGGAGGGCATTCTTTCCTGCTCGCTGTCTGCAGGATAAAAGCTGCTTCACAAAAGAGGAGTTGTCGTAAAGCGTAGCTTTGGACAACTCCTCTTAAAATAATTCGAGGCGCAGCGATAAATAAAATACGATCATAAGCGTCAGGAGAATAATATCAAATGTCGTCGGCAAGAAAAATGTCCGAATCAACTGAAAGCCAATAAGCGGTACGAAGATCTGCAAGCATATCGCTCTGATTTTCCACCAGAAACGAGGACGGGGTGGCGGCGGGAAATGACGAAAGCGGCGTTTCATAAAGAGGCCTCCCTCCTAAAACCGTTTGTCTCTACAGATTATGCGGCGGCAGCATATTCGTTCCCAGTTCCCCTGAAATCGTGTATACTAAAAAAAATTGAAGCGCTTTTCTGAAAAATGGGGTGTGGCAGAGATGAGATGGCTTACTAGAGTCCATCTGATTCATGGTGTTTTACTCGTTCTTCTTCTTGTAACGGGACTTTGTCTTTATATGACAACGACCCGGACATGGTTTAATCAGCTTGGCGTGCCACTCGTATCCGTTCATGTGACGATTGCTGTGCTCTATATTGGGGTTGTCTGCTATTCCATTCTGCGCGTTGGACGCTATCTTCTTAAAAAGCCGCGGGCCAGTAAGTTCAACTTCTGGCTGCATACGATTTTCTTTTTTTTATGGGCAGTTTCGGGTGCGATGATGTACTGGCAGGCTTATTTTCCCGTCACGCTGCGCAATGGAGCGGTCGTCATCCATGATTGGACAACCTTTCTGTATATTCCGTGGCTGCTCGTCCATTCGCTCGGACATCTGTTCTCCTGGAAAGCTCCATGGCCGGACTGGTGGACAAAGCATGTCGCTCTTCCTCCGGCGATTGCCGAGAACAAGTTCGAGCGTCGTGACTTTTTGAAGCTGAGCGGCTTAACCGTGCTGTTTTTGATGATTGGAAGCTGGCTGAAATGGCTGACCCCGGTTTTATCTGCCGTTGACAGTGAAAATAGACGGCGTGGCTATTTCCGGATTTATAATGTCACAAATGATTACCCGCGCTATCAACCTGGAGAGTGGTCGTTGACGATCGATGGACTGACGAATAAAAGCGAGACGATCACGTATTATGATTTGCCGCGTTTTCCGGCGACGACGATCGTCGATGATTTCCACTGTGTGACCGGCTGGAGCGTGCGCCATGTCGAGATGAAAGGGGTTAAAGTAAAAGACTTAATGACGCAGCTCGGGATCGAAGCGCAAAGTGATTATGTGACAGCTTATTCCGGCGACGGGATGTATTTTGACTCGTTTTTAACGACGCAGCTGCTTGACGAAGAGGCGCTTCTCGTCTATGAGCTTGACGGAGAACCGCTGAAGCAGGCGATGGGTTTTCCGTGCCGTCTCTATCATCCTGACATGTATGGCTACAAATCGGTCAAATGGGTCAATCGCCTTGAATTTACCGAGAAGCGGGAAATTGGTTATTGGCAGCAAAGTGGAGGCTATGACTTAAATGGCTATTTATAGACCGATGAAAAAGATACTCATTCCAATCATTGCCCTCCTGATCGGGGCCGCGGCTGCCTATTTCCTCGTGCCGACGAAAATGGATGCGATATGGAGGGATTGGAACGCTCAGTCAGAAGAGTGGGAGCAGGCAGTTTATCAAGTCGCTTCCTCTTATGAAAAGGACGGAACAGTAGCGACAGAGGAACAAGGAATCTGGTCGAACGAGAAGAGCTTTTTCCAAGTGTCCGCCGCTGTTTCAAATGATTCATTTTTCACCTTTGATGCTCATTTTGAAGGGGATCGCCTGTTTGTACAAAGCGGGGATAAGTGGGTTCAAGGGACGACCTCTGACCGCTTTGTCGCTGAATTTGCCCCGCTCGACAATCCTTTTCAATGGATGAGGGATATGCTGCTCGAAGCGGAGGAAGTACGGAAGGAAAGTGAGGAGGACCGGACGGTTTATCAGGCGGTATTTACTGAATTCGATGAGACGGACTTTCGCGGCTATTCGTTAGAACGCCAGGAAGAGACGACGCTCACTCTCACGGTGACGGAAGACGAGCTGCTGATGGAATTTGCGGCGCAGCCGATCAGGCCGGACTATTTAGGCCCGTTCAGCGGCTATCCGCAGCAGATCGGTTTTGAGCTTCTTTTGGAAAAAACAGATGAGCAAGTTCCCCTTGTTCCGGAAGAAGCCTATGACAGTGAACAGCTGGAATAAAAAGTGGTTTTTTCGTCGATGCTTGGTAGAAGAGCGACAAAATCGTTTAAAAGAATGTCATCCTTCTTGTTCAGAAAAGGAAAAAATCAACCTAAGGGGACAAGTCCTCTTATTGACGGATGACTGGCATTCAAGCTAAAATAAAAACACAATTATAACGCTGGCGTTGAATAGGAAGAGTAGGTTCGGATGCTTTTCAGAGAGAGAAATCATTTGCTGGGAGATTTCTTAAGAGGTACGAATCGAAGGTCGCCTAGGAGCTGCTTGGTGAAAGACATTTTCTTGAAAATGATCGAAGTAAGCAAGCCGGATACTGACCGTTATCAGGATAAGGTGTGCAGAGGATTTATTCTGCAAACAAAGGTGGTACCGCGAGTCAACTCTCTTCGTCCTTTGGATGGAGGGGGTTTTTGTATTGGGCGGCCACAATGCTATTACAGGGAGGCAACATATAAAAATGAGTAACCAGGACATGACAATGCCAACGAAGTACAATCCGCAGGAAACAGAAGCAAAATGGTATTCCTATTGGCTGGAAGGGAAATTTTTTGAAGCGACGGGAGACGAAACGAAGAAACCATATTCGATTGTCATCCCGCCGCCAAATGTGACAGGAAAGCTTCATCTCGGCCACGCTTGGGATACGACATTGCAGGATATTCTCGCTCGAGTGAAGCGGATGCAAGGATATGACACATTATGGCTGCCTGGAATGGACCATGCCGGAATTGCGACGCAGGCGAAAGTAGAAGGAAAGCTCAAAGAAGAAGGGCTGAACCGCTACGATCTTGGGCGTGAGCGCTTTATCGAAAAATCGTGGGAATGGAAGGAAGAATATGCGTCCTTCATCCGCAATCAATGGTCGAAGCTCGGGCTTTCCCTTGATTATTCCCGTGAACGTTTCACGCTGGATGAAGGGTTGTCCAAGGCGGTGCGCGAAGTTTTCGTCTCCCTTTATAACAAAGGACTGATTTACCGCGGGGAGTATATTATTAACTGGGATCCGCAGACGAAGACAGCTCTTTCCGATATTGAAGTTATTTATAAAGATGTTCAGGGTGCCTTCTATCATATGAAATATCCACTGACGGACGGCAGCGGGGAAATCGAGATCGCGACAACACGTCCTGAAACGATGCTCGGTGATACGGCGGTAGCCGTCCACCCCGAGGATGAGCGTTATAAGCATTTGATCGGCAAAACGGTGACGCTGCCGATCACCGGGCGCGAGATTCCGATTGTCGCCGATGACTATGTTGATATGGAATTCGGTTCAGGAGCGGTGAAAATTACCCCGGCCCACGATCCGAATGACTTTGAAATCGGCAACCGCCATCAGCTGGAACGGATTCTTGTGATGAATGAAGACGGGACGATGAATGAGAAAGCAGGAAAGTACAAAGGGATGGACCGCTTTGAGTGCCGAAAGCAAATCGTCAAGGATTTGCAGGAGGATGGCGTCCTGTTCAAAATTGAGGATCATCTGCATTCCGTCGGTCATTCTGAGCGCAGCGGAGCGGTCGTAGAGCCGTATTTATCGACGCAATGGTTCGTGCGGATGGAGCCGCTCGCCAAGGCGGCCGTTGAACTGCAGGCGTCTGCCGACAAGGTTAACTTTGTACCGGAACGTTTTGAAAAGACCTATTTGCACTGGATGGAAAATATCCGCGACTGGTGTATTTCACGCCAGCTATGGTGGGGGCACCGCATTCCAGCCTGGTACCATAAGGAAACGGGCGAGGTGCATGTCGGACATGAGGCACCGGCTGATCCGGAGAACTGGAAGCAGGACGACGACGTGCTTGATACGTGGTTCAGCTCTGCTCTGTGGCCGTTTTCGACAATGGGCTGGCCCGAAGAGAAGGCGCCGGACTTTGAGCGTTTTTACTCGACGAATGTCCTCGTAACCGGCTACGATATTATCTTCTTCTGGGTCTCAAGAATGATTTTCCAAGGCTTGGAGTTTACCGGAAAGCGGCCATTTAACGATGTGCTGATTCATGGTCTTGTCCGTGATTCTGAAGGGCGGAAAATGAGTAAATCATTAGGCAATGGCGTCGATCCGATGGATGTCATCGACAAATATGGGGCCGATTCCTTACGGTTCTTCCTTTCAACCGGAAGTTCCCCGGGAAATGACTTGCGTTTTTACTGGGAAAAAGTCGAAGCGACATGGAACTTCGGGAATAAAATTTGGAATGCGTCACGCTTTGCCCTAATGAACATGGAAGGCTTGACCTATGAAGAGATTGATTTGAGCGGCGAGAAGTCGATTGCCGATAAATGGATTTTGACTCGCCTGCAGCAAACAATTGAAGACGTTACCCGCTTAATTGACAGCTATGAATTTGGAGAAGTGGGCCGACTGCTCTATAACTTCATTTGGGATGATCTTTGTGACTGGTATATTGAGATGGCCAAGCTGCCGCTGTATGGAGAAGATGAGGCGGCTAAGAAAACGACTCGTTCCGTTTTGGCCTATGTTCTTGACCAGACAATGCGACTTTTGCACCCGATGATGCCATTTATTACCGAGGAAATATGGCAGCACTTGCCGCATCAGGGCGAATCGATCACAGTGGCATCGTGGCCGGTGAAGCAGGATACATTCGTTTTTGAAGATGCGCAGGCTGATATGGAGCTGTTAACATCAATCATTCGTTCCGTCCGCAATACGCGCGCTGAGCTGAATGTACCGATGAGCAAGCAAATTGAGCTGCTGATTCATGCCAAGGACGAACAAGTTCTTGCCCGGCTGGAGCGCGGTCGCAGCTATTTGGAGAAGTTCTGTAATCCAAATGAACTTGTGATCGGAACAGATGTGACAGCGCCGGAGAAATCAATGTCGCAGGTGCTTAGCGGCGTCGAGCTGTTCCTGCCTCTTGCCGGCTTGCTCGACCTTGACGCTGAAATCGAACGGTTGAAAAAAGAACTGGCAAAGCTCGACAAGGAAGTAGAGCGTGTCGACAAAAAGCTCGCCAATCAAGGATTTATTGCGAAGGCCCCAGCTCATGTTATCGAGGAAGAGAAAGCGAAGCAGGCTGATTATCAGGCGAAGCGCGATACGGTTAAGAAGCGGATAGCGGAATTAGAAGGATAATGGACGAAGCAGCGAAACATGTCCGGGCACCTGTTTGAAAGCTAGCCCTGCTAGTTATGCCCGGCATAAATCCGCTGCTTTTTTCGATCAGCTGGACACCGGCTTGCGTTTTGAAAAACAGAAAGTCATCAGGAGGGATAGGAATGCAAACGGCGGATGAAGTGATCGAATGGATTCACAGCCTGCTCCCCTTCGGCATTAAGCCGGGACTGAAGCGGATGGAGTGGCTGCTTCAGCGGCTTGATCACCCGGAACGGGAATTGGCCGTTGTCCATATTGGCGGAACGAACGGAAAAGGTTCAACCGTCAGTTTTATGCGTCATGTATTAGAAAAAGCACAATACAAAGTAGGGACCTTTACGTCCCCTTATCTCGAATGCTTTGAAGAACGGGTATCTGTGAATGGTCAGCCGATTGCGGGCGGCGATCTCGTCACCTGCGCGAACAAGCTTCGTCCACTTGTGGACGAGCTGGCAGAAACGGAGCTCGGCAGCCCGACTGAATTTGAAGTGATTACCGCTCTGGCGTTTGATTACTTTGCCCGGATCGCCAAGCCTGATCTTGTTTTGCTTGAGGTAGGTCTTGGCGGCAGGCTTGATTCGACCAATGTTGTGACGCCGCTGCTCTCAATCATCACGTCAATAGGCTATGACCATATGCACATTCTTGGTGATTCCTTAGCGGACATTACATATGAAAAAGCGGGAATCATTAAAAACGGCCGTCCTGTTATTTCCGGAGTAAGTCAGCCGGAGGCCCAAGCGATTATCAAAAGAACGGCGGAGGAACGGCAAAGTGAATATGAGCAGCTCGGTTCGACGTTTACACAAGATTTGCTGTCCGTCAAAGAAGAAGAGCAAAGCTTTCTGTTTCAACGGAAAAACGGCAAGAGTCTACAAGTGACGATTCAGATGGCCGGTGCTCATCAGCGGAGCAATGCCGCCGTGGCCCTAGCCGCTTTACAGAAATTACATGAGCAGTTTGATTACTCAATCAGCGAACAGGCTTTGAAGGAGGGGCTGGCACAGGCGAAGTGGAATGGCCGCTTTGAACGGCTCTCGGATCATCCGCTTGTCATCGTAGACGGCGCACATAATAAAGAAGGGTTTGAATCATTGGCCGAGACGTTGAAGCAGCATTATCCGCAAAAGCGCTATAAGCTGCTGCTCGCTGCGACGAAGGAAAAGGATATGAAAAGCCTGCTTACCCCATTTGCCGGACTGGATGCAGCCTTTACCTTTACGAGCTTCGACTTCTTTCGGGCCGCGGCAGCGAAATCATTATATGAGCAGGCCGAGGTAACGGCAAAGCGCTATGATGAGAAGTGGCAGCGGGCTGTCGCTGATGAAGTAAGGCAGCTGGAGGCGGATGAACTGCTGCTGATTTGCGGTTCTCTTTATTTTGTTTCAGCAGTCAGAGCAGCCTGGAAGGAGACTGGCTTTCCGGCTGGAGAGGGGAGCCTTTAAACGTTTGCACAAATCGCTTTACTCGCCGCATGTCCGGTGTGAGAAACCGATTCACAACGAAGCCGCTGAAAAAGTACGATTTTCACTTTTTCAGTGGTCTCTTCCCAACGGGGCTGGGCAAATGGGAAAAAACCTTTCGCCCAAGCTCATTTGCATTGACTTTTCCTACTATTCATTCAATTGTGATAATAAAGTTTTTCTCTTCGCAACCCCTTTCTAGTTTTTCGTAATGGCACCTCTTATTTTCTCCGTGCCCATCAATTTTTTTCCTTTCTTTCAATCACTTTTAGAAAAAAACAGAAAAGGAGGAAGATCATGACCGAGGTAGAGCGCCTGGTGATGCTCTATTTGTTTTTAGTAGGCTGCATAGTAGGTTCTTTTTATAATGTTGTTGGTTTACGCCTACCCGTAGGAGAATCGATTGTTAAGCCGCGTTCGCAGTGTCCCGTCTGCGGGCATCGTCTCTCCGCGTGGGAGCTGGTTCCTCTCTTATCCTATATGTGTTTGCGGGGCCGCTGCCGGGTTTGCAGGGCGGTGATTTCCCCATTGTATCCGGCGGTAGAGCTTGGAACCGGCCTATTATTTGCCCTCTCTTTTTATGTTTACCGGTGGACGGGAGATACGCTTTTATTACTTGTGCTCGTGTCCTTGCTGGCGATTATTTTTGTCAGTGATGTCCGCTATATGCTGATTCCTGATCGTGTGCTGCTGTTTTTCACGGCGCTGATTTTGCTGCTTCGGCTTTGCTTTCTGCCGTCAGAGCCGTGGTGGGATGCCTTTCTTGGCGCCATTGCTGGCTTTGCTTTGCTCTATATCATCGCCATTGTTAGCCGTGGAGGCATGGGTGGAGGCGATGTAAAGCTTTTTGGTGTGCTTGGCCTGATCCTCGGCTGGCAACATACGCTGCTGGCGTTCTTTCTCTCCTGTTTGTCCGGGGCGTTACTGGGAGGGGCTGCTCTAGTAATTGGTAAGGTAGAACGACGGAAGCCGGTTCCGTTTGGCCCATTTATCGTGTTAGGGGCTATAACCGCTTATTTTTTTGGAGAGTCTTTAGTAGAATGGTATATGAGAAGAATCGGCTGAACAAATTGCCTGGCGGATGGCTGGGAATGAAGGACAAGCCGCACCGTCCGTAGCATTCAAGTGGGAAAATTGACGGAAACAGCTTTGTTCCGGAACAGATTTCAAATCTTGGTAAACTTCTAGTTCTATTAGCTAGCGATTTTTAATAGAATAAAGTAAAGACTAACGAGTGAGAGAGGTGCTAGATATGGAGCGGGAGAAGCATTCGATTTCAGTTCGTTTAAATGGGAAAGAGCAGAAGGTGAAAGAAGTCGCTTACGAACAGCAGAATGATGACAGCAGCTTAATCCCCCGGCCTAATAATGTGCTTGATTTTAAGAAAAGACAGGCCGAGCGTAAACGGAACGAGCAGCCTTATTGGGACGATGGCAACCGCGAGAAAAGCCCGGGACTTCCATTTAAGCGGAAGAAAAAAGCTCTTTACAAAGGCGCCAAACCGCATTTGTCGATGACACTGTTAGCTGCGATCTGCTCGGCCCTTGTCATCGGAATCGGCATGGGGCTGGTCGTGCTAACTCTCTTTACCGGTGAGCCTGCTGAAGGGACGGAAGCAAACAGCGCCAACGCCGATGTACCGGTCTTCTCCGGGACGGATGCCGGGCTGCCGGTGCTGGCAGTCGAGGTTGTTCAAGGAGGGGCGTTCGCGGCGGCGGAAAAGGGAATGGAAAGTGTGCAAATTCTCCAGGATAGAGGACTGGCGGCCTTGTTAACTGAACATACTGATCCATTTTATATGTTCATCGGTCTCGGCGGAGATCGTGCTCAGGCTGGACAGATCAGCAACCTTTATCAGGAATATGGACAAGAGACGTATGTGAAGTCATACCGCATTGAAGGACAAGCGGTAACAGGGCAGCCAGAGGACGTAACGAGCTGGTTTGATCGGGCGGTAGGACAATATAAGGAACTATTGCATCTCTCTGTCGATGGCTTGACCGGAGGAACATTGCCGACAGCTGAAAAAGCAGCCGAGCTTGAGCAAAATCTCGATACGCTGCAAGTAGAACGGGATCAAGTGTTTTCCAAGCTTCCTGATGCGGCTCAGCCTTCCGCGCTCGCGCTTGGTGACGCTTTAGTAAAAGGAAAGGATCAACTGAAACATTACGTTGAGACGGAAGATGCTGCTGCCTTATGGGGCACCCAGCAGGCCCTGTTGGAAGCCTTACTGGCCTATGAACAGCTGGTGGCTACGCTGGGATAAAGAATAACGCCAGTTTTCTGAAATGTCCAAATAAGGAAAGTCGACGGCTTTGTCCTTGCTCGCTTTGTGCAGGATAGGGCCGTTTTTTTTTCGGAGAAGATGGCACTTCCTTTGTCGAGGAAAGTGGTTTTTCTGCGTCAAAGTCTATTGAGTGAAGTGTGAAAATTTGGTATTCTTAAAGAAAGCCTGTACAATAAAAAGAAACATAATTGTAGAGGTGAATCCCTTCATGCATTCGTTAATCTTAGCCTCAGGCTCCCCAAGACGAAAAGAATTACTTCAGCAGGTCCATCTTTCTTTCAACGTTGTTCCAAGTATGATTTCCGAACAAATTGAACCAACTTTATCACCCGAGGAGGCCGTTAAACAGCTTGCCTATCAAAAAGCTGAGGATGTCTGGAAGCAGCACCGGGATGCGGTAGTCCTTGGTTCTGACACCGTTGTCGCGTTTCAAGACACGATTCTCGGCAAGCCGAAAGACGAACGGGAAGCGCGGCAAATGCTTACGCTGTTGTCAGGACGAACTCACTCTGTCTATACCGGGGTAACGCTTTGTTCCCAGGCTGGCACGACAACATTTTTCGAAAAAACGGAGGTGGAATTTTATTCGCTGACTGAAGAAGAAATTGCGATGTACGTCGAGAGCGGAGAGCCGCTCGATAAAGCCGGAGCGTATGGAATTCAAGGCTTCGGTGCCTTTTTAGTGAAGCAGATTAAAGGCGACTATTACACTGTGGTCGGCTTGCCGCTGGCGCGTACGCTTAGAGAATTAAAGAAATTGGGAATTGTTCCTTCTCCGCACATATAATGATTAGTGCCGGCAAGGGCGATGGTGTAGTGAGCGCGCAGTCACCCGTATTGTTTTTTTGAAGTCGTCCATTTTTTCATTTCTGCACATGAAAGTCCCCGTATTCGTACAGATTAGAAAGGAGCGTCTGTCATTGCCTCAACAATCACTCCTCATCCGTGATGTCCCCGTCCGTGAACGTCCGCGTGAACGACTTTTGACAGAAGGGGCGCGGGCTTTATCCAATCAGGAAATTCTTGCGATCCTGCTTCGGACGGGAACGAAGCAGGAATCGGTTCTTCAATTGGCCCAGCGTCTTCTTACGGCTTTTGATGGTATATCGATGTTAAAGGAAGCCGCGATTGAAGAGCTTTGCCTCGTAAAAGGAATCGGCCAGGCGAAAGCTGTGGAATTAGCAGCAGCAGTCGAGCTGGGCCGGCGGCTGCACAGCCTTCAACCGGATGAACGCTATGTGATTCGTTCTCCGGAGGATGTCGCTAATTATGTCATGGAAGATATGCGCTTCCTGCTTCAAGAGCATTTTGATTGCCTGTATTTAAATACGAAGAACCAGGTTCTGCACCGCAAGACGATTTTTATCGGCAGCCTAAATGCCAGCATTGTCCATCCGCGCGAGGTTTTTAAAGAAGCGCTGCGCCGTTCGGCCGCCTCGGTTGTCTGCCTCCATAATCATCCATCGGGAGATCCGACACCAAGCCGTGAGGATATCGATGTCACAAAACGGCTACATGAAGCAGGAAAAGTATTAGGAATTGAAGTGCTCGATCATGTTATTATTGGTGATAGAAGGTATATCAGCCTGAAGGAGAAAGGGCATCTGAATTAATCGGTCAATGGTCCTCGGGCGAAGTGCGGATGGCTCAGTTCCCGGCAAAAGTGGTACGCTTACTAAGGCGGGAAACGGGAGTCGTGACGGGAAGGTTAGGAGAACTGAAAAGTTAGGCTATGTTTTTCTAACATTCTTCGATATAATAAAGGTTATGATTTCGGTTAAGCATGAAGGGAGATACATAGATGTTTGGTGGGTTCTCAAAAGATATTGGTATTGATCTAGGGACGGCGAATACACTCGTATATGTGAAAGGAAAAGGCATCGTTGTGCGTGAACCATCAGTGGTTGCCTTACGGACGGATACTGGTTCAATTGAAGCGGTTGGAAATGACGCGAAAAATATGATCGGACGTACACCGGGGAATATCGTCGCGGTTCGGCCAATGAAAGACGGGGTTATTGCTGATTTTGATACGACGGCAACGATGCTGAAATATTTCATTCGTCAGGCTCAGAAAAACCGCTCGATCTTTACAAAGCCGTCGGTGATGGTTTGCGTGCCATCGGGCATTACGGCGGTGGAAAAGCGTGCTGTCGAGGATGCGACAAAACAGGCGGGGGCGAAGGAAGCCTATACGCTTGAAGAGCCGTTTGCGGCAGCGATTGGCGCTGATCTCCCTGTATGGGAGCCAACGGGCAGCATGGTTGTCGACATCGGCGGTGGTACGACAGAGGTGGCGATTATCTCGCTTGGCGGGATCGTGACGAGTCAGTCGATTAGGGTTGCCGGCGATGAAATGGATGATGCGATCATTTCCTATGTGAAAAAGACGTATAATCTGATGATTGGTGAACGGACGGCAGAAGCGTTAAAGCTAGAAATCGGTTCGGCCGGAGCGCCGGATGGCGTCGATGATATGGATATTCGCGGGCGCGACCTTGTGACAGGGCTGCCGAAGACGATTACGGTGACAGCGGAAGAAATTGCCGGCTCGCTGGAAGATACGGTGACGACGATTATTGAAGCGGTGAAAAACACGCTGGAGCAGTCTCCGCCTGAACTGGCGGCAGACATTATGGATCGCGGTATCGTTCTTACCGGGGGAGGCGCGTTGCTTCGCAATTTGGATCGCGTGTTAAGCGATGAGACGAATATGCCGGTTTTAGTCGCAGAGAACCCGCTTGATTGCGTCGCGATTGGAACAGGTCGTGCGCTTGAAAATCTTCATTTATTCCGGTCTAAAGCGGGGATCACGTCCCGTTCGGACAGAAAATTGTAAGTAGGTGTCAGCATGCCATCCTTCTTTTCAAACAAAAAGTTAATTATTCTGCTCGTCAGCATTATTATTTTAGTGGCGCTCATTGGCTACTCCCTCACAGACCGTGAACGGGTGACAGGTCCAGAGCAAGTTGTACGCGATGCTGTTGGATGGGTGCAAACGATTTTTATGAAACCCGCATATGCTGTTGCGGGTTTCTTTGAAAATGTTCGGGATATTCATCATGTGTATGAGGAAAACAAGCTGCTAAAATCACGGTTTGAGGAATACGCGCAAATCTCTGTTGAACGGAATTTACTGCGGAATGAAAATGAAAATCTGAAAGAAATGCTGGAGCTTGAAGAAAGCTTGCATGATTATATGATTCGCACCGCGGTCGTCATTCACCGCAACCCGGATCGCTGGTCGGAATATATTGGGATTAACAAAGGATCGGAGCACGGAGTCGAGCCGAATATGGGGATCGTCGATTCCCGGGGCGGGCTTGTCGGCAAGGTTAGGCAGGTTAGCGAATTTTCGTCCGTCGTGCAGCTTCTTTCAGACAATGATCGGACAAACCGTGTTTCGGCAATGGTTTCGATGGACGAGCCTGAATATGGCTTTATTGAAGGCTACGATGAGGAGACAGGCCTGCTTATTTTAAGAAAGCTCGATATTGAAGCTGAAATTGAACCCGGGCAAATGGTGACGACTTCGGGAAAAGGCGGGGTTTACCCAAGCGGCTTGCTGATTGGTGAGATTGTCGCGGTGGAGCCGGATGAATACGGACTTACGTTAAACGCCTATATCGAACCGACGGCCGACTTTTATGGGTTGGACTATGTCTATGTGATCGAGCGGACGAGCACGACGCTTGATTCCTCGTTGCTTGAGGAGGAGGAATCGTGAGCCGGTTTTACATTCCAGGCCTTGTCTTTGTGCTGTTGATTGTCGAGGGGACCTTATTTCAGCTTATGACTCCGACTCATACCGATTCCGTTCTCGTTCCCCGATTTCTGATCGTGATGGTTGTCTTAATCGGGCTGCACTTTGGACGGCAGAGCAGTCTGTTCTACGGTCTCGCCTTTGGCTTTTGTTATGACATTGTCTACACACAGCTGCTTGGCGTATACGCGTTCGGACTTGCTTTTATCGGGTATTTTTTCATTTTTTTTTCGAAGCGGATTCAAGATTCACTTTTGATCCAGCTGATGCTCGTTTTGAGTGCTATTTTGTTCTTTGAGTATTATCAGTATGGTCTCTATTTGCTAATCGGTCTAACCGACCTGCCAGCTTCGACTTTTGCCATCGAGCGTCTGCTCCCGAGTCTGATTTTAAACAGCGCGTTTGCCATCTTAATTTATTATCCGGCGCGCAAACTGTTTGAACATGTGAAAAAGCAAGCCAATCTTCGCGCGCGGTAATCAGAGATACGAGTACATTGCCGGGAAAAAGAGGGTTTGTTTGCCGGACTGTTGAATTAATTGTATAAGCTCTAGTTGCCAGCGGTGCTGCCACTTGGCAAAGACGTTCATTTTATTGGAGTATCAAAGTGAGTCAGGCTGAGGTGAAACACGAATGACGCAAAAAAAGCAACATGTAACAATAAAGGGAACAAAGGAAGGACTTATCTTCCAGTTGGATGACCATTGCTCTTACGAATCTCTGTTAACGGAATTACGTGAGAAGCTTTCGTCTAAGCATTACCAGGATAGCGAAGGGCGAGATACTCTTGTAAAAGTGAATGCAGGCTACCGCTATCTCAATTCCGCTGAGAAAGAAGAACTGTCACAGCTGATTACAGAAGGCCGTAATTTGATTGTCGAGGAATTTGAATCAGAGGTGCTTTCAACGGAAGAGGCCGAGCTTCTTCGCCAGCAGGCACAGGTGGTGACGCTGACGCGGATTATCCGCTCAGGTCAAGTCTTGAAAATCCGGGGTGACGTCCTGCTGATCGGTGATGTTAATCCCGGTGGCACGATCATGGCGACGGGAAGCATTTATATCGTCGGAGCATTGCGCGGCATTGCCCATGCCGGCTTTCAAGGTGATGAATCAGCGGTGATCGCGGCTTCTGTCATGGCTCCGTCGCAGCTCCGTATTGCCGGAGGGATTCGCCAATTCGAAGCAGACGGTGATGAGAAGGAAGAAGAAATTATGACAAGTGCTTTTTTGGACGAGCATGCGAGAGTCCAGCTCGGACGAGTGCAGCAGCTTCTACATACGCATCCTGTCGATATTCAAAACGAAAAGCAAGTGATAGATTAAGAAAGTGATAGAAAGGGGTCTTCAATGTGGGTGAGGCAATCGTCATTACAAGTGGAAAAGGTGGCGTAGGAAAAACAACGACATCAGCTAATATCGGCACCGCTCTTGCGCTGTCGGGGAAGAAAGTTTGCTTAGTGGATACAGACATTGGTCTTCGCAATCTTGATGTTGTAATGGGGCTGGAAAATCGAATCATCTACGACCTCGTCGATGTGACCGAAGGACGCTGTAAGCTGAAGCAGGCTCTGATAAAGGACAAGCGCTTCGATTGCTTATACCTGCTCCCGGCGGCCCAGACGCAGGATAAATCGGCTGTAGAACCGGAGCAGATGAAGAGCATTATTGATGAATTAAAGCAGGAATACGATTATGTGCTCATCGATTGTCCGGCAGGTATTGAACAAGGCTTTAAAAATGCGATTGAAGGGGCCGATAAGGCGATTGTCGTCACAACCCCGGAGGTGCCGGCAGTACGTGATGCGGACCGGATTATCGGCCTACTGGAGCAAAGGGATATCGAGTCTCCCAAGCTGATCGTCAACCGGATTCGCGGCCATATGATGAAAAATGGAGAAATGCTTGATGTTGATGAAATTACTTCGATTTTGGCGATTGATTTGCTTGGCATCGTCGTCGATGATGAAGAAGTGATCAAACAGGCGAATAAAGGCGAGCCTATTGCACTATTAACGACAAGCAAAGCTTCTATCGCCTATCGTAATATTGCCAGACGCATTTTAGGAGAAACGGTGCCGTTAATGTCACTTGAAGAAAACAAAGGCGTCTTTGCGAAGATTAAGCAGTTTTTTAGTGTGAGGTAAGACATGGCAGTGGCTCCGTTCTGCCCACTGCTTCGAGCCTGAGAGAAAAGGGAGTTTTTCCCCTTTTCTCTCAGGCTCTTTTTTATATAATCGTAAGTGTTTGCTTGACAGATGCTTCAACGGTCTGGCGGAATTCATGAATGGAGAAAGGCTTATCGAGGTAAGCAATATTCTTTTCGCTATGAACACGCTTTTGACGTCCGGTCGTCAAAACGAGGATCGGTGTTGTTGTCTGTTGTTCCAAGGCAGTAATAAAAGATAGCATGCTCTCATTTTGCAGCTGATCACTGACAATAATCAGATGGAAGGAGACTCTCGTTTCTATCTCTAAAAAAGAATCTGCCTCTGTGTAATGCAGCACTTCTGCTCCCAGCTGAGTCAGATGATACTCCATTAATGTAGCATGACTTGGCTCGTCCTCAAGTAAGGCGACTAAAAATGACCCCATACGTTGTTCCCCTTTTCTCTTTATCGCTCTTCTCTCTTAATAGTAAAAGTAGTTTGAGAAGTTTGCAAGACCTAAAGATTCTATGAATTCATTGAATATTGGGACTATCGGATGAAAGAGTTGACGAGAAATGAGAATACATGGTTTAACAGAGGCATAGAAAGGTAATGGATAAGATAGGGCTGTTACATAAGCAAGGGTGAAACGATGGTGTAAAGGTGGAGAAGAAGATGAAGCAGGAACATATTGAAGAAGCGAGTAAAAACGTCCGCTGTATGATTTTAACGGTCTCCGGCACGAGAACCTATGAAAATGATGAAAGCGGTGCGCTTATTCGCAAGTTACTGGAAGAAAATGGACATGCGGTAACCGAGTATCAAATTGTCAAGGATGAATATAGCCAAATTCAGCACTGGTTAAAAATTGCTGCAAGCCGCGCGGATATCGATGCGATTTTAATGACAGGCGGCACGGGAATTGCCTTGCGCGATACGACTCATGAAGCAGTGCGGGACAGCTTGGACAAAGAAATGCCGGGCTTTGGTGAAATCTTCCGCCACTTAAGCTTTACAGAGGACGTCGGAACGGCGGCGATTTTAAGCAGGGCCATCGCCGGTGTGCGTGACGGCAAGGCGATTTTTTCAATGCCGGGTGCGACGGGAGCGGTGAAGCTGGCGATGGAGCGGATCATTATTCCTGAGCTCTGTCACGTCATTCAGGAAATTCTTCAGGACCAGATGAGGATGTAGGTGCTTCGAGCTTGAGACAAAAGGGTTGCTTTTCCCTTTTGTCTTTTTCTTAAGCTCGAAAGCAGGCGCAGAACGGAGCCGCTGCGATGTTTTTTTCTTATATTTGATGCTGGGTATAGCGGCCGGCTTTTGTAAGCTGCTGCAAGATGTTGATTTCATCTTCGGTCAGCTCTGCCTGTTGCATAGCTGCACTGCTTGCGATAATTTGCTCAGGCTTGCTGGCACCGGCTACGACGGAGGCGACGGCTGGCGACGCTAAGCAATAACCAAACGCAAGCACATGAATGTCTTTCTCGCCGACGATGGTTTCTGACAGCTTTTGCTTGAATGCGGTCAATTCGTCATAGGAATAATCGAGATAGCCATTTTCCTTGATCGCGGAGGAAGCTTGCGCCAGCGAACGGTTCGTGAGCAGCCCCTTTGCCAGCGGTCCTCTCGCCAGCACGCTGATGTGATGCTCCTCTAATAAAGGAAATAGCGGCTCAGGACGTCTGTCGAGCAGGCTGTATTGCATCATTACGCTGACGATGGAAGAGCGTTTGACATACTCGCGAATCACATTCGGTCGAATGGAAGAAATGCCGTAGTAACGAATCACGCCTTCCTGTTTTAACTCCTCAAAGGCTTCTATCGTCTCATCAATATGATCCTCAATTGTCCCGCCATGCAGCTGAAATAAATCAATATAGTCAGTTTGAAGCCGGGTAAGACTTTGCTTTAAAGCGGATTTGATATGCTTTTTCGAAGGATCCCAGCTCCAGCCTTCTTTTCCCGGTTCAAAACGGTTTCCAGCTTTCGTCGCGAGGATGATGTCGCCCCGCTTTTGCTTGATCACTTCCCCGATGATCGTCTCATTCATCCCTTGATCGTATAAGTCAGCAGTATCGAGATAGTTGATCCCCTCTGCAAGCGCGGCGTCAATAACCGCTGCTGCTTCCTTCTTGTTTGTGCCGATGCTCATACACCCTAAGCCAAGCTCACTAACGATAAGCTCTGAATTGCCAATGCGGCGTTTTTTCATCGCAATCATCCTCTCTGTTTTCGTTTATTTCAGACTAATAGGTCCTCCACCATCTATTATGGCATATCAAAAACGGACAAGTCATATAGTTTACTAAAGAGCAAAAGGAGGCCACTGAAAAACAACTTCCTTTTTCGTAACTAAAAACTGCTGTAAAAGTGAAAATCGTACTTTTTTAGCAGCTTGGCAAAAAGAGGGGGGAGGACATGTCCGATCGGTTAAACAAGGTACGCAGAGAATTGGAAAAAAAGAGACGGCAGATTGACAGCAGTCGAAAAGGACGGGAGCGAGCGATTCCCCTGCTGATGAACCGTCATGAGGAGTCGAGAGAAGATTTTGACGTGTATGTTCACCAGGAGAAGGAGGAGCGGGAGCATCGCGGAAAGCCAGGTGACTTTCTTGTCTTTCGGATTATGACAGCGGTTTGTTTGGCGCTCGTAATCGCGATTCTGTTTAAGTCTAATTCTCCACAGCTTGATGGAATGAAGGCATTTATTACGGATGCCTATGAACAGGAGCTGCAATTTGCGGCAATTGCCAACTGGTATGAAAACCAGTTTGGAAGGCCGCTTGCTCTCGTGCCGGTCAACCAGGAGGTCGCTCAGGGTGATCCAGAGGAGCAGGTCGAAATGGTCTATGCTTTGCCAGCGGCCGGGACGATCCGTGAAGATTTCCAGCAAAACGGCAGCGGTATTTTGATTGAAACCGGGCTTGAGGCTGAGGTTGAAGCCGTGAAAGGCGGATATGTGATTTCAGTCGGGGAACGGGAGGAAGAGAACCTTGGAAAAACGGTAGTCGTTCAGCATTATGACGGAACAGAGTCACTTTACGGGATGCTTGATGACATCGGTGTGAAGATGTATGACCATATCCAGGCAGGGGCGAAGATCGGCACCGTCTCCATTAATGAAGAGGCGCAAAAAGGAATTTTTTATTTCGCATTAAAAAAGGACGAACATTATATTGATCCAACAGATGTCCTTTCCTTTGAATAAGATGCGCGATTTGCTGATCAAAGTCAAAATCAACCCTTTGTTTTGGCTAGTGCTCGGGATCGGGGTTGCTACTGGATACTTCCGTGAAGTGCTGATGGTTTTTCTGATTGTGTTTATTCATGAGCTGGGGCATGCTTTCGCTGCGATTGCTTTTAAATGGCGGATTTACAAAATAGAGCTGCTCCCATTTGGCGGCGTGGCAGAAGTGGATCATGGCGGGAATCGTCCCATTTACGAAGAAGCGATCGTCGTTATCGCCGGGCCTTTGCAGCATCTTTGGATGATGCTCGCCTCATTTGCCTGCATCGGGCTGCCTTTTTGGAGCGCAGCTGATCATCAGCTGTTTGTCTGGCATAATCTGATGATCCTCGGCTTTAATCTCATTCCTATACTTCCGCTTGACGGAGGACGGCTGCTCCATCTCTGGCTCACAGCTGTGTTGCCTTATCAGAAAGCGTTGCTGCGGGCGCGTCAGCTTTCAATCGGGGCGCTCGTGTTACTCGTCTTGCTCAGCGCGGTCTATTTTCCGTTTCATTTGAATTTATGGGTCGTGATTTCCTTTTTGCTGCTGGCCAATTATTTTGAGTGGAAACAGCGCCATTATCATTTCATGCGCTTTCTTATGACTCGCTCAAATGAAAGCGCAGCTCGGCGCCATTCTGTCATCCGCCTTAAGGATTCACTCGCCGTGCGGGACGCGGTCAAGCAATTACGAAGAGGCTACCGGCACGACTTTCGCATTTACCGGCGGTGGCAGGCATCTGTCGCTCACGTAACGGAAGCAGAGCTCGTGCAAGCTTTTTTTCAAATGAAAAACCCTCACGCCCCTCTTTCCTCATTCCCTTTTGCTCAGGACGACAGAAGATAAGGCAGGATAATTGTCGAGCAGCGGGGACAAGAATAAGGTACAATAGAGAGAAGAATGTTCATGAATAAAAGGGGTTACGAGAGTGAAAAAGATCTACTTCAATATGGCGACGAGAGAACGGCGGGCGGCGATTGTGGAGAACGGCGAAGTGGTCGAGCTGATGATAGAGCGTCCGGTACATAACCGTGTGGTCAGCAATGTTTACCGTGGGAAGGTGGTCAATGTGCTGCCGGGGATGCAGGCGGCATTCATCGATATTGGACGAGACAAAAACGGCTTTCTGTACCGTGATGACTTGCTTTCTTTTCATTTATCAACGGAGGATGAGGCCGAGAAAAAGCGCAGAAGTATTTCCGAATTTGTGAAGGAAGGCGAAGAGATCCTTGTCCAGGTGACAAAAGAAGGCTTCGGGACAAAAGGGCCGCGCTTGACGGGAGTCGTCTCATTTCCGGGAAAATTTATCGTTTATATGCCACAGGGAGGCTATGTCGGGGTGTCGCGCCGCTTTTCCTCCGAGGAAGAGCGGGAGCGCTTGCGGCAGGTGGGAGAATCCTTGCTGGAAGGAGATGAAGGGCTGATTATTCGGACGTCCTGTGAAGGTCAGTCAGCGGAAGTGATCGCAAGCGAGCTGCAATTCATGCGCGAGCGCTGGCACAAGCTGTGGGAGCAGGAAAAGCATCGTAAGGCTCCTGCGCTCATTCATCAGGATACCGGCTTAATTGAGCGGATTATGCGCGATTTTTCTTTTGCTACGGTCAGCGAAATCGTTGTTGACCACCTTGAAGAATACCGCCAGCTAAAGGGACTGCTTGCTCCTTATGGTCAGGGGGAAACGACACTCCGCCTCTATCATGAAAAGGAGAACATCTTTACTGCGTTCGGGATTGAAAAGGAACTGGAACGGGCGATGAAACGGCAGGTCTGGCTGAAAAACGGCGCTTATCTGATGATCGATCAAACGGAGGCGCTGACGGTGATCGATGTCAATACCGGTAAATTCACCGGTAAGACAAATCTCCATGACACGATTCGCAAAACGAATGCCGAAGCGGCAAAGGAAATTGCCAAACAGCTGCGCCTCCGTGATATTTCCGGCATCATTATCATTGACTTCATCGATATGAAGCGTGAAGACGATCAGAAATATGTCCTGGAGACCTTTGAACAGGCGCTCAAGGGTGACCGGACGAAAACGAGCATTCACGGCCTTACCGGGCTTGGCCTCGTGGAGATGACGAGGAAAAAAATCAGGCAGAACTTGCAGGCAAGCTTATCGAAAGCATGCCCGACGTGCGGCGGCAAAGGAGCAGTGCTGTCAGATGAAGCACAGGCGTTTAAGATTGAGCGTCAGCTTTGGGAATATCGCGGAATGGGTGAGGAAGCGCTTCTGCTTGAGCTGCCATCCCATGTCGCGACCGTTTTATTCGGGGCGAAATCGGAGCATTTGAAAAGGCTGGAAGAGGCGCTTGGCTTTCGGATCCTTGTCTTTCCAAACCGGAAAATGGCCGAGGAAAGCTTCGCGATCCGCTTTATCGGCACGCTGACTGAGGCTTCCGCCCAGCTTGAGCGATTGAAGGCGGGAGTATAAAGCAGCCGTTGACAGAGCTGCTTTATTTGTGCTAAAATAGCGCTTGTTAGTTATTTGGTCGCACCCAAACGACTACAACCGCTCAGAGAAGGTCGCAAACGGATTTTTCCTACCTTTGATGGCGAGTCTGAGTATATGAGGAGGTGCAAGTATGTACGCAATTATTGAAACTGGTGGAAAGCAAATCAAAGTTCAAGAAGGCCAGGAAGTTTACATTGAGAAATTGGACGCAGAAGCTGGAGAAACAGTGAGCTTCGACAACGTTCTTTTTGTCGGTGGCGATGAAGTGAAGGTTGGTGCTCCTTTTGTTGAGGGCGCTACTGTAACGGCTAAGGTTGAAAAGCATGGTCGTCAAAAGAAAATCATCGTTTGGAAAATGAAGGCGAAAAAGAATTACCGTCGTAAGCAAGGTCACCGTCAGCCGTACACGAAAGTGGTAATCGAAAAGATTAACGCCTAAGTGTCCGATGATTACGGTAAAAGTAAAACGCAATGATAACGCTGAGATCGTTTCTTTTACGATGAGTGGACATGCAGACTCCGGTCCGTATGGGTACGATCTCGTTTGCGCTGGCGCTTCAGCCGTTTCGATTGGAGCTGTAAATGCGATCATCTCCCTATGTCAGGTCGATCCTGAGATTGAAATGGAGGAGAATGGCGGCTTTCTCCGCTGTACCGTTCCGATGGATGTAGAACGTGCGACATTTGAGAAAGTCCAGCTTTTGCTCGAGGCGATGCTCGTGTCGCTGCAGTCGATCGCTGAAGAATACAGTAAGCATATTGAAATTGACGATAAATATGGGAGGTGAATTCCATGTTGAAAATGAATCTACAATTTTTCGCATCGAAAAAAGGGGTAGGTAGTACGAAGAACGGTCGTGACTCACGTTCAAAGCGCCTTGGTGCTAAGCGTGCTGACGGTCAAGCGGTAACAGGCGGTTCGATTCTTGTTCGCCAACGCGGTACTCGTGTTTACCCTGGTGTGAATGTCGGTAAAGGTGGAGACGATACACTTTTTGCGAAGGTTGACGGTGTTGTGAAATATGAGCGCGTCGGTCGTGATCGCAAGCAGGTGAGCGTGTATCCTGCATAATAAGGAAGAGGGTGTCCTGAAGCGAAGGCTTTTGGGCACCCTCTTTACACATCAGTCATGAGGAAGCTTGCTCGGTGTTTATTTTCTGAATATTTAGAACTATACTATTTTCAAGAAAGGGGGGAGGAGATGAAGGACTGGACAAAAGAAAAGGCGGTTGATCAGGTGCTCGATTATATTCACAACCACCTTGATGCACCGCTTTCTTTAGAACAGCTTGCAAGCGAAGCGGCGTATAGCCCGTATCATTTTTCGCGTCTTTTCAAGGAAAGAACGGGTCTTTCCCCGCATTATTACATCGCATCCCTCCGTCTCCAGCACGCAAAGGAATTGCTGCTGACGACAAACTTGACGATCCGTGATATCGGGATGGAAATCGGCCAGCAAAGCCTCGGAACATTTACAACGCGATTTACGGAACGGGTCGGGATGACGCCTGCTTTTTTTCGGCGCTCCGAGGAGCTTACCGAGCAGCTAATTGGCCGCTTGCAGGATGCCGGGGAGTGGAAGGCGCTCCTCCCTGTTCAACCAGGTGGCAGTGTGGTAGAAGGCAGCATCCAGTCAGCCCATCCAATTTCGGGTGTGATTCTTGTCGGCTTGTTTACGAAGCCGATTCCGGAAGGCTTGCCCGCTTATGGAACATTGCTCGCCTCCCCAGGAGAGTTTTCATTTTCCGGCGTCGAACCGGGTACATACTTTTTATTGGCTACATCGGTAGAGTGGGGGACGGCTGCGCAAAGCATTTTAGTTCCGCACGAGACATTGCGCTGCCGCTCCCCGTATCCGATTATCATCTCCGGTCGGAACCGGGTGCCCTATCAAGCATTATCATTGCATCCACCGCGCATCGGCGAACCGCCAATTTTAATTTCCTTGCCTATTTTAATGAAGAAATTTCTTAGCGAGCAGCTTCTTCGCAAAATATAAGAAATGTTGACCCGCAACTCTGTCTATAATGAAAGACAAATGGCTGATAAGGAGTGGCGGACATGACAAATGATGAAACATTTATTCGGGAGTTTGACCAGGCTTTTACTTCCGGCAACCTTACGTGGATTGCCGAGCATGTAGTGGAGGATATTGAATGGACTGTAATTGGCGAGCCTGCATTGAAAGGGAAACAGGCCCTGCTTGATGGAATCTCGCAAATGATGGCGCAGCCGCTGGAGGAGCATCAGTTGCTACGGGTTGTCGCCAATCAGCAGTGGGCCGTCGTGGAAGGCACAATGGAGATGGAGATTGAACAAGGGATCAGACATGCTTTCTCTGTTTGTGATCTGTACGATCTGGAGGACGGAAAAGTGAAAGCGCTGACGACTTATGTTGTTGATCGCGGAGAGGTGAAATAGCGATGGCCGCATTTGCTGATTTGTCGATCTCGCTTGACGGATTTATCACCGGACCGAACAGTTCCGAAGAGCATCCTCTTGGAACGGGCGGTCGTATTCTCCATGAATGGGTCTATCAGCTTGGCAGCTGGCGGGAGCGTCACGGTCTGGACGGAGGAATGGAAAGTTACGAGTCGGCTCATTTGCAGTCGTTGATTGATCGGACGGGGGCGGTGATCATCGGGCGGACAATGTTCGACCACGGTGAGCGTTATTGGGGGAGTCGTCCTCCTTTTCACGTTCCTGTTTTCGTCCTGACTCATGAGCCGCGCCCTCCGCAGGAAATGGAAGGCGGCACTACCTTTATCTTCTGTACGGACGGTTTGGCTGCGGCTTATCAAGCGGCCAAAGCGGCAGCGGGTGAAAAGGAGGTTTCGGTTGGCGGGGGAGCGGACGTCGTGCAGCAATGTCTTGCGGCTGGTCTTCTTAATGAGCTTCATTTGCACATCGTCCCGGTACTGCTCGGTGACGGAGTAAGGCTGTTCGAACATCGCGGTAATCATTTACCGAATCTGGAGCTAACAAGCCAATCGACGAGTGGCTCGGTGATCCATGCCAGCTTTCGCGTCAGCCAGAGCGGAGGGGGCGTTCAATGAGCCGAAAGCGCAACAGACAGGTGATTTATTCGATGATGGTCTCACTTGACGGGTATATGGAAGCGCGCGATGGAGCGATTGACTGGTCGGTGCCGGATGAAGAGCTGCATCAGCATTTCAATGACTTTGAGCAGGAAATTGATACTCATCTTTACGGGCGACGCATGTATGAGAATATGGCCGGGTATTGGACGAAAGCCGGAGACAATCCGGAGGCAGCGGCTGTCGAAAAAGAGTATGCCCGTATTTGGAATCAATCGGAAAAAATTGTCTTTTCCACTACGTTGGAACAGGTCGGGGAACATGCGCGGATTATACGTGACAATCTGCCTGAAGCGGTTCGCGCTTTAAAAGCTGAAGAAGGCCGGGATATGGACCTAGGCGGGGCGAGCATCGCCGCTTCGTTTATCGAGCATGACTTAGTCGATGAGTACCGCCTCTACTTTCACCCGATTGTGCTTGGAGGCGGGAAGCGGATGTTTCCTGAACTAACAGAGTACCGGCAGCTGCGCTTGCTGGAAACACGCCAATTTGGCTGCGGGGTCGTGCTTTTGCGTTACGCCAGGAAAGAGGCGGAGGGGGAGGCTGGCGTTTGAGCTTGTCGTCCTTTCATCACGTATATATAAATAAAACGAGGGGGAAAGTGGCTGGCTTTCCTCCCCGTTTTTTTATTAGCGCAGCACGCTGCCACCGGAAATTTTGACTGATTCGCCGATGATGTTATCAGCGGCTGCTGAAGCGAGAAAGGCAATCGTGTTTGCCACATCCTGCGGGCTCGTAAAATGACCTGAAGGGATGCTTTCCTTCGCTTTTGTCATTTGGTGCTCAAAAGACGTTCCACTGTGGGCTGCTTTCCGTCTGATCGCTTCAAGCGCCATGTCGGTTTCGACGTAGCCTGGACAAACGGCATTGACCCGGACGTGATGTTCAATCGCTTCAAGCGCGAAGGAATGGGTAAAGCCGATTAAGGCAAATTTTGAAGCGGCATACGCTGTATTTCCATATGTACCGCGTAAGCCGGATAATGACGCAACGTTAATAATCGCTCCATGCCCTTTCTCTTTCATCTGCCGATACACTTGCTGTGTCAGCAAAACAGTCGACGTATAGTTGATGTGCATGATCCGCTCCATATCGTCCTGAGTCAGCCGCTCAACAACAGACCCGCCGGAGACACCAGCCGAATTGACGAGAATCGAAATCGGTCCCAGCTCATCCTTGGCTGCTGCACAAAGCTCATCCCGCTGTTCGGCATTTGTCAGATCCGCAGCATGCACATAGATCGAAGCGTCCGGCACCTGCTGCTCGATCTCCTGTTTGAGCGCGTTGAGCTTCTGCCGCCGCCGTCCGCTAATCGTGATAGCAGTTCCCATGCCAGCCAGCACTTTTGCCGTTTCCGCTCCTATTCCTCCTGTCGCTCCAGTGACTAAGGCGTGCTGCTCAGCAAGAGCGGAAGTAGAAAAAATCGTCATCGTTTCCATCCTCCTCAAAAATGATTGGTAACTGCTATTCTATACCCTTCACATGGGATCGTAAATCGTGATGAGGAAGAAACGAAAGAGGACCCATCATTTACTGGGAAAGGATAGGGGTGAAAAGAAGCTGCAAAAAAGTAATCCTTCGCCAGGCTAAAAAAGAAGGCATAGATGGAAGAGACGCATCCATCTATGCCTGTACATTGTAGATAAAACCGGTTATGCGCAAGTCGTCGTTAGTTCTCTACTACCTGAAAAGTAAGCGTCTCTTTCAGTTTATCATCAATATAAAGATGCACTTCATAGTCGCCGGGAGGCCAGCCATTATCCGGCCTTGAAACATGGAAGCTGAAATTTGCCGTGACATGCACCGATTCAAGTTCATAAAAATCAATTTCTGTTGGCGGTTCTGTTTCAAGATAAACCCAAACGGCTTTCATGACGGTGCCGTCCGGGGCGTTGTTCAAAATCCCTGTCAAATGAACGATGGGTGAATCTACTGTGAAATGATCTGCACGTATGACCGGCCGGTTAGATGAATCAATCTCAGCTGCAAATTGCAAGTCAGAATAATGGGCAGTAGTAAAGCTGAAACTGCAGGAAACCAAAAACAGCACCAGCATGACCACTAAACAACTGAAATGCTTTTTCATTAGAATGTGAGCGATTCGATGATCTGAGTGTAGGCTTCATAATATTGGTTGAAATTGTTCATCTCAGCCGTGTATGTGAAAACAAATGCCCTGTCATTATTAATGAACAGTAATGCTTCATAAGCCAATTGAAGATCTCCCTGTGTGCCTGTGTATTCAAGATAGTGTACATCTGGCTGCGCTTCATCAGTCGCCTCTACTGTTTCCGAGGAGGTCAGTTCAAAATCCGGTACTTCGTTTTGAACATTGGCAAGCAAGATCTCAGTCAGCTCCTCCAGCGACAGGGACTGACCGTCCAATTGATTTAATTGGACGGATACATTTTCCATAAAAGGATCATCCTCGCTCTCACGTGGGGAGACGAAACCGAGCATTGTTTCGTTTACTTCCTGCAAAGTCCAATCCCCCGGGTATTCAACGCTGAAAGCGAATTGGTCATTCGTGTACGTCTGTACTCCTTCGACCCCGGCAGTTTCTTCACCAGCTTCCTCTTCGACGGTATCTTCATCGGAGCTTTCGACCTCGGATGGCGCCTCTTCCTCAGTGCTGCTGTCGACTTCTTCTCCGCATGCTGCAAGCAAAAGAATCAAGTGGAAAGAGAGTACGGCAACGAGCCATGTTTTCATTTTTTTTCTCATCTTAGTTGTTCCTCCTAGAATCATAAGACTTTTTGCTTATTAACTATAAGTCATCCCCCTGCCGAAAAAAATCCCCTAATCAGGGGATTTTTATATGAAAAATGTTGCCTTATAGTGAGTTTATAGCAGGAACAGAAAAAGGAGAATGAAGATGAACGCGCATGAAATTGATTATCATATTTACGGAAATGATATGCAATTTGTCGAGATCGAGCTTGATCCGGGTGAAAGCGTCGTCGCGGAAGCCGGGGCTTTCATGATGATGGAGAATGGAATCAACATGGAGACGATTTTTGGTGATGGAAGTAATGAAAGGAAAGGCTTCGTCGGGAAATTATGGGGGGCCGGTAAAAGATTGTTAACAGGTGAAAGCCTGTTCATGACGCTTTTTTCAAACGAACATCAGGGAAAGCAAAAGGTTTCCTTCGCCGCTCCTTATCCGGGCGCGATCGTGCCTATGGATTTAAGTGAACTGGACGGAAGGATCATCTGTCAGAAGGAGGCATTTTTATGCGCGGCGAAAGGAGTTTCATTAGGGATTGCCTTTCAACGCAAGCTCGGAGCTGGATTTTTCGGTGGGGAAGGTTTTATCATGCAAAAGCTGGAAGGGGATGGAGTGGCTTTTCTCCATGCCGGAGGAACGCTTTACGAGCGGGAGCTGCGGCCGGGGGAAGGAATCCGGGTCGACACGGGGTGCCTGGTCGCGCTGACCCAGGGAGTTGAATATAATATTGAATTTGTCGGCGGCGTCAAATCGGCTTTCTTTGGCGGAGAAGGGTTTTTCTTCGCCACATTGCGCGGCCCCGGAAAGGTATGGCTGCAATCGTTGCCGTTCAGCCGTCTCGCGGATCGTCTTATCTCTGCCTCCGGTATCCGCAACGAAATGAACGATGATGAGTAAAACCGGCATTGCCTTACGAAGCTGGAGCAAGGATGATGGGAATTGAATATGGGAAGAATGAAAAAAAAACTTGTTGTTGATTCTGATTGTTGCCAGCCAGCTGTTTTTCGCCGCTTCCCTCTTTATTGGGGTGGTGATGTGGGGTTTCTCAGGAAAGGTGTTATCCGTATTTTTTTGCTTGCTGATTGTTTATTTGGTCGCAATTGTTCTGGCGTCTGTAAAGAGCTGGAATGGTTTTAAGAAGAAGGAACATCGCCGTTCGCTGCTGTGGCTTTTGCTCCCGTATGCCTGGTTCGGGATCCTTTACCTGTTCTTATTTGTATAAGAGCCTTTCCTCGAAAGGAAAGCATGAACGGCCGTCGAAACCAGGCCGTTGGGATTGCATTACTCGCAAAGATTTAATTGCCGGGCGCGCTGAAAAACCTGAATCCGATTATGCACATTAAGCTTTCTGTAAATATTTTTTATATGGGAGTTAACGGTCTCGGTTGACACATGAAGCTGATTTGCGATCTGCTTGTTCGACAGCCCTTCTGTAAGTAATTGAACGACCTCTCTTTCCTTCTGGGTTAGCTTCATTTTTTCTTGGTAACTATTTTTCGGGAACGGGGATGTGTTCGTAAGTCGGTGGCCGACGATAGACGCCATTAGACTATCGAGCGCATATAAATCAAAGATTTGAACCGTGTAATGCTCATACCGCGTGACAAAGGTAGCTTTTTTGGCCGGTTCAGGCTGGTGAAGCAGATCGGAAAGTGTCAGCCGTTTCACTTCGGGCATCGCGGCGTTAAGAAATGCGAGCTGAATGGGATGTGTCTGCATATAATCATAGGCGTCCCGCAGGCAGGAAAACGAACGGCAAATGTCGATCTCGTTTTTCATGGTCAGCTTCTTCTTTACCTGTTTGACTGACAATTCATCATAATCGATGATAATGGCTTTTAGCATATAGAAACCCCCGTAAACTATTTCTCGTGTACAATAGGATTTCAGTTTACAAAACGCCAATGAAAGAATTATGAAAGAAATCCACTGCGAAATGGCAAAAGCTTTGCAGCTGTAAGGGTCACGGCTTTTCATAACGACAACGGGAACGACTGAAACAGCAATTGCCTTATGAGTGAGCAACGGGAGCTGGGTTTTCTCAGGTGGAAGCTGAAAACAATTTGACGGGATCAGTTCGTTCTTTTACGATGGAAGAAACAGGGGGTGAAGCTCGTGAAAGTAACGGTAATTGGCTATTGGCACGGTTTTCCCGAAAAAGACGAGGCGACATCAGGGTATTTGCTTGAGCACGAACAATGTAAATTGCTAATTGACTGTGGCAGCGGGGTGCTCGCTAAGCTCCAGTCGTATTGTAAAGTAGAAGAGCTCGATGCGGTCGTTCTCTCTCATTATCATCATGACCATAAAGCGGATCTTGGGCCACTGCAATACGCGAGCATTATAAAAGCTGCCGAGTATCCGGATAAGCAGCTTCCGATTTACGGGCATCGTATGGATGAAGAACAGTTTGCCGGGCTGACATTTCAGCATGTCACAACCGGGGTCGAATATAAAGAGGAAGAACAGGCAATGATCGGCCCGTTTACGTTTCAATTTTTGCGGACAAGGCACCCGGTCCCGTGCTACGCAATGAAAATCACAGTGACGGACGGAGCATCGCTCGTGTATACAGCGGATACGAGCTATTTTGATCAGCTTGCTGATTTTTCTGCGGGTGCTGATTTGCTGATAGCCGAATGCAGTGGCTATGCAGGAGAGAAGGTGACGCAATTCGGGCATATGACGAGCAGCTGCGTCGGCAAGCTCGCCGCACGGGCTCAGCCGCGTCAAGTGCTTCTTAGTCACTTGCCTCACCACGGGAAGCATCAGCAGCTGATTCGCGAGGTTCTGGACGACTATCAAGGGGCTGTGGCGACAGCGAAAACAGGCTGGCAATACGAGCTGGCAGGAGAGTAAGACGAGAGAGAGCCGATGGAGTGATCTGCAAATAGTATGGATCACTTCTTTTTTGTCCAATAAAATAAGCAATTGATTATATAAGTATATAGTTATATAATAAACAAAAAATAGAGGAAGGAAAGGTGAGGATGAGCGAAATGGTTGCTCCGGTTGAAATGGACGCGGCGGTAAAGGTTTTCAAGCTGTTAGGAGATAAAACGAGACTAACAATCGTTACCTGTTTGATGGAAGATGAATGCTGTGTTTGTGAATTTGTCGAACTGTTTGGCATGAGCCAGCCTGCTGTCAGCCAGCATGTACGCAAGCTCCGTGATGCCGGGCTCGTAGAGGAAGAGCGTAGAGGTCAATGGGTTTTTTATCGAATCAATCAAACGCATCCCTTATACCCGCTTGTCGAAAGCGTCGTCCGCCACCTGCCTGAACAGAAAAGCAGGCTGCTCGACTTAGCGGAGCGGGGCTTGCGCGTCTGCTGTAAATAAATAGCTTTAGTAAAGGAGTGGGAGAATGGAAGTGTGGGTAGCAGCTGCAATCTTCCTGGTGACGCTTGTGCTTGTCATCTGGCAGCCAAAAGGTCTTTCGATCGGCTGGTCAGCGACGATTGGGGCCTGTCTGGCGCTGCTAGCCGGTGTTGTTGATTTGCAGGATGTAGCAACGGTCACAGGAATTGTCTGGAATGCGACCGTAACGTTTGTCGCAATTATTATCATTTCATTACTTCTGGATGAAATTGGATTTTTTGAATGGGCAGCCTTACATATGGCACGCTTCGCCAATGGCAGTGGGCTGAAAATGTTTTTGTATGTCTCCGTATTGGGGGCGGTCGTCGCCGCACTTTTTGCCAATGACGGGGCGGCGCTTATTTTAACGCCGATTGTTTTGGCCATGGTTCGGGCTTTGCACTTTAAAGAAGCGATGGTGCTCCCGTTTGTGATGGCGAGCGGCTTTATCGCTGATACGACTTCCCTGCCTTTCCTTGTCAGTAATCTCGTTAATATCGTCTCGGCAGATTTCTTTGGAATTGGCTTTATCGAGTACGCGACCCGCATGGTCGTACCGAACGTATTTGCATTGGCGGCGAGTATGCTCGTTCTCTATCTTTATTTTCGTAAAGATATTCCGCGCCACTATCCATTGGATCAGCTGAAAAAGCCGGTGGAAGCGATTAAGGATAAGAAACTGTTTATGCTTTCCTGGTATATTCTTGCCTTGCTGTTGGCCGGTTATTTCGCAAGCGAATTTATTGACGTACCGGTCTCCTTTATCGCGATGCCGATTGCTTTTCTCTTTTATGGTATCTTTCGCCTTGTCAGCCGGGAGAATCCACAGCTGCGCGCCGCCGGCATCATGAAAGGAGCGCCGTGGGCGATTGTTGTCTTCTCCATCGGAATGTATGTCGTCGTCTACAGCTTGCGCAATGTTGGTTTAACCGATATGCTGGCGGCATTTATTCAGTCGGCAGCCGATGAAGGGCTGTTTGTCGGGACGCTGACGATGGGATTTCTGGCGGCGCTGCTTTCCTCTGCCATGAACAATATGCCAACCGTGATGATCAACGCGCTGGCGATTGCCGAGACGAATACATCCGGGCTGATGCGCGAGGCATTGATTTACGCCAATGTCATCGGCTCCGATTTAGGTCCGAAAATCACGCCGATCGGTTCATTGGCGACGCTGTTATGGCTCCATGTATTGGCGAAAAAAGGAATGACCATTTCCTGGGGCTATTATTTCAAAGTCGGAATCATTCTGACGATTCCCACTTTATTCATTACGTTATGCGGCTTGTATCTCTGGTTGACCATTTTAGGATAGGAGGGATGACGATGACAAAACCAATCATTTATTTTCTTTGTACAGGCAATTCATGCCGGAGTCAGATTGCCGAAGGCTGGGGGAAAGCCTGCCTTAGCGAGGAATTCGACGTGTACAGCGCCGGCATTGAAGCTCATGGGGTAAATCCGAAAGCGGTGGCGGCAATGAAGGAAGTCGGGATTGATATTAGTGGACAAACTTCTGATACGATTGATCAGGAGCTGCTGCAAAAAGCGGATCTTGTCGTGACGTTATGCGGGCACGCCAATGATATCTGCCCGGCAACGCCGCCTAATAAAAAACGGGAGCATTGGGGATTCGATGATCCGGCTCAGGCTGAAGGAACAGAAGAAGAGAAATGGGAAGTGTTCAGACGGGTACGCGATCAGATCGGTGCCCGCATCAAACAGTTTAAAGAAGAGCAGTCAAGTTAACAGGTTGCAGCGAGGGGCTGGGCAAAGGTTGTTTTTACCTTATCCCGGCCCCTACTCTCTTTGTTATCTCAAGCTCTCTTTGTGAAGACTTTTCCAGCCCTGAAAGTGGAACGAAGAATGAGAAAGGAAGGATAGGAAGAAATCACTTGAAAACAAAAGAATTCAAGTGGATAAACAGGATGATAAACGCTTACATCGCGATTTGATTTTAGTCTCAATGATGATAAAATACCTTTTGTTCATAACGGACCCCGACTTTTGTGAGAGTCAAAAGTCGATAAAAAAACTGAATAGGAAAGAGGTGCTTAATTGACCGTTCAATCTATGAAAGAAGAGTGGTTTGGCAATGTGAAGGGCGATGTTTTGGCCGGAATTGTCGTCGCTCTTGCCTTAATCCCTGAAGCGATTGCCTTCTCGATTATTGCTGGTGTTGATCCGATGGTCGGGTTGTATGCCTCCTTTTGCATTGCTGTGGTGATTGCCTTTGTTGGCGGGCGTCCAGGCATGATTTCCGCAGCAACGGGAGCGATGGCGCTCGTCATGGTTACCCTCGTCGCTGATCACGGGCTGCAGTATCTTTTGGCGGCAACCATTTTAACCGGGGTGCTGCAAATCATCTTCGGCGTCTGTAAGCTTGCCCGAGTGATGAAATTTGTCCCGCGCTCGGTGATGGTCGGCTTTGTCAATGCGCTGGCGATCCTGATTTTTATGGCGCAGCTCGAGCAATTTGAGGGAGCGAACTGGGTCATGTATGCCCTTGTCATCGCCACTCTCGTCATTATTTACGGGCTGCCCCGAATTACGAAGGCGATTCCGTCCGCGCTGGCGGCCATTATCGCGATTACCGCCTTTGTGATCTTCATGGACTTGGATCTTCGCACTGTCGGCGATATGGGGGCGTTGACCCAGGAATTACCGTTCTTTTTAATTCCTGCGATTCCGCTGACTTTTGAAACGTTGGCGATTATTTTTCCTTATTCCCTGGCGCTGGCGGTCGTCGGTCTGCTTGAATCACTGTTGACGGCCAATATCGTCGATGATATGACCGGAACGGAAAGTGATAAAAATAAAGAAAGCCGCGGGCAGGGAATCGCCAATATTGTGACGGGGTTCTTTGGCGGGATGGCCGGTTGTGCGATGATTGGTCAATCCGTGATCAATGTTAAATCAGGCGGGCGCGGCAGACTGTCAGCTCTTGTCGCCGGCGTATTTCTGATGTTTTTGATTATTGTTCTCGGCGGACTGGTCGTGCAAATTCCGATGGCGGCCTTAGTCGGAGTGATGTTCATGGTTTCCTTAAGTACTTTCGATTGGAGCTCGGTCCGTCACCTTCATAAACTGCCGCGCACGGACGCCTTTGTCATGGTCGTTACGGTCGTGACCGTAGTAATTACGCATAATTTGGCGATCGGGGTCTTTGCCGGTGTATTGCTCAGTATGGTATTCTTTGCTGCGAAAATTTCAAAAGTCGAACTTGAGCAGACGTATATCCATCAATTAGATAAACAGGTTTATAAAGTAAGCGGACAGATTTTCTTTGCTTCTGTCACCGATTTTGTCAATCAGTTTGACTATAAAGTCGCGGTCAAGCTTGTTGAAATTGATTTGAGTGATGCTCATTTATGGGATGACTCGGCAATCGGCGCTTTGGATAAAATTGAAGAAAAATACGCCCAGGAGGGTATCCGTGTCGAATTTGTCGGCTTAAATGCAGAGAGCGAACAACTGAAAAAACGGATTGGGGGTCTGTCGAAGGCTTCCGGACACTAGGCTGAACCAGGCTATCCGCACAAAACATTTGTGGAGAGCCTGGTTTTTCTTTACAATTCTTTACCGGATCTTTACGATGGAAAGAAGGGGAGGGATCATGCGTATGTTCAAGCGGATTTTAGTTCCGGCTGATGGCTCGGATCATTCTTGCCGTGCTGCTGAATATGCGGCTAATTTAGCGCAAACTTTTTCAGCAACGATTATGATTGTTTATGTCGTGGATGGCACGACAGCAAAAACGGATGTTTTAGCTGCGAACAGCAAGTATGAGGTGGAAAAGAAACGGAAAGATAAGCTTGCCCCGGTTATGGAGTTGATAGAGAAAGCCGGTGTCACCTATGAAACACGGTTCATCCATGGAGAGCCGGGACCGGCGATCGTTAAATTTGCCAATGAAGGAAAGTATGACTGCCTTGTAGTCGGCAGCCGCGGTTTAAACCGGCTGCAAACGATGGTTCTTGGAAGCGTCAGTCATAAAGTGGTGAAAAGAGCCAACCTGCCCGTGTTAGTTGTGAAGTAATGCCAATTATATGAGCGAGAAGGACTGCATCTTTTAGAGATGTGGTTCTTTTTATTTTGCTTTAGGCAAGGAGAGGGCAAATCCATTAGAACGACAGAAACCGCGTTCATTTGACAGGCGTTTACAAAACCTTTACATGACGATTAAACGTTCTTAATATTGGGCTACTATACTAGCAATTGTGAGAGGGAAAAGCTTCTCGACAACCATTTTATCGATAGAAAAGGGAGGACAATTCATTGAATTCAAAAAAATTATTATTGTTCCTAGTCATGGCGGCACTAATGGTGATTGTCGCAGCATGTGGAGGCGGTTCGGAGGAACCAGCACAGGGAGAAGATCCTGGTTCTGAAGAAGCAACTGAGCCTGCTACTGGTGACGAAGGTACTGAAGAAGATGCAGCGGGAGAAGAAACAGCTGAATTAGAAGGTAGTGTAGTAATCGACGGTTCAGGTACTGTTTATCCATTAATGGCTGCACTTGCTGAAGAATATATGACAAATGAACAGCCAAATGTATCTGTTGAAGTAAGCCGTGCTGGTACAAGCGCTGGTTTCGGTAGATTCCTGGTTGAAAATGGAACTGATTTCAACGATGCCTCTCGTGAAATTAAAGATGAAGAGTTGGCAGAGGCAGAAGCGGTTGGCTTTGAAGTGAAAGAATTCAAGGTGGCACTTGACGGGTTAACATTCGTTATTAATCCAGAAAATGACTGGGCAACTGAATTAACAGACGAGCAATTGATCAGCATTTTCAAAGCAGATGGCGGCGTAACAAAGTGGTCAGATCTTGATCCAAGCTTCCCGGATGAGGACATTAACCCAATGGGACCAAACGAAAACCACGGAACATATGAGTTCTTCTATGAAAATGTTCTTGAAGAAGCTGATTTAGTAGAAGGCGTTAATCTCCAACAAGAATATTCAACTCTCGTAAACCTTGTTTCTGAGGATCGTAACGCTATCGCGTTCTTCGGCTTCGGATACTATGTGAATAACCAGGATTCCTTACAAGCAGTGAGCGTTGACTTTGGTGAAGGTCCTGTAGAACCATCACTTGACACAATCGCTGAAGATGGCGACTATGCTCAATTCACACGTCCTGTATTCACTTACTTGAATGTTGATATGGCACGAGAAAAGCCGCAAGTTTTAGACTATGCAAAATTCGTAATTGAAAACGTAAATGAATTTGCTGGTCCGACAGGATTTGCTCCACTTCCTGAGGCTGAACTTCAGGAATATGCAGATTTCCTTGCTGGCCTGTAATCAATAAATAAACGAGATAACCGTAATAGGATGAGAGCTGTTAGCAGGTTCTCATCTTATTACATGTAAAAGTAGCGGGTGTAACACCAGAAAGGGTGCTCTTAACAATGGAAGCAAGCAGCGGTATGAAAAAGGGGAACGCTGTTAATGTGAGGGAATTGATCGAGGAAAAGAAGCAGGCAAGAAGTATAAGCCAACTGATGGAAAAACTTATGCCGAAGCTGCTGCTTTTAATTGCCACCATCTCTGTCTTAACGACAATCGGCATTTTGTTCACCCTTCTCACAGAGACGTTCGAGTTTTTCCGCAGAGTGTCACTTGTTGAATTTTTCACTGGAACTGTTTTAAGACCGTTAAGCCAAAATCCTGAATTTGGCGTTTTGCCTTTGATTATGGGAACGATGATTTCCTCGGTGATTGCGATGTGTATCGCGATTCCTGTTGGATTAATGACAGCTATTTATTTGAGTGAGTATGCGTCTGAAAAAGTAAGAAGAACATTTAAGCCTTTATTGGAAGTATTAGCGGGAATTCCGACAATCGTATACGGATTCTTTGCCTTTACGTTTGTCACCCCTATTTTGCGGGCGATTATTCCCGGTCTTGAACCGACGAACATTTTAAGTCCCGGGATTGTGATGGGGATTATGATTATTCCGATGGTTGCGTCTTTATCCGAGGATGCAATGAGCTCTGTACCGAATGCGATGCGCGAGGGAGCTTTAGCACTTGGAGCGACAAAGCTTGAGGTAACTGGAAAAGTAGTTATTCCGGCAGCGATATCCGGAATTATTGCTTCATTTGTTCTTGGGATTTCACGGGCAATTGGAGAAACGATGATCGTGACAATTGCGAGTGGAAGCTCGAAGAATTTTACGTTTGACATTACTCAATCTATGCAGACGATGACTGCGTACATTGTTGAAGTAACCGGCGGCGATGCTCCGGCCGGCTCTACGATATATTACAGCTTATATGCGGTGGCGATGACGCTCTTTGTCTTCACCTTTTTAATGAATTTGCTTGCAAGGTATATCTCCCGCCGCTTCAGGGAGGAATATTAAGATGAAATATATTAATCTTGAACAAGTTCAGCAACGAATGAATACACGTCTTGTCATCAATACAGCGGCAAAATCGGTATTTTTATTGGCGACGGTTTTCGGTCTCATCGTTCTCGCTATTTTGATTTATCGTGTCGCGGCGGATGGGCTGTCCTGGATTAACAGCGGCTTTCTGACCGGGCGCCTGTCGACTGATCCGAATAAGGCCGGTATTATGGGCGCGATCCTCGGAACAGTCTGGCTGATGCTCGTCGTTGCCCCGGTGACGATGCTGCTCGGCGTCGGAACAGCGATTTATTTAGAAGCGTATGCGAAAAAAGGCCGGCTGCATTCTTTCTTGCAAACGAATATTTCCAACCTTGCCGGTGTTCCTTCGATTGTATTCGGGATTCTCGGTTTAACCGTTTTTGTAAGATTGATGGATTTAGGCGGGGTTATTTTGGCCGGTGGGCTGACGATGTCCCTGCTCGTTCTGCCGATTGTCGTCGTCGCAAGCCAGGAAGCGATCCGTGCCGTGCCGAACCATTTAAGTGAAGCATCGTTCGGGATGGGCGCGACGAAGTGGCAGACGATTAAAAACATTATTTTACCTGCCGCATTGCCGGGGATTTTAACAGGGGCGATCCTTTCGCTATCGCGGGCAATTGGGGAAACGGCGCCATTAATTGTTATTGGTATTCCGGCTTTGCTCATTCCGTTTCCGGGCAGCTTAATGGACCGCTTTACCGTATTGCCGGTCCAAATTTATTATTGGACGATCGATTCGGCTTTAGTGGCGGAGTATGCCAATTTAGCGGCCGCTACGATTGTTGTCTTGCTGTTGGTGCTCTTTCTTCTTAACTCGGCTGCGATTATTATTCGCAATAAGTTTCAAAGACGCTATTAATAACAGGGGGTAAAAAAACATGGGGATGGTATCTGTAAAGGAAAAAAAAGAAATTGAATTTCAAAAAGGAAATGAGCAGGTCGAGCAAAAGGTGCAACAATCAAATGTCGTCTACGATACAGAAAATTTAAATTTGTGGTACGGCAAGGATTTGGCGTTGAAAAATATTAATCTTTCGATTTGTGAGAAGGAAGTAACGGCGATTATCGGACCGTCCGGCTGCGGGAAATCAACGTATATCAAAACATTGAACCGGATGGTTCAGCTCGTGCCAAGCGTGAAAATCTCCGGCGATATTCGCTACCGCGGCAGAAATATTCTTGATAAATCGTTTAAGGTCGAAGATTTGAGAACGCGGGTCGGGATGGTTTTTCAAAAACCGAATCCTTTTCCAAAATCAATTTATGATAATGTCGCGTACGGACCAAGAATCCACGGGATTCGCAATAAGAAAATTTTAGATCAGATCGTCGAGCGAAGCCTACGCGGCGCGGCGATCTGGGATGAAGTCAAGGACAGATTGAATGAGAATGCCTACGGTCTTTCCGGCGGACAGCAGCAGCGCCTATGTATTGCCCGCTGCCTGGCGATAGAGCCGGATGTTATTTTAATGGATGAACCAACCTCGGCGCTTGATCCAAAATCTACGTTAAAAGTAGAGGAGCTTATTCAAGAGCTGAAACAGGATTACTCGATCATCATCGTGACTCACAACATGCAGCAGGCAGCCCGTATTTCTGATAAAACGGCATTTTTCCTGAACGGGGAAGTCGTGGAATTTGATGAAACGGATATTATTTTTTCCAACCCGGCTGATAAAAGAACGGAAGATTACATTACAGGCCGTTTCGGATAAGAAAGTGTGAACCTTCATGCGAACATTTCATTCACAGCTTGAATATGTCAAGCAGGAGCTGCTCACAATGGGCAGTCAGGTAGAAAAGCAAATCCATAGGATGCGGCAGGCGTTTGCGGAGATGAATTATGCGACTATGGATCAGATTATTGAACATGATCATCTTATTAATCAATTGGAAATCGGCATGCACGACAAAGTGACGTTGCTGATTTCCAAGCAACAGCCGGTGGCGACTGATCTACGCAAGCTGATCGTCGCCTTGAAAGTATCAAGTGATTTAGAAAGAGTCGCGGATTTAGTTGTCGACATCGCCAAGCAGTCACAGCGGATGAAGGAACAGGGACTCGTTTCGTTTAAGGAAAAGCTCGAGACGATGTTTTCCATCGCCGAGGCCATGATGCATGATGCGTTAAAGGCGTATGAAGCATCGGATATGCTGTTGGCGCAAAAAGTCGCGATGCAGGATGACAGGGTTGATGATTTATATGGAAAAATCATTCGCGAGCTGTTTCAGCTTGATAACAGTGACGTGGAAATCGACCAGGTGACGCAGCTCGCCTTCGTCGGCCGCTATATTGAACGAATCGCCGATTACGCGACGAACCTGTCTGAATGGGTCGTCTATGAAGTAAACGGCAAACATTTCGATTTGAATTAACCCCATAGACAAAAGGAAGCTACTGAAAAAGACGATTTTCACTTTTTCAGTAGCTTTTTCGAGTTACGAAAAAGGAAGTTTTTCAGTGGCTTTGGACAAAAGGAAGCTTCTCTTACCTAATGTCCAAGGTCTTTAGGACTGAACGAAAGCACAACGGATTTGTAGGGAGGGAAGCCTTCGCTCGTCTTTCTGCTGTAACCAATTCCGCGATCGAGGCGTTTCATAAAAAAAGCAGGGGAGGAATTTTTTATGAAAAAGGTCAGCTTGTATGGGCTGCTCATTTTGCTGCTTTGCAGTTTATTTCCGTTGTCGGCAAGCGCTTGTTCGTGCTTAGAGAATGCTGGAGTGGAGGAAGCGCTGGAGCGGGCCGAGGCTGTTTTTAGTGGAAAGGTGCTTGACGTGAAGGAGCAGAAGGGAGCCGATGGTTACCTGGCGAAAGCTGTCCACTTTTCGGTTGACCGGGCTTGGAAAGGCGTCGATCAGACGGAGGTCATCATTGCCACAGGATTAGGTGGCGGAGATTGCGGGATTGACTTTGTCGTAGGCGAGGAGTATCTTGTGTATGCGAACCAGTCATCGTGGCATGCGGACATTTCGCCGCTTGAAGCGATTATATGCAGCCGGACGGCTCACCTCGATGCGGCGGAAGAAGATTTGCGGCAGCTCGGTGAAGGAACACAGCCTTTGCATGATGTTGAACTGGTGATCGAACAGAGCTCTCCGGTAAATTGGTGGGCCGGCGCAATTGGCGGGATGGGTGTACTCGTTGTGATCGGTTTACTATGGAAAAGGAAGCGCAGTAAAAAATAAAGAAGCAGGCAGCTTGAAAAGCGCGAGGCTGGGCAAAAGGTAAAAAAACAACCTTTTCTCCAGCCTCTATTTTTAAGCCTGCAGCTGTTGGGTCAATGCTTTTAATGATTGCGACAGATGGGAAAGCTTTGAGCCGATTTCGTGCGTTTGCTTCATGTGGTCCATTTGATACTGACTTGTCGTAATCATTTCTTCGGCGCTGGCTGACGTTTCCTGAGAGACGGAGGAGAAGCTGAGCGATGATTGCTCAAGCTCAGGCAGTAATGTTTCTACTGTTTTCAGCTCGGACTGCATGTCCTGCAGCCTTTGACTGACCTTGGAAATCTCCTGCATCAGTTCATCAAACGCCGTCTTTGAATGGTTGGCAATTTCAAGATTGGTCTTTGTTTTCGCCAGCATTTGCTCAAACTCCTCTGTCGCTTCAAAGGTAACATCCTCCATCTTGGCAATCGACGATGTAATCTCCTCCGTCGCCTGAGTGGACTGCTCGGCCAATTTGCGGACTTCATTGGCGACGACGGCAAAGCCTTTCCCTGATTCGCCGGCGCGGGCCGCCTCGATTGTCGCATTTAAGGCGAGCAGTTTCGTTTGCTCGGAAATTCCCTGGATTAGTCCGACGAGATTGCCGATGGAGGCGGAGTAGGTTTTAACTTGCTTAATCGTATTCGTTAAATGAGTGAAGTCTATTTCAAATGTATGATTCGTTTCAATCAACTGGGTCATATGGCCTTCACCAAGCTTCGCCGAGTCGTTCATTTCTGCCGAGCTCATGTAGACCTTGTCCATATTGCCGATCATCGTTTCGATTTTTTCTTTCACTGTTTTAAAGCTGATCACGCTCAGCTCTGAGCTGGAAGCGGTCTGTTCGGCGCCTTCTTTCACGATATTAATGGTTTCAATCAATTGCTCGCTCGTCGTCAGCGCCTCCTCGGAGGAATTCGATAATTCCTGACCCTGTGTATCAAGCTCCTTCGTCATTTCCTTAATGTCCTGCAGCAGGCTGCTGATTTGACTGATCATCGCATCATAGCTTTTATGTAAGGAGATAAATTCCGGCAAGGTTGTTTTCAGCTCCATTTGCTGCTGAAAGTTGCCGTTACGTACTTCTTTCATTGCATTACGCATGACCATTAGCGGTTTTGTTAAGCTTTTGACAAATAACATCAGAAAGATCGTCGCGATGATAATGCTGGCGCCGATAATGGAATACGTCATATTCGCCATCTGCTGAATCGGTCCCATATAGGAATCTGTCGGGACAAGCAACGCATAAATCCCTTCAATTTCATCCATTTCCTGAAAGGAAACCGTATACTCCACCCCGTTTAAAAATTCATGAAACGAGCCATTTCCCATCTCTTCTATTTTGTCGATAAACGACTCGGGTAACACAATGTCAGGAAAATCCTGAGCGAGGAAAGGAGTTGCCGTATGATCTGAAATCGCTAAAAAATAAGCGGTTATGCCGTCTTCCTCCAGCTTGGTCCGCTGCTGTCGGATGTTTGTTTCAAGCTGCTGCATAAAGTAATCCTGGTCGCTGACATAAAGAAACTGGAGGTTTGTGGCGATATAGCCCATCAGTTCCGTTTCGCGCATCAGCCGGTTTTCAATTGAATTCATCGTAACATCTTTCGCCTGTAAATAAGCGCTTACACCGGTTGTAGTCACAGAGAGGAATAAAAGAGAGACGAAAATCGCAAGCAGTCTCGCCCGGAGGCTGAATTTTTGCAGCAATGACACATACAATTTTTTCATGAACAGCAGAACCCCTTTATCACAGTATCGATCATGTATGCCAAATGGAATAGGTCTAGTTACACGATAGCAGACAAACGTTAAGAGAATGTAAACAATCTGTGAAGGATCGCTAAATTTCTCGGATAATCTTTTTGTTCCGATTGTACATTTGCCGTTCACTCATTTAGAATAAAGATAACAATTGTTGGTAAGGAGGAAGTAGTCTGTGTCACAGCAACTTATTAATATTTTTTATCAATCGCATATCGGTTCATGGGCGATTTTAGTCCTGCTGTTTTTCGTCAGTTATTTCTTGGTAAAGGGCGGGATTCGCAAAGGCGGAAAGATTGTCCATATGATTTTGCGGTTGTTTTACATCATTCAGATTGTTTCAGGCGTCGGCGTGTTAATGGCGTATCAATTTCCGGCTGCTTTTATCATCAAAGGGATTATTGCGATCGTAATGATTTATGCGATGGAAATGATTCTGGTCCGCACGCAAAAAGGAACGATGGAAAAAGGCGGCTTGTATTGGGCCATCCTTTTGATTTCTTTACTGCTCGTCGTTTTGCTTGGATTTGAAGTCATTTCATTTTAAACGTAAAAGCTGTTTCAAGGTGCCTGAGCTGAGGCGTTTTGAAGCAGCTTTTTTTGCTGGCGCTTTCGCCGGTTTGAGACAAAACTAGTTTTTTGACCGATTGGCCATGGCTTAAAAGACCGTAGCGGTTCCGCTCATTGCTTAAGGGCAGGATCAAAAGGTAAAAAACAACCTTTTGACCCTGCCTCTATAGAAATGATAGAGCGATCAACGTGGCGAAATGGTAAACTAGAAAAAAACAATGCCCTTATTGTGAGAGGAAGGAGGGGATTAAATGAGCGAGCAATACGTCCGTAGTACATCTAGTAAGGAAGTGGCTGCTAAAAAGCGTCTTGAGTATGCTTTTTCGGTCCAAAAGCAAAAGAATTGTCCCGCTTTTTATGTCCTGCCTTCGGCGATGTGGCTTAAGACGGCTCGAAAGCAGCAGCCCGGTTTGGCGGTGATCACCTTTGATGACATTGCCCGCTATTTGCTCATGCAGGCGGAGGAAGTCTACTATCCGTTAACGGAGCAGGAAAGATCGTTGTTTTTTGAACAGTTTCTCCGGGAAGAACAGACCTTTGAGGGCGAAGCTGACAGTGGCAGGGCGCTTGGCTATGCGGATACATACGGACAAGTAAAGCGGCTCGGGTTAACGGCTGAGCAATTGCCAGCGGCCTTGGAGCCTCTTCGGAGCCTTTTCACGGAATACGAACAAAAGGTAGTAAAGGAACGGAAGCTGCTCGATCCGGAAAATATTATTTTACGGGCGATTCAGCTGTTAGAACAACGGAGCACGAAGCTGGACATCTCCTTGATCATCATTGACGGTTACGTTGATTTTAGCCCGCTCCAAACGTTGTTGCTTGAAGCATTACAAAAAGCCGATGTGCCGATCGAAATTTATCTGCCTGCTGATCAGCCTTATCAGATTGTCGGCCATACGGCTGATGAGCTTGTGTCGCTCGGCTTTTCAGATCAGCGTCAGGAGCCTGTTTCAGTTCAGGTCACTGTTGAAAAAGAGCTTGTGGCGGCGACAACGGCGGAAGAACAATGGCGCGGTGTCATCGAAGAAATTCTCGCGGCGCCTTCCCTACATGATGTTGCCGTGCTGCTCGTCGACGAAAAGCGTGGGAGAGAGGAATTGGAGCGGCTTGCCGCTGAGTACGGGCTTCCGCTTCAGACGGCTAAAAAGCGTCCGTTGACAGCGACGGCGCTACATGCTTTCTTATTGGCGTGCCTCCGTCAGCCGCGCTCTGTTCGTTCGAGATGGGAGCAGCTGCCGCTTGTCGAGCATATTCTTGCGCTTTATCAGCGCTCCGGCCTTGAGTATGCAAAGCAGAAACAATGCTTTTTGCAAACAGGTGAGTGGATCAAGGAGGAGGACGAGCAGCTCTTTCATGCGATTACCAGGTTGAAATGGAAAAAGAAGGATCTGTTTAGCCGCTATGTCGGACAGATGCTCGTCTGGTTACGTGAGCTGCCCGTTGTTTCGAGCTGGAGAGCGCAGCTAAAGGCGGACGACGATCTGGAGACATTGCAGGCGGTTGCCCGTGAATACCGCGCATGGGAGCTTCTTTGCAAGCGGCTGGAAATGACAGCAGAGCTGCTTGAGGAGCGGGGGCTTGCCGGAGAGCTGACGCTGTCGCTTGATCTTTTTGCCAATTGGCTGAAGGAGCTTGGTGAACGGCTGCAAGTAACCGACAAGCGCCGCGCAGAAAATGGAGTAGCGATTCATACGTGGCGCGATGTCGGTTTGTTCCGCGGAAAAAAGCTCTATGTCGTTGGCATGAATGAAGGAGCTTTTCCACAATTGTCGCAATTAAGCGGCTATGTTCAGGAGCGGGACCTTCATGAAAGTGCGATCCGTTTTAGCGCGCCGACGCAAAAACAGCTGCGTCAAAAGCAGCTTGCTTATTTGCAGCAGCTCGATAGCATCTGTGAATCGATTACCTTTACCTATGTGAAAGGGGTTGATCCGCTTCATCCGCAGCTGCCATCGCCCTTGCTGGAGGACGTTCGCAGGGCGGAGCGGGAATGGTCATGGGAAGCACGGATGAAAGGAAAGAACAGCTACACAGAGCGGGATCATCATGAAAAGCTGGCTTTTCATCTTGGTCAGGGCTACAGGATGGAAGATGAGCCTCAGCCATTGCGGGAGATCGCGACAAGACTGGAGCGCCTCGCCGACGGCCGAGAACCGCTTCGGCTTGAGAAGAAGTCTGCGACAGTCGCCGTCACCGCACTAGAAAGCTATGCCCGCTGTCCTTTCCGCTATGCGCTGGAACGGCTATTTCAAGTAAAGGAGGCTGAAGCGGCGGAGGAGCAAGTGTCTCCACTCGCCATCGGACAGCTTGTCCATGAGCTGATCGAGGAGATTTATACCGAGCTTCAGCTGATTCGTCTTCCATTTGCGAAAGCAGGAGCTGAGCAGCTGGAGCGCGTACCGGAGCTGCTTCAGGAACGGTTTGAGCAGAAATGGGTTGCTGTTGAGGAGCAAAACCGAGGTCTTTCACGCCTTGATCTTGAGCAGACAAAGCAGCAGTGGAAAAAGCGGCTGGACAGATGGTGGCAGGCTGAGCGGAAGCATTTTTGGGATAACGAAGCGCTTGGAGAGATGGCGATTGAGGCGATGGAGACTTCGGTTCGGATGCCGTTTTCTGTGAAAGGCGGCACGGAATTGATTCTGACCGGAAAAGTCGACCGGGTTGACAAGAGTGGGGAAGCGATAGTGATTTACGATTACAAGACCGGGAAAGCGAGCGTCTCCGCCGAGGAAGTCCGCTCCGGCCTTAAGCTCCAGCTGCCTTTATACGCGTTCGGTCTCCGGGAACAGCTTGAAAGACAGACAAAGCGACAGCTCCGGGCTGACGGCGCAAGCTATATTTCATTGCGCGAGCCGGCAAAACGGGCTGGCAATGGAATTTGGCGCAAAGAGCTGATCGGAAAACACTCCCCGTATTCGGTATCATCTTTTTGCAAAAATCGTGAGGAAAGCTTTGGCACAGGTCAATATCTTGATGCCTATAACCTAAAGGAACGTGTTGAAGCGCTGTGGTCGGGGATGCACAGTGAATTTCCCGTCGAGCCGCAGGAGTGCGCCGCCAGTTGTCCCTACAGAGCGGTGTGCCGTGTGACAGAAGAGCAAAAAGCAGACCATGCGGTCAAAGCATGAAGAAGGGGAGCAGACGAAAGATGCAATTTAACGAAGAACAACGGCAGGCGATTTCCAGCACGAAGCCTTTCATTTTAGTGTCGGCCGGCGCCGGATCGGGGAAGACGCGGATTTTGACGGAGCGGTTTGTCGGTCTTTGCGAACGGCGGCTGCTCGATCCGGATGATCCGGCCGGCGCCGGAGTGGAGGAAATTGTCGCGATTACATTTACGGATAAGGCGGCCCGAGAAATGAAGGACCGGATTCGCCAGCGGCTGCTGGAGAAGGAAGCCGGGGCGGAGTCAGAGGAGGCCCGCCGCTTTTGGCAGGAGCAAAAAGAAGCGCTGGAGCGGGCGTATATTTCGACTTTTCACAGCTTCTGTCAACGCTTGCTCAGCCAGTACGCGATGACGGCCAAGCTGATTCCGGCAACGCGGGTCCTTGATGAAGTTGAAGCCCGAAGAAAGAAGAGAGCGATCGCGAAGGAGATGCTGGAGGAACCGATCTGTTTTCAGCAGGCTGCCCCGTTGCTTGAGCTGATGAGCAAGACGCAGCTGATCGAAACGATCGAACAGCTGCATGACACGATTCGTGAATTGGTCGTCGATGAACGGGCGATTGAGACGCTTGATCCGGCGAGTATGTTGAAGCTGCAGGAAGAACAGCTGCTGCTTGAGCAGCACCGCCTCGTCTCAGCCTTTCATGAACAGGCTCTTGCCTGTATTCGGTCTTTTCCTGATCCGGTGGAGCTGACGAAAGCCCAGCAGGCCCATGTCGAACGGATAGCGGCGGCTTTTGCGACGATCATGCCGCCGAAGGAGGGGGAGGCGCACGCCTACTTTGCCAAGCTGGAGGCGATCATGCCGCCGAAAATTGATAAACGCTGGCTGGAGAAGGCGCCGGCGCTTTATCAGCTCTGCGCTGAACATTGGAAGCCTTTGAAAGAGAGCTGGAAAAGCATCGGCATAGGAGCGCGCTACGAACAGGAAACCGTCACTTGCATGGAGGCGGTCGTCGGACTGCTGCAGCAATTCGCTGCTCGTTACGCCTGGGAAAAGGAAAGAGCGGGCTTGCTTGATTTTAATGATTTGCAGCAAAAAGCAGTCGCTTTGCTGCGCCACCCTGCGATTCGCAGCGCTTGCCAGAAGCAATTTCGTCATATGATGATCGATGAATTTCAGGATACGAATCAGCTGCAGCTGGCGATGCTTGAGCAAATCAATCCAGCTTATCAGTTTATCGTTGGCGATCAGAAGCAGTCGATTTACCGCTTTCGCGGAGCGAATGTAATATTGATGAATGAAAAAGAAGCCTTTGCCGGCACGGAGGAAAGCGCCGAAGCGATTTTAATGAACACGAACTATCGAACGGAAGCGTCGATCATTCAAGCGGTTAACGGGCTGTTCTCTCATGTAATGACAGAAAAGCGTGTCCATCCGTTTGAAACGGTGTATGCGCCGCTGCGGGTGGTCCGCCGCCGCGAGGAAGAAAAGCCTTGCGTTGAGCTGGCGACTCTGCCGGAAAAGGACGAGCGTGAGGAGGACGCTTTTTCACTTTTAGCAGGACGCCTAGCTTCGATGATCCGCACGGGGGAACCGCTCGTGCAAAAAGGGGATGAATGGGTGCGGCCGACCTGGGCCGACGTCGCTGTTCTCATTCCTGCGCGGACCCAGCTGTTAGCATTGGAGCGCGCTTTACATGACCACGGCATCCCTTATGTCGTCAGCGGCGGAATTGGCTTTTTTGAACGGCAGGAGATCATTGATTTCATCACGCTGCTTCGCTGGTTGAACCGGCCGTTTGAAGAGGTTCATTTGCTGGCCCTGCTCCGGGGTCCGCTTTGTGGCTTGACGCTTGCTGAATTGTTTGAAGTCAAGCGGGGGTTGCAGGACACTGAGGCGCTATTTGAGCTTGTCTATGATGAGACGCATCCCTTTCATGCCGACCTTTCTGAGCGGGTGAGCGCGAGCTTTGCACAGCTGAGAGAGTGGCTGAAACGTTGGGTCCCGCTCGCTGTTCAGCACTCTCCTGCGACCGTCCTGACCGAACTGTTTCAGCAGACTGGGCTGAAAGCCATGCTCCTGCTTCAAAAGCAAGGGCTGCAGAAGGTGAGAAATGTCGAAAAGCTGATCGGACTTTTGGCGGAAAGGCGCGCGCTTGATTTGGAGACGATGCTGGCCGAACTGGAGGAAGTGATCGTTTTAAGCGAGAAAGAAGGAGAAGCAGAGGTAGAACAGGTTGAAGGAAATGTCGTGCAGATTATGACCGTCCATGCTTCAAAAGGGCTGGAGTTCCCGATTGTGTTTCTCCCGCAGCTGGAACGGACGACACAGACGGATAAAGGGCGCATTCGGTTCGATCCGGAGCTTGGAATTGTGCTCAATCTCGAAAAGGAAGCCGATCAGTTAGATGAAAAGCCGATCTGTTATCAGTCACCGGGCTTTCCACTCGTAAAAGAACGGGCCGCGTTGGAAGCAAAGGAAGAAACGAAGCGCTTATTGTATGTGGCGATGACAAGAGCGCGCGATTATCTCGTCATGATGGGTGAGGCGACGACGTCGCATTCATGGATGACGATGATCGAGGAAGCCTGTGCCGCGACAGATTTGGAGCAGATAATCCAACGGGTGACGGAGTTTGAACGCCCTGAAAAAGAGCCTGAACGAGCGGAGCTCCAGTACGCGCCACCACAGCTCGTTCAAAGAGCCGCGCCATCCTTAACGCTTACCGTTTCAGAAATTATGAGCTTTTGCCGCGATCCGCTCAACTATTTTTACCGCTTTGTCGTTGGCTTGCCTGAGTCGCTGACGTTTGAAGCGGATGAACAGGAGGAGCGCAGTAAAGCAACAGGACTTGACTCTTCAAAGCTGGGGACGCTTATTCACCGGGCCTGTGAGTTACGGGACTATGGCTTTTCCCCTGCCGCGGCAATGGAAGAAGCTCTGGCGGGCGAAGAGGTCGATGATGAACGGGCCTATATGGCGGCGATGAAAAGATTGCTGATGAATTACAGCGAGGAGCAACGGCGGCAGCTCGGCAGCCCGGTTGCGAATGAATGGCGGTTTGCGACGGAAATGGAAGGCGTTGAAGTGATTGGCGAGATCGATAAAATCGTCGAACGTGAAGGCCGGCATGAAATCATCGATTTCAAGACGAATCGTATTCAGTCCTCAGGCGGTGAACTGCTTACTGTTTATCGTGACCAGCTTACATTGTACAAAATAGCCTATGAACAGCAAACAGGAATGAAGGACGTAGCTGTGTCGCTCTATGTGTTACGGGACGCGCGGCAGCCGCTTCATCAGCTGAATGTGACGAAAGAGCAGGAAAACAGAATCCGGCGTGCGATTCAGCTATTGAGGTCGTTACGGGAAAAGAAGGCCGGGAAGGAAGAGTATCAACGCATTCAACTTCAAACGTGAGCAAGGCGGTAGCAGGCTACATGAGCGATGTGAGAAAGAGGAAAGCGGCGTATGGAACAAGGGGAAGGATAGAGCTGAAGGTGATAAGGAGAATGCGATGAATGAAATGAATCTGACTAAATTGAAAACAAAGCTGCACGATAGCGAGCAGCAATACCGTTCGTTATTTCGCTATAGCACGAATGCAATCTTTATGCTAGATCGCTGCGGGCAATTTACGGAGGTCAATCCTGCGGCTATCCGCTTAACGGGGTTTAGCGAAACGGAACTGCTTTCAATGGAGATTTTTGACATCCTTGGCGAAGAACAGCGCTCATCCATTGATCTGTTTATGAGAGAGGCGATCAAAGGAGAGGTCGCCAGCTTTCAAATCGAGCTGAAAAACCGGCAGCAGGATAAGATAGTCGCTTCGATGACAGTCATGCCGCACTATGCCGACGGCAGGGTAGAAGGGGTAACCGGAATCGTTCAAGATGTGACTGAGCATTTACAAGCAAAAGAAAAAATAAGAAGAATGGCGAATGAGGATGGGCTGACGGGTTTGCCAAACCGCCGCTATGTGGCAGAACAGCTGGAGCAGCTGATCCTTAAGGAAGAGAAGCTCACCGTTATGTTTATTGATTTAGACCGCTTTAAGTTTGTCAATGATACGCTCGGTCACTTTTTCGGGGACAAAGCTTTAAAAGAACTGGCTGTGCGGCTTAGGGACGTTCTTTTTCCACCCAATATTCTAGCACGCATGGGCGGGGATGAGTTTGTCGTGATCCTTCCCGGCCAGGCAGAGCCGGATGACATTAGGCAGATCGCAAAGCAGCTGCTGGCCCGTATCCGCCAGCCATTGCTTATTAACGGCTACGAGTTTACCTTGACCGGCAGCATCGGGATTTCACTGTTCCCGGAGCATGGCAAGAACGGAGAAGGGCTGATTAAGGCGGCTGATGTGGCGATGTTCCGCGCGAAAACGAAGAGCAGCGACAGCTATCAATTCTATGAAAGTGATATGCGCTATTATTTCTACGAACGGTTCTATGTCGAAAATGATTTGCGGCGGGCGTTGGACAAAGGGGAATTCTCGCTTTATTTTCAGCCGAAGTTCGATGTCCATACAAGAACGATTTGCGGGGAGGAAGTGCTCGTGCGCTGGCAGCATCCTGAGGAAGGATTCATCCCGCCGGAGAAATTTATTGCGATTGCCGAAGAAACAGGTCTGATTGTACCGATTGGCAAGTGGATTTTAAAAGAGGCCTGTCATCAGAAAAAAAGCTGGATTGACCGGGGCTATCCGCCTATAACGATGTCTGTTAATCTTTCGTTGCGCCAGTTTCTGCAAAAAGATATCGTGGAAACGGTGGAAGAAGTATTGGCGGAGTCGAAGCTTCCTCCACATTTGCTTGAAATCGAAGTAACCGAAAGCGTGACGATTGATTTTGAACGGACGCTGGAGGTTTTACGCCAGCTGCGTACATTAGGGATTAAGATCAGCCTGGATGATTTTGGCACTGGCTACAGCTCGCTCCAATATGTGGCGCAAATGCCGATCCAGGAATTGAAAATCGATCAGTCGTTTGTCCGGAATCTCGGCAAGGGGAAAAATAGCGAAGCGGTGATCGCGATGATAATTAATCTCGCTCATTTTTTGAAAATATCGGTCATTGCCGAAGGGGTGGAATCGGAAGAACAGCTCGCTTATTTGCGTGAACAGGGCTGTGACAGCGTGCAAGGTTATCTCCATTCCAGACCGCTGTCGGTGGAGGAATATCAATCGTTTTTAGCGGGAGAAAAAGGGTCGTTCTCCTGAAAAATCGACAAAAATATCTAATTCTTTTAAACTATTTCTTATTTCCTAGCGAGAATCTACTTTTTTAGATGAAAAATATGCTATTATGAGAAAAAAGATCCGAATATTGTTTGCGTTGTAAGTAGACCTTTTCGGAAAACATCGAGGTGAATAGGAATTTGGTTAACTCAGAATATCTAGATGTCTTTCTTGATGAAAGTCAGGAACATCTTCAGGCCATTAATGACAATCTTTTAAAGTTAGAACAAGCACCTGATGACATTTCGATTGTAGGAGAAGTATTTCGTTCCGCTCACACACTGAAAGGCATGGCAGCTACCATGGGCTTTGAGGACTTGGCTCACTTAACGCATAACATGGAAAATGTCCTGGATTTAATTCGCAATCACAAGCTTCAGGCTACTTCAGAAGTCCTGGATGTCGTGTTTGCGGCCGTCGATGATTTAGAAGCAATGGTAACCGATATTGCCGGTGGCGGAACCGGAACGCATGATGTAAGTGAAGTCGTCGCCCAGCTTGAAAGAATTGAAAAGGGTGAGCCTTCCATCGCTGCGACGGCAGAAGCGCCGGTGAAAGAAGAAAAGCAGGAAGTAGCTGGGGAAGAAGCGTTGTCCGAAACGTATGATGAGTTCGAGCGGACGGTCCTGCAGCAATCGTATGAGCAGGGCTATACCACGTATCAGGTAAAGGTCACGCTTGACGAAAATGCGATGTTAAAGGCAGCCCGGGTCTTCATGGTGTTTGAGGTGCTCGAACAGATTGGTGAAATCATTAAGTCGTCCCCTCCAGCTGAAGAGCTGGAAGAGGAAAAATTTGACCAGGATTTCCTCGTCACCGTCATTACGAAGATTGAAGGAGAAGAAATTAAGAAACGGATTTTAAAAGTTTCTGAGATTACCAATGTTCATGTTCAGCAGGTTGATCAAAATAAACTGAAGCTTTCGCATGAAGAGGAAAAGCCTGCAAGCCCTGCGCCAACTCCGGCACAGGCAGCAAAGTCGGCGCAGGCCAGCAAGCCGGCGGCGAAGGAAGCAGCTTCTTCCCAGCCGAAGAAGGCGGCGCCTGAGCATAATAAAACGATTCGTGTTAATATTGAGCGGCTCGATGTGTTAATGAATTTATTTGAAGAGCTGGTCATCGACCGCGGCCGACTTGAACAAATCGCCAGTGAATTGAAGAACAATGAATTAAATGAAACGGTTGAGCGCATGTCAAGAATTTCCGGCGATCTTCAGGAGATTATTCTGAATATGAGAATGATGCCGGTTGAGCAGGTGTTTAATCGCTTTCCGCGCATGGTCAGAAGCCTATCCAAAGATTTAAATAAGAAAGTCAATCTGGAGATTATCGGAGCTGAAACGGAACTTGACCGGACGATCATTGACGAAATTGGCGATCCGCTCGTTCATTTGCTCAGAAATTCGATTGACCACGGGATTGAAACTCCGGATAAACGCCGTCAGCTTGGCAAGCCGGAAGAGGGAACAGTACGCCTGAAAGCATATCATAGTGGAAACAATGTCTACATTGAAATTGAAGATGATGGTGCAGGCATTGATCGTGAAAAAGTACTTAACAAAGCATTGACCAATGGCGTGGTTTCCGAAGAAGATGCCGATAAGCTGACAGATCAGCAAGTGTTTGGATTGCTTTTTGCATCGGGCTTCAGCACTGCCGAAACAATTACCGATGTTTCCGGCCGCGGAGTCGGCTTGGACGTCGTCCGCAATACGTTTGAATCATTAGGCGGGGTAGTAACGGTGAATTCAGAACTCGGCAAAGGCTCTGTTTTCTCGATTCAATTGCCGTTGACGCTGTCTATCATTGATGTCATGCTTGTTGAACTGCAGGATGAGAAGTACGCGATTCCGCTCAGTTCAATTGTGGAAACCGCGATCGTTAACAAGCAGGATGTATATAGCGCGCATAACCAGAAAGTGATTGATTTCCGTGGGAAGGTCGTCCCGCTTGTCTTCCTAAAAGATATTTTCCAGGTACCGGGCGAGCAGACGGATGATGAATTTTATTCCCTCGTGATTGTTCATAAAGGGGAGAAAGTGGCCGGTCTCGTTGTTGATTCCTTAATTGGTCAGCATGATATTGTATTAAAGTCACTTGGAAACTATTTGAAGGATGTTTTTGCCATTTCAGGAGCAACCATACTTGGAAATGGACAGGTTGCTTTAATCGTTGATTCAAATGCGTTAATCAAGTAATCTTACCAGAGGAGGCCGTCACGTTGTCCAATGAAATTGCTACGAAACAAGAATTAAAAGTGATCGTTTTTCAGTTAGGAGATGAAGAGTACGCGATTGAAGTGGATTATGTTCAATCGATTGAACGGATGCAGCCTGTAACGCGGATTCCGAGAACCTTTCCCTTTGTGACGGGAGTGATGAATTTACGCGGGGTGATTACACCGATCATCAACTTGCGTAAACGATTTGGCTTAGAGGATAAGAGCTTTGATGAATCGACTCGTATTCTCGTCATCGCGAAAGATGAGTTGGAAATCGGGGTCATTGTAGACGGCGCGAATGATGTGCTTGACATTCCGCTTGAGAAAATTGAACCTACGCCGGAAGTTGTCGGCGGCGTGGAGGCGGAATATTTGCGAGGGGTTGTCAAGCTGGATAACAGATTGTTTACCCTGTTGAATTTAGAAAAGGTTATTCTGGAATCAGAATCATAATTTATGGAGAAAAGGTAATGAGGTGGTCGTATGGCGTCAATTTTAATTGTAGATGATGCAGCATTTATGCGGATGATGATTAAGGATATTTTATCGAAAAACGGATTTGAAGTTGTTGGCGAAGCGGCAAACGGCGCGGAAGCTGTCGAGAAATATAAGGAGCTGAATCCTGATCTCGTCACGATGGATATTACGATGCCTGAAATGGACGGCATTCAGGCACTTAAAGAAATTAAGCAAATTGACGGCGGAGCGAAAGTTATCATGTGTTCCGCGATGGGACAGCAGTCGATGGTTATCGACGCGATTCAATCAGGCGCAAAGGACTTCATCGTCAAACCATTCCAAGCCGACCGCGTCCTAGAAGCCATCAAAAAAGTATTAGGCTAGACCATCCTCAAAAGGGTGCTTTTCCCTTTTGAGGATGGTCGAAGCAACGAGCGTAGTCAGCACCCGGTTTTAAAAAGCATACAGGGAAGCGGGTTTCTTCCCTGTATGCTGTGTGCGGAAGAAGCCGTTGCCAGCATCGAAGGGAGGGTGCTTTTCCCTTTTGAGGATGGTCGAAGCAACGAGCGTAGTCAGCACCCGGTTTTAAAAAGCATACAGGGAAGCGGGTTTCTTCCCTGTAT
>NZ_JBEPKD010000017.1:0-84789 GCF_040544555.1 Halalkalibacter oceani
GTTCGGGCTTTCTTTCACTCCTCACTATAACTTAAAAAAGAAATAGTGGGTACGATCACCCGTCGATGACCTTACCCACTAATCTTAGTATGTTTTAAAAGATAAGAAAGTATAAACATTTTCGCGATGATGCGAGAAAGGACGCTACGCGTTTTTCATATTAATAACGCTGTTGTTTCTTCGCTTCCTGTTTATTGTCGGTTTGATAAGACTCCCAGAATTCGGCGTTCTGAATGTCCACATCTTTCGGATTGAAAACTGGATCGAGTCCTTCCGCTTTTTGGCGTTCGTAGTCTTTCAGCGTTCGGAGCGCTGGTTTGGCGAGGATGACGATCGCAATAATATTAAGCCAGACCATGATGCCGAGCCCGATATCACCGAGCAGCCATGCCGTATCTGCTGTACGCAAAGCGCCATAGAACGTCGCCACAAGAAGAGCGAGCTTAACGAGCAGAATCGGCCAGTTGATTTGTCTGCCACGCAAAAGATAGGTGACGTTCGTTTCGGCAATATAGTAGTACGCCATGATCGTTGTAAAGGCAAAGAACAGAAGGGCGATTGCGACAAAGCCGGTTCCGAAGCCAGAGAAGACGCTGTTAATCGCTTCCTGGGTAAATCCCGGGCCAACTTCAACGCCCGGTAAATTATTGACAATCATCGTGCCGTCCGGAGCTTCTGTATTATACAGGCCGGTAAAGAGGATCATAAAGGCTGTAGCCGAACAGACGAGCAATGTATCGATATAAACCGAGGCTGCCTGAACGAGACCCTGTTTCGCCGGGTGAGAAACCTCAGCCGCAGCCGCCGGATGCGGCCCTGTCCCCTGTCCAGCTTCATTTGAATAAATACCGCGGATGACGCCCCATGAAATCGCACTTCCAAGCAGGCCGCCAAAGATCGAATCCATCCCAAAAGCACTGCTGATGATCAAGCTGATCGTCGCCGGAATTTCTGTGATGTTCAGCGCGATAATGATGACAGCCATAATCATATAACCAATCGCCATAAACGGCACAAGAAAGGCTGCTGTACTGGCGATGCGTTTAATACCGCCGAAGATAATGAGAGCGAGAAACACAATCAGAATAAGACCAGTAACCCAGTTTGGAATCGTAAAAGCATTATTCATGGCTACTGCAATGGAATTTGATTGGACACCAGGCATTAAGAAAGACATCGCTAAGAGCGCGGCAACCGCAAAAAGAACAGCAAACCATTTAATTCCAATCCCTTTTTCGATATAGAAAGCAGGACCCCCGCGATACAGCCCGCCTTGCTTTACTTTGTAAATCTGGGCAAGCGTCGACTCGATAAAGGCACTGGATGCACCTAAAAAGGCAATCGTCCACATCCAGAAGACAGCTCCCGGACCTCCGTAGAAGATCGCTGTTGCCACCCCGGCAATATTACCGGTTCCGACGCGTCCGGCAAGGGCGACTGATAAGGCCTGAAAAGAGGAAACGCCAGCTTCTGAGCTTTTTCCTTTGAACATCAGAGAAAACATTTCCTTGAAATAACGCAGCTGCAGAAAACGAGTCAGCACACTGAATGTTAAGCCGATAAGAAGCAAAATATAAATGACAGGTGTGCTCCATAATACATTATTAATCGCTTGTAAAAATTCTACCATCTTGGTTCCTCCTGAATCGATTTTAATGTGAAGAATCGAAAGTGTTGAAGAATAACCCTCCTTACATGATGGAATAGGTGGAAGATTAGCAGGCGAGTGTTGCCTGTTCACTGCCCTTTATCCTACTATAACTGTGAAAAATTAACACCGTCATTGGCAGGTAATCTTCCAATCATTTTGCGAAAAACACTTTAGAAATATACTTTTCTACACTAATATATTAAAATCCTTTTTTCTTTTTTCAGATTATTTTGTCGGTAAGCAGAAGAGGGGGCAAGGTTTAGAAAGGGAATGGTTGGGAATGAATGTAGACGAGAAAAATTTTCGGTGAAGGAGGGGAAAACGTGAGCGATTCCATACTTGATGTTGTCATTATCGGCGGAGGACCAGGGGGATTGAGTGCGGCATTAGTACTGGGCAGAGCGCGGCGGACCGTCGCTCTTGTTGACGAAGGACATCCGCGCAACGCAATCACAAAGCGCTCGCACGGTTTCTTAACGCGTGATGGAGCCAAGCCGTTTGAGTTGCGGCAAATAGCAAGAGAACAAATGGAGAAATATCCGACGGTCGATCTGCATCAGGATGAAGCAATTGATATTGAGCGGAAGCAAAATCAATTTATTACGAAAACGAGCAAGGGAGAAATTCTGACCAGCCGCAAGCTGATCGTCGCCACCGGACTACGGGAAGAGCTGCCTGACATTAAAGGATTGAGCGATGTATATGGGCAGTCATTTTTTTCCTGTCCGTATTGTGATGGGTGGGAGTTTCAGGATCAGCCGCTTGTGATTATTGGCAATGGCAGGAAGCTGTTAGCCTATACGAAGATCATTCATAATTGGAGCCGTGATCTGATTGTTTGCACGAACGGTACAGCGATGATTTCAGAGGATGAGAAGAACGAATTGGAGCGTCACTCGATCTCATTCATCGAAACACCGATCCGCGAGCTCGTTGCAGATCAAGGCCAGCTGCAGCAAATCGTCTTTCAAACAGGTGAACGACTAGCGCGGAAAGCGGGATTTTTACTCGATACAGGAGCGAAGCAGAGTACATTTCTCCCGCAGAAGCTCGGCATTCCTCTGACGGATAAAGGAAGCTTTGAAACGCAAAGCCATGGTAAGACAGAGGTCGAAGGCGTTTATGTGATTGGCGATGCGGCCAAACGATTTACAGGCCTGATGGGCGCAGCGAGCGAAGGCTATGAAGCAGGGATTGCCCTGAATCACGAGCTGGTGGAAGAGGACTGGCGCAGCATAGAGTAAATCAAGTAAACCTCCGCTTTAAGCTTGGTTCGAAGGAAGAAAAGCATTTTTCTATTGTATTGTTTAGATATAATTGATATTATTTAGTTATATTTAGTTATATGAAATGATACTTAGTAATGCTTTTAATGAAGGACTGGCTAATCTGCGACTTTTCGTGAAGTCCTGGGATGAGGAGGCGAAATAAATAATGTCTGAATACAGTTCCTTAGCCGCAGTGGAGCGAACACTGGTGATTATAAAAGCGCTTGTGGGGAAAACAAATGGTGCAAGTGTTTCTAAATTGATGGCTGATACAGGAATTTCCAAAAGTGTCGTATCTCGAATTTTGAAAACCTTGAAAGAGAATCATTACGTGGAACAAGATCCGGAGACTAGGTTTTATCGTCTGACATATGACTATATAAACCTGGCACTGTTGCACTACCATGCTTTAGGAATAGATGGAATGTTTTTGCCAACACTTAGAAAAATAGCCCAAGAGCTAAAAGAGTTGGTTCAAATCACCTTTGTCCGTAATGAAAAGATTTATTTTGTTCAAAAAGCGGAAGGGGATAACCCGTTAAAAGTTGCCGATATGGTAGGAAAAGAGGCTCCTCTCCATTGCTCGGCAGCTGGTAAGCTGTGGCTGTCGAGCTTGCCAGAAGAAGAAGTAAAAAGGATCATCGGCGAACGCGGGATGAAACGCTACACTGAAAAAACAATTACCGAACTTCAGGAGTTACTCAATGAACTAGCAAGCATTCGCCAGTCCGGCTATGCCGTGTCACGCGAAGAATTTCATCAAGGGGTTGTAGGGGTAGCGGTCCCTATCTTATTCCATTATCAGCCAAATAAAATAACAGCGATCATCGTCATAGCAGCTCCATCGATCAGAATGACGGAAACAAAAATGAAAAACGCCGTAAACGTCTGTCATAAACATATTCACGCTTTACATACGCAGCAGTCTGCTACTCAGTGAAGAGGAAAGCAAGAGAGCAGTTGTCAAATAATCAAAAACGCCTTTGAGAGTTAATTCTCAAAGGCGTTTTGCTTATAGGTCAGGCGGACTTTATTACTCTACATTCGGCTCAACCGAAGTCATTTTGTCATAAAAGGCCATAAATTGATCAGGGTCATCACTGCTGCGCAGCGCCATCGCCGAGCGAGGATGCTCATTCAAAATACCGGTGATCATGTAAGGAATAATGTAGCCCCATTCAACCTTGCGGCGGAGAGGGATAAACAGGCGCTCGATGACATCGATTACCGGCGCGACGTCATATTTGACGTCCTTTAAATGGCTGACGAGCAGCTCGGTCGGACAGTTTCCGGCAGCCCGTCCCATTCCGTAAACCGAAGAGTCAAGGAAGGTCACCTCATGATCGATTCCGACAAGCGTGTTGGCAAAAGCGAGCTGCATGTTGTTGTGCGTATGGATCCCGAGCTCTTTTTCAGGCAAATACGAGCGGAATTTTTCAGCGAGTGCTTTAATATCCTTGCCGTCAAGGCTGCCGAACGAATCGACGATATAGACGACATCAACGGGGCTGTTGTTAATCTCTTCAAGCGCCTCGTTAATTTCATGATCAAGCGAATTGGAAACAGCCATAATATTAATGCTCGTTTCATAGCCAAGCCCGTGAAATTTCTTAACGAGTTCAATTCCTTTTTTGACATCCTTGATGTAGCAGGCGACGCGGATTAAATCAATCAAACTTTCTTCGCGCGGCAAAATATCATGCTCATCGACGCGGCCGATATCGACTAATGCCGACAGCTTTGTCGCTTTTTTCTCGGGAATGACTTCCCTGATAAACTCATCATCCAAAAATCTCCACGGTCCTGAATCCTTCGCTTTCAGCAGCTTTGGTGAATTTTTATAGCCGATTTCCATGTAATCGACACCGGCTTTATTCAAGGATTCATATAAATCGCGAACGAAGGACACTTCAAAATCCCAATTATTTACTAATCCTCCATCGCGAATCGTACAATCAAGTATTTTTACTTTCTGTTCACTCAACTACTCCCACTCCTTTTTATCTCATGATCCTCACCAAACAATAAACAAGACAATGAATTCCGTCAAGTAGTTTGATTTTTTAGTAAGTTTATCTGATAAATTTTCGTTTTTCAAGCTGAACTTTAAAAAATTAATTGAGAAAGATTTGTAAATCAGCAAAACGAGAACACGGAAAAATAATTTTAAAAAGACCTTGAATTTTCTGAATACATACACTAACATGTATATGACACTTTGTTTCCTGTGGAAATCAAGTTAACTCATATTTGAAAGCGGTATCATCAAACGGATAAAGGAGCGGGTACGATGAAATTAATCATTGGCATTTCTGGTGCAACGGGCGCCATTTACGGAATTAAGCTTTTGGAAGCATTACAGTATGCAGAGGTGGAAAGCCATTTAATTTTGAGCAGCTGGGCGGAAAAAACAATCTCAATCGAAACCTCTTATTCGGTTGAAGAAGTGAAAGCGCTCGCAACGCATACGTATAGCGCGACGAATCAAGCGGCGATCATTTCGAGCGGTTCATTTATGACAGACGGGATGATTATCGCGCCGTGCAGTATGAAGTCATTGGCGTCAATCAGCTATGGTCTTGCTGATAATTTACTGAGCAGGGCGGCGGATGTCGTCTTAAAAGAAAACCGAAAGCTTGTTTTATTGCCACGCGAGTCTCCCCTGAACCAAATACATTTGGAAAATATGCTTCGTCTGGCAAAGATGGGCTCTGTCATTTTACCGCCGATGCCAGCTTTTTATAATCATCCTGAAACGATTGAAGACATTGTCAATCATACTGTCGCGCGGACGTTAGATCAGTTTGGCATTCCAAATCAAATGACGAAGCGCTGGCTGCAAAAAGCGTAAACAGTTCCTGTCACACAGCGAAAGGGGGGATGGGATGCAGGAGAAAGAATAGCAGAGAAATGTTGCACCAGGCACGAAAAGGGAGAGGGGTATGAGATGAATAAAAAGATGAAATGGACAGCTGTATTTTTTGTTATGTTACTTTCCTTTCTAATGGTGACGGCATGTGGAGAAACAAATCAGGAGTCTGCAGGGGGCACCGAAGCAGAAGGGGAAGAAGCAGGTGACCAGGCAGCGGCAGAAGGGGCTCAAACGAATGAGTCAACGTTTCCGGAGAAGGAGGTGACGATTGTTGTAAGCAATAGTGCCGGCGGAAGTAATGACCTTGCAGCGAGATCGATTGCAGGGCCGTTACAGGAGGTGCTCGGTGTCCCGGTCGTCGTCGAAAACGTTGACGGAGCAGGCGGAAATATCGCGCGGGCCCAGGTGTTTAATGCTGAACCAGATGGTTATACATTGTTGAAAACACCGATTCCGTCGATGTCAATTGGCGAATTAGTAGCCGAGGGAGATTTTCAGACGATGGAATTTGAGCCGGTGTTTAATATGTTTGGTCATTCCTCGAATGTTGTCATCGTTCCGGCTGATTCAGAAATTGAAACGATCGAAGAGTTAATTGCGGCTTCAGAGAATCAGAAGCTGCGGGCTTCCGGTTCCGGGGTGGCGACAAATACGGCTCTCGGCAGTATCTTCCTGAAGGAAATCGGTGTCGACCATCAATACATTCCTTATGAGGGCGGAAGCGAGTCGGCCCAGCAGGTCGCCGGCGGGCATGTCGACTTTGGGATCGCAAGTGAGATTGCGGCGAAGTCTCTTGAAGAAGAAGGGCTTGTAAAAGTCATTGCCACGACTGCGACAGAGCGCTTAAGTATTTTTCCAGACGCGCCAACGTTAATTGAATTGGGGTATCCGGAGCTCGGGTTTGAAATTTTATATGGCATTTGGGCTCCGCCTAATACGCCGCCTGATGTGATCGAGATTTTGGCTGATGCCTTCCTTGAGGCAAGCGAGGATCCGGCATTCAGCGAAGCGGCGGAAAGAGTCGGGTTTGTGGAGCAAATTATGATGCCTGATGAATTCAGAGAAAGAAGAGATATCGACTATCTTTTAGTTGAAAAGCTGAAAGATCAATTTGAAGTGGAATAAAGCGGTGCTGTCCCAGCTTCGATAGTGGGACAGCCCTTTATCAAGAAGAAAAGGAGGGGAAATCGTATGACACGTAATCAAGTGATTGTTCCGATTTTACTCAATTTGTTTATCATGCTTCTTTCACTTTTGTTTTTAATTTTAGCGATAACCGGGCTATCCTCCGAATCTGCGTCTGCGCCGATACTCGTTTGTGCGCTGACGATTATCGTAGCCGCTTTTGCGATCGTCGAAGACTATCGCAAAAAAAATAAGCCCGCAACCGATGAAGGTGAGGAAGAAGCTGCTGAAGAAACAGGGGAAAGCCAAAAGCCAATGTGGTTTATCTTAGCTTTGACGCTTATCTATTATTTGTTGATTATTTATGTCGGCTTTTTTGTTTCAACTGTGCTGTTTCTGCTCGTTATTCCTTATGTGTATAAGTTTCGAAATTGGAAGCTGATTATAATCTCGACGATTTCGATGCTCGTCATTTACTGGGGCGGCTTCTCGTGGCTGATGAATGTTCGTTTCCCTAGTGGGTTTTTGCTGTAACTTTATGAGAATTGTGAGGTGATTTATTTGTGGTTAGAAGCGTTTAGCATGTTTTTAAGTTTTGACTATCTTATCGTTCTTGTCGGAGGAACGATCATCGGCATTACGCTTGGTGCTCTGCCGGGTCTGGGGCCTGCGTTTACGCTGGCATTGTTTCTGCCGGTAACCTTCGGGATGGACCCAGCTGTTGCGCTTGTCTTTTTGGGCGCCTTGTATTCGGCAAGCGTTTTCGGTGGTGCGATTACGGCTATTCTGATTAACGCACCCGGAACTCCCGGATCTGTGGCGACAACGTTTGACGGCTATCCTCTCGCCCAGCAGGGAAAGGGTGGATTAGCTTTAGGAGCGGCGGCGACCGCCTCATTAATCGGCGGGATTGTCGGCTTCATCGCGCTCGCAGGGCTGTCTCCTTTAATCGCCAGCATCGCCCTGCAATTTAATGCGGCGACTTACTTTATGTTAGCGATTTTTGGTTTGTCGATGGTCGCCTTTGCTTCTCAAGGGAACACGCTAAAAGGATTAATGCTGGCAGGACTTGGTCTGATTATTTCCTTCATCGGCCGCGACCCGGTAAGTGGAGGCTTGCGCTTTACCTTTGATAATGTTTATTTGGAGGATGGGATTTCCTTTGTTCCGGCGGCGATTGGTCTGTTTGCTTTATCGCAGGCCTTTATCCTGCTTGGAAAAGGAGGAACGATTTCCAAAATCGAAGGAACGATCTCCAAAGTGCGTGATGGAATGGTTGAAACGTTCAAGAGACCGGTCAATTTAATCCGTTCCAGTACGTTAGGGGTTGTATTGGGGGCGATTCCGGGTGTTGGAATTTCAATCGCCAACTTTGTTGCTTATTTGTTTGAGCAGCGCTCTTCTAAAAAGCCAAAATCATATGGAAAAGGAAATGTCGGGGGCGTTATCGCGCCGGAAAGTGCGAACAATGCAACATCGGTAGCTGAATTAATACCGGCTATTACGCTTGGCCTCCCCGGGGGAGCGACTTCGGCGATTTTTTTGGCGGCGATCACATTGCACGGTCTTCAACCGGGAGCGGCTTTCTTTTCCAGCGATTCGGCGATTTCCTATATTGTTTTTGTCGGCATGCTCCTGTCACAATTTGCTTTTTTTGTTCTGGCGATGATCGGAATGAAGTATTTTGTCAAAGTGACGTTAGTGCCCAATGAAATACTCGGTGTCGCGATTATTACACTGGCGCTGGTCGGCTCCTATGCGTACCAGTATAAAGTTACCGACATGTTTATCGCGATCGCTTTTGGTGTACTCGGCTATATCATGGTGAAGTATCATTATCCTCTTGCTCCGCTTATTCTCGGCCTCGTGCTCGGGAGTATGGTGGAAAGTAATTACCGAAGAGCATTGCTGATGTCTGACGGCTCTCATAGTATTTTCTTTACGCCGTTCCCATTGACGATCCTGATTATCACGATTCTCATTCTGGTTTTCCCATTCTTGATTAAGACGATAAAAAATATCAATAAAAAGGAGAATGATTATGACAACAACCAAACTTTATCCTAGTTTTCAAACGCATTTGGAAAAATTAGAAGAGAAGGGTCTCGTTCGTCATATTTATAAAGAGATTAATAAAGATACGGAATTGCATCCGCTTGTACGCTGGCAATTTAGAGGCGGAATTCCGGAGAGTGAAAGAAAAGTATTCGTGTTTCATAATGTGACAGACAGCAATGGGCGTAAATATGAAATGCCGGTCGTCGTTGGTGGATTATCGGTTAACCGTGAAGTGTACAGCATCGGAATGGGTGTGGAAGTCGAAGATATCGGCAAGAAATGGGCGGAAGCGAGAGCGAATCCGATTGACCCGGTCGTAGTGGAAGAAGCGGCTTGCCAGGAGGTCGTTTATATAGAAGATGAATTAGATGTTGAAGGCCAGGGCCTTGAACACATTCCGGTTCCGATTTCGACGCCGGGCTTTGATAATGCTCCCTATACGACTTGCTCACAATACATTTCAGTCGATCCGGAGAACGGCATTCAAAATATGGGAACGTATCGGGCGCAAATAAAAGGCTCAAGGCGGCTCGGTATGAATCCGTCTATCGAGATGGGCCAGGGAATCTATCAGCATTGGCTGAAATATAAGAAGATGGGCAAACCGATGCCCGCCGCTTTAGTTATCGGTGGACCACCGGCCGTGTCCTACTGTTCTGTGCAAAAGCTGCCATATAATACGGATGAATTTTCCGTCGCCGGGGCGTTATTGGGCGAACCGCTTAGAGTCGTAAAAGCAAAAACGGTAGACTTGCTCGTACCGGCTGATGCAGAAATTGTCATAGAAGGATATGTTCCGACTGACTCGCTTGAGCCGGAAGGGCCATTTGGCGAATCACACGGCCATGTCAATTTACAGGAATTTAACCCGTATATGAACGTCACGGCGATTACGCGTAAGAAAAAGGCTAATTTTGTCTCGATTATTAGCCAGGTAACGCCGAGTGAAAGCAGCTTAATTAAAAAGGTGGCATTCGAGCCGGTATTTCTCGATCATCTTAAAAATCATCTTCGTATTTCAAGTGTACAAAAGGTCGTCATGCATGAACCACTTACTAACTTACGGAAACTGGTTATTGTACAAATGAAGAATCCAACAGAAACAGATGTGTGGAGAGCTTTAACTGGAGCAGCAGCATTTATGCCAGCAGTGGGAAAATTGGTTGTTGCTGTGAGTGATGATATTAATCCTGAGAACAGCGATGCTATATTTTGGTCGATGGCATATAGGATGAACATTGTAAAGGATGTGCAAATTTTACACGGTAGGGATCCAGGCCATGGACCTAGAACTTCAGGTGCTGAAAGAGGAGATGATGCAGTTGATGGTACCCTTCTCATGAACGCAACGAAAAAAGAAGATTTGCCGCCATTATCTTTACCGAAGAAAGAATATATGGAAAGAGCGAAGGATATTTGGGAAGAGCTGGAGCTGCCAACGCTGCGCCCGGAATGGCCGTGGCACGGCTTCTCAATGGGAGATTGGGATGAATTTAATGAAAAAATGGCTGAACGGGCGGTCAGAGGAGAATATTTTGAAACGGGAGCCGAACAGGTGAATCAACGGGTTGGTCCGGAATGGATCAACAAAGATACGAAATGGTACAAGGAAGAACAAGAATAAATTTGATAGAAAGCGTTCACAACTGAGTCTCTTGCCAGACTCAGTTGTATTTATGCTTATACATATTGTATTGTCTATTTATAAAAGCTTGCATTATTCATAATAAGAGGAGGAAGAGGAATGAACAAGATCACAGTGCTAACAGAGTATAAAGCGGAGGATGGAAAGAAGGAAAACGTGCTCAGCGCAATAGACGAATTAAAAGAACAAATTGAAGCTTTAGGTGGTCGGGAAGTAATCATTTATGAGGGCGTAGATCAACCAGGTCTTTTTGTCGAACAGTTTTTGCTGCCAAATATGCAAGCATATGAAAAAATGAAAAGAATACGCGAAGAAGAAAGAATTGATTTTTGGCAAACGTTCAATTCTTATATTTTAGGAGGGAAGAAGAAAATTAATATGTGGACATTCGAAAAAAAATAGTGTTATTATATACCTTACTTAACCAATAGAAAAAGTAGGAAAACAGGAGGTAATACAAGTCGATGGCCGAATACAGTTCATTAGCAGCAGTAGAGCGCACGTTCGTGATTATTAAAACACTTGTCGGGAAAGTGAACGGGTTGAGCGTCTCCAAACTCGTCGAAGAAACAGGAATATCCAAAAGCATCGTTTCACGAATTTTGAAAACATTAAAGGACAACCATTATGTCGAGCAGGATCCTGATACGAGATTTTACCGCTTGTCCTATGACTTTATCGGGCTGTCATTAAAGCATTTTAATGCTTTGGGGATAGATGGACTATTTCTCCCGGCTTTAAGAACGATATCAGCAGAAGTGAAGGAACTCGTGCAGCTATCTGTCGTAAGTCAGGAGAAGGTCTATTTTGTGCAAAAAATTGAAGGTGACAATCAGTTGAAGGTCGCTGATATGCTCGGGAAGGAAGCTCCTCTTCATTGCTCGGCCGCGGGGAAAATGTGGCTGTCGACATTGCCGCAGGAAGAGATTATCCGGCTTGTCAGCCAGCATGGAATGTCCCGTTACACAGAAAATACAATTACGGATCTGAATGAATTGTTAAAGGAGCTTGAAAAAATAAAACAGCTTGACTATGCACTCTCGCTCGAAGAATTCAACCATGGAATTACGGGTGTGGCGGTGCCGGTTTATTCCAATGCCAAAGAACGGCAATTGATGGCCAGCATCGTTATAACCGCTCCGACTGTCAGAATGTCTGAACAAAAAATTAAGCAAATCGTTCAAACATGCAACGCCTCGATTGGACCATTGAAGGATCAGCTGCCGACAATTGAATAAAGCTTGGGTGATGGGGCCGGGCCAAAAGGTTAAAAACAACCTTTTGCCCGGCCTTAACCAATGTGCTGGACCGTCACGAGCTGGTAACCTCTGTTTTGTCTTGCCTTCCTCACCTTTTAAAGTTATTCGAGGATGGCTGAAAGCCTCCCTAATTGTAACGGCACTGCACGCCGCTTCAAAGAAAAACGACTCAGGCGTTTTTCTTATATAAAATTGTTAAATAATTTTGATTTTTTCATTGATTGTTAAAAGGGATCATACTATAATCAAAGAAGAAACAAAGTTTCCTCTTAAAAATAAGTTACTTAATACAACTAGGTGTAGAGAGGAGGATAGAAAAAACGAGAGGAAATCAACACACAAAGTGAAAGAAACGGAGGGTTGGTAATGAACGTAAAAAAAGGACTGCTCGTCATCATAGCCATATTGATGCTTTTAGTGGTTGCAGCCTGTGGGTCCAACACAGAAAATGCCGAAAGTAAAGGAAGTGGACAGCAGGAAGGATCAGGTGATCAAGCAGCATCAGCAGACAATAGCTATCCAGAGCATGAAATTGAGATTATCGTCCCTAATGCAGCGGGAGGCAGTAATGACCTTGTCGCGCGCTCTATTTCCCAGCAATTGTCTGAGCATTTGGGGGTGCCTGTCGTCATTCGTAATGTTGAAAGCGCTGGGGGGAGTATTGCGAGAGCGCAAGTATTTGGCGAAGAACCCGATGGCTACACGATTTTAACAAGTCCGATGCCGTCAATGTCGATTGGTGAGCTCGTTAATAACGATGATTTTAAGGTGCTGGAATTTGAACCTGTTTACCAAATCTTCGGTAATAATTCCACCGTTGTCGCCGTTCCGTCTGATTCAGAAATTGAAACGATGGAAGATTTATTTAACGCTTCGAAGGAAAAGGCACTTACCGCTGCAGGAACAGGGGCGGCAACGAACTCAACGCTCGCCAGTATTCTTTTACGTGAAAGCGGTCTTGAGCATCAATATATCCCGTTTGAAGGCGACGCCGGGGCATCGACGCAGGTAGCTGGAGGACATGTTGATTTTGGACTTATTAGTGAAGCCGGGGCCGAAGCTTTGGTAAGAGATAATCAAGTCCGGATTATCGGCTATCTCGGCGAGCAGCGTTCTGAAGTTTATCCTGATGTCCCGACAATGGTTGAGTTAGGTTATGAGGACGCTTATTTTGAAATCGTTTATGGCTTTTTTGCTCCTCCAGGAACGCCGGCTGACATAATCGAAATTCTTGAAAGCGCTTTTACAAAGGCGGTTGAAGAAGAGTCCTTCATTGAAATGGGGACCAATTCAGGGTTTATTGTCAGCACGCGGAATGCCGAGGAATTCGGGGAGAACATTGAATATATTCATAACCGGATCACGGAATTGCAGGATATGTTTGAAGTTGACTAAAAAAAGAGGTGAGCAAATTGAAAATCATTGATCTTTCACAGGAAATTTTCAAAGGGCAGCCGGTTTATCCCGGTCATCAGCCGACTGTTGTCTTTCCGATGACCGAGCTGAAGGAAATCGGCGGGGGGAAACGGTCGTTTGCCGTTAATACCATTTTAATGTCAGAGCACGCCGGAACTCATACCGACTCTTTTATTCACATGGACGGCAACCCGGATGCGAAATCGATTGAGGAGATCGAATTGGAACGGTTTGCCGGGCCTGCGGTCTGCTTAGACGTCTCCGATGTGCCCGATTCAGATTTTATTACAAAGGATCATCTAATCAACGGATGTGAACAAGCGCGTTTGGATCTGACAGGGATTAAAATCGTCTTATTGTACACAGGCACGTATGAACGGCATTTTCCAAAGCCGGTCTACAACCAGCAGAATCCAGGATTGAACCGCGAAGCAACAGAATGGCTCGCCGATCAAGGGGTGCAGCATATCGGAATTGACGCCGTCAGCATTGATGTCAGTCCTCACAAAGGAGAGGAATGGAAGCCCGCTCATACGGTTTGCGCTGAGCGGAATCTATTAAACACGGAAAATCTCGGAGATTTACGCGAGGTTGCCGGCAAGCGTTTCCTTTACATTGGACTTCCATTAAAAATTAAAAAGGGAACAGCCGGATTAACGAGAGCAGCAGCGATTTTAAATGCTGAGATAGTAGAGGGAGGCCTACGATGATTATTGAAGATCAGTTTAACGTACAGGCAAAAAAACAGGATGTGTGGACATTTTTAATGGACACGGAGCAATTAGCGCGCTGCCTGCCGGGCTGCGAAGAAGTCGATGAAGTGGAAGAAGGCGTTTACCAGGCTGTAGCCAAAGTGCAAATCGCCTTTATGAAATTAAAGTTCAATCTCAATGTCCGCATCACAGATTTGGATCCGCCGAATCAGCTGCAATCAGAGATTTTAGGAAAGCCATTTTCGTTAGTCGGTCAATTGAAAGTAAAAGCGAAATTGGATTTGGTCGAAGTTGACGAAGGGTCGACGGATGTTCAATATTTTATGGATTTAAGTTTAGCCGGAAAGCTGGGCTCAATCGGTCAGTCTGCTTTTCGTTCAAAGGCAACAGAGATGGGAGCGGAATTTGCGGCCAATATTAGAGAAGCCCTTGAGGAGAACGCTGTAAAACGGTAAAGAGAGGGGTAGATGAAATGGAAGATACAGTATGGATGGAACCTGATACATTACAAGGTGTAAAGGAGATCCTGGCCCAGGGAGATCCCGAAATCAGGGTTGTAAGTGGAGGAACCGCTCTGTCGCTCATTATGAAGCAGGGGATGTTCGATCCGAAAAAGATGATCAGTCTAAAAAAAGTGAAAAACGAATTAAGCTTTATTCGCCACGATGAAGAGCAAAATATCCGCATTGGCAGCATGACAACGCTGCGGGAAATCGAAATCGATCCTCTTATGAAAGCGGAACAGCCGGTCATTACCGAAGCGTTAGCCCATGTCGCCAACCCGCGGATCAGATATGTCGCCAGCCTCGGCGGAAATTTGGCGCACGGGGATGCACATTTGGATTTGCCGCCGATTCTCATGGCTCTTGGCGCGAAAATAAAGGTTGAAAGCAGCAAAGGGGACAGATGGCTGGAGCTGCATGATTTCTTTCAAGGCTATTATGAGACCGCCATGGAGTCTGATGAAATTTTAACCGAAGTGTTGATCCCGAAAAAAATCGAAGGGTTGCGCGGAACGTATTTCAAATATACGACGTTATCAAATGATGATTGGCCGACGGTAGGGGTCGCGGTTTTCCTGAAGACGGTCGAAGGAATTGTCGCCGACGTCCGGATCGTAATCAGCGCAGCAACAGATAAACCGACTCAACTGCCTGAGGTCGAGCAATGTGTGCGAAACAAATCATTAAATGAAGAAACAATCATGGAAGCTGCACAAAAAGCGTATGAAGTGGTAAAACCGTTAGAAGATTTAAGAGGCTCGGTCTGGTACAAAAAAGAGATGGTAAAAGTTCATATCAAACGGGCGCTTGAGCAACTGAAGACAGAAAGCTAAAAGGAGTGATAGGTGTGGCGTTAGGAAAATCAATTCGTCGAGTCGAAGCAAAGGCGAAAGTGACGGGCAAGGTTGACTATGTCATGAACATGACGATGCCGGAAATGCTTCACGTCAAGCTGTTACGGAGCACAATTCCGCATGGGAAAATTAAAAACATCGATAAACGAGCGGCGGAAGAAATCGAAGGCGTTATTAAAGTCGTCACCGGAGAAGATTTGCAAAAGCTCGATATTAACTATTACTACGGGCCGGCTTTTCGCGATCAGCCTGTCATTGCGATTGACAAAGTTCGTTACGTCGGAGATCCGGTCGCAGCCGTTATCGCCGAGTCGGTTGAAATAGCGGCAAAGGCAGTTAACTACATTGAAGTGGAATATGAGGAATTCGAGCCGGTATTTCAAGTATTGGATGCGATGAAGGAAGACGCGCCCATTGTTCATGACACGATCCGGCCGGCCGGAAGCTTTGCAGATTTAAAGTCGCTGTTGCCGAAAAGCGGAAGTAACATTTGTCTTCATTATAAATTAAGACACGGTGATATTGAGAAAGGCTTTGAAGAAGCAGATCATATTTTTGAAGATACGTTTACGACACCGGCGGCGGTTCATCTACCGATGGAGCAGCATGTCGCACTCGCCTATCTCGATGCCGAAGAGAGAATGAACATTTGGACAGCCAATCAAAGTCCATCGTTTGTCAGAAGTGAGGTCTCTCATGTATTGAAGCTTCCTGAAAGTAAGGTGAGAGTCCGTGTCCCTTATTTAGGTGGCGGGTTTGGCACGAAGCTCTATGTGAAAATTGAAGCGTTGACGGCCGTGTTAGCGCTCATTGTGAAAAAGCCGGTTAAACTGGCGCTGACGATGGATGAAGTGTTTATTACGCTAACGAAGCATGCGACGGTTTTCACGTTGAAGACGGGAGTGACGAATGACGGCAAAATTGTCGCCAGAAAATGTACCGTTGCCTGGGATACAGGCGCCTATGCTGACATCGGCCCGCGCATTACGCAAAAATCAGGCTTCACAGCAGCCGGTCCCTACGACATCCCGCATGTGCAGATCGACTCGTACTGCGTTTATACAAATAACGCACCAGCCGGGGCGTTCCGTGGCTTCGGCATCCCGCAATTAGTCTGGGCCTATGAATCGCAGATGGATATTATCGCCGACAAGATGGGCTGGGATCCGCTCGAATTTCGCAAATCGCAAGTGCTAATCGAAGGAAAAGAGCACGCAACCGGGCAAATTATGAACTCGATTGGCTTCGGCGAAATTTTAGAAAAAATTGATGACCGGCTTGATTGGAAAACGTACCGTAGCACAGCGAAGCAACCGGATCAGCAAAACCCAAGAATCCGTGGCCGTGGGATGGCGATCGGACTGAAGGCCGTACTTACGCCATCGATTTCAGGAGCAGTGGTAACATTGTTTGCTGATGGAAGCGCCTCTGTTTATTCCAGCACGGTTGATATGGGGCAAGGCTCTGATACGATCCTCGGGCAAATTGCCGCAGAAGTACTCGGACTTCCGAGTGAAAAGGTGCGCGTCGTTCATCCGGATACGGATGTGACGCCATACGATACGATCACCGCTGCGAGCCGTTCAACTTTTTATATGGGAAATGCGATTCAAAAAGCGTCGGAAGATGTCAAACGTCAATTGTTTGAGTTCGTGAGCGAATATTACGAAGTAGGTTCAGAAGAGTTGGAATTGAAGGACGAAGCTATATTTGTCCGCAACGAGCCGGATAAAAAGCTGGCCATTACCGAAGTGATTAAGAAAATATTTAAGATGCCTGCCGGAAGCATTATCGGGCGCTATGTATTTGAAAGCCACTATCAAAGCCCTGATCCGGAAACCGGTCAATCTGATGATGTGGCGATCTTCTGGTTTGCCGGTGGAACTGCGGTAGAAATCGAAGTTGACCGCGAGACGGGCAAAATTGACATTTTGAATATGGTATCGCTCGGTGATGTCGGAAAGGCGATTAATCCGTTTCAAGTTCATCAGCAATTGTATGGAGCGGCGATTATGCAAATCGGCCAGGCGCTGTTCGAGGAATGTAAATATGATCATGGACAGATGATCAATGCAAGCATGGCAGATTATAAAGTTCCTACTTTCAAAGATTTGCCGGCCCGGTCTGAAACGATTATTGTCGAAGACCCGCATCCGGAAGGCCCGTTTGGCGCAAAAGGGGTGGGAGAAACGGCTTCTTTTGGTGTCCAGCCGGCGATTGCCAATGCACTCCACGATGCTCTCGGTGTGCGGATTAAAGATATGCCGCTCACGCCTGAAAGAGTGCTGGCGGCGATAAAAGAAGCGGAAGAAAGCAGCAACAGCCGTCAGAAGGTCAGTGTGACTAATGAAGCGAAGGGTGAGCGTTAATGAAAAGACAAATACAGTTTACGTTTAATGGAAAGCCTGTGACAGCGGATGTCGCTCCGCATGAAACATTGCTTGATCTATTGCGCGATACATTTCAATTAACGGGAGCAAAGGAGACATGCGGCTTGGGACTTTGCGGCGTTTGTACCGTCCTTGTGTCCGGCAAGCCGGTAAGCGGCTGCCTCCATTTCGCTTCTTCGATTGACGGGGAAGAGATCGTTACGATTGAGGGACTGGAAACCGAAGAAGGGCTTCATCCGATTCAGGAAGCCTTCTATGAACAAAAAGCATTCCAATGCGGGTACTGTACGCCCGGGATGATTTTAATGGCGAAAAAGCTCTTGGAAGAAAATCCAAACCCGACAGAAGACGAAATAAAAGACTATATGGTCGGAAATATTTGCCGCTGTGCCAGCTATGCACAAATTTTCGCAGCGATTCAGGAAGCGGCTTCCCTCCTGAAACAGGAGAAAGTGAAGCTGTGATAGAGAAGGATGTGGGAAGATGATCAAGAAACAGGAAGGCAATCCGCTCGATTTACGCCACTGGTTAGAGGAGATTGAGGCAGAGGGAGAGCTGACGAAAGTCGATGGAGCTGACTGGAATTTAGAAATTGGCGCCATCAGTGAATTGAACGTAAAAAAAGCGCAAAATTCCGCTCTATTATTCGATCAAATTATCGGTTATCGAGAAGGCTTCAGGGTACTGACCTGCAGCACGAGCAGCCCGAAGCGGTTAGCCTCGATTTTACGGCTCGATGTCGACAGCACGCATAAAAGCCTCGTAACAGGATTAAGAGGCAAGCCGAAACAATGGGAAAAGGAATCTGTTGACTACGAGCCTGTTTATACAGAGGAAGGTCCGATTTTTGAAAACGTACAAAGCGGGGAAGAGGTCGATCTTTTTACTTTTCCTTCTCCTTTATGGCATGAAAAGGACGGCGGTCGTTATATCGGCACCGGCTGTTCAGTCGTCACAAAGGATTATGACTCGGACTGGATCAACGTCGGTACCTATCGGGTGATGATTCATGATAAAAACCATGTTGGACTCGATATGGTGCCCGGCAAGCATGGTCATATTCAATATGAAAAATACGAGAAAGCCGGCAAGCCTTTTCCGGTAGCGATTGTCATTGGCGCAGATCCGCTTCATTATCTTATTTCCGGAATTGAGGTTCCTTTTGGAAAATGCGAATATCATTACATCGGTTCGATTTTAAAGGAACCTGTCTCGGTCGTACAGACGCAATTGACTGGACTTCCGGTACCAAGCGCCTCGGAAATCGTGATCGAAGGCTGGATTCATCCCGGGGAGACGAAAATAGAAGGGCCGTTTGGCGAATTCCACGGCTATTATCCTGCCGCGGCCTCGCCGGCTCCTGTTGTCAAAATCGAACGGATTTACTACCGCGACAACCCGATTATTATGGGAAGTCCTCCGGCGAAGCCGCCTAATGATTATTCCTATTCAAAAGCGGTCATGCGCTCAGCGCTGCTGTTCGATGCGGTCGAAGCGGCCGGGATTCCGGACGTAAAGGGAGTATGGGCCCATGAAATCGGCGGCTCCCGCATGTTTACGGTGATTTCGATCAAACAGCGGTATGCAGGTCATGCCCGCCAGGCCGGTCATGTGCTCAGTCAGTGCGGCGTGGGATCCTATTTAGGAAGATATTCGATCGTCGTTGATGAGGATATTGATCCTGCGAATCTGGCTGAAGTGATGTGGGCTGTTTCGACGAGAACGGATCCGGAGCTTGATATCGATATTATTAAAAGAGCGATGGGATCGAAAAATGATCCGATGAAGATTGCTTATCCATATAAAGCGCCCTTCAGCTCAAGAGCAATTATCGATGCATGCCGGCCATATGATTATATAAACGAATTTCCGGAAGTCGCCGAAGCGAGCAAGGAGCTGCAAGAAAGTACGTTAAAAAAATGGGCCCATTTATTTTAGGAGGAGAGCGATGAAAGGAACTATCGGATTTGGCTATAACGAAAAAGTGAAGCGTACCCCGCCTGCCCTGCTTAAACAGCTGGAAGGGGTTGCTTCTTCCACTATTACCGATGCGCAGCGCCGGACAGGAACGATGCATCCGCGAATCAAGCCGATCGCCAAGGGGAGCAGGATCGTCGGGAACGCCCTTACGGTGGAACTGCCACCGGGGGATAATTTCATGCTTTATGTCGCATTAAAGCTTGCTGAACCAGGTGACATTCTCGTCGTCACGACGCAAGGGAATCAAACAAAGGCCGTGTGGGGGGAGTTAATGACGCAATCTGCGCAGGCGCTTCGTCTTGGCGGGATTGTGATTGACGGCTTAATTCGCGATAAAACGGCCAATCAGGAAAGAGACCTTCCTATTTTTTGCCAGGGAGCGGTTCCGGTCAGCGTTGAAAAAAATGGTCCCGGCTTCGTCAATGGTGAAATCAGCTGCGGGGACGTAACGGTCCGCCCCGGTGATGTCATCGTCGGGGATGACGATGGCATCGTTGTCATCAAGCAGGAAAATGTCGCCGCCGTAATCGAACAGCTTGGCGCGATTGAGAAACGGGAAGAGCAACGGGTAGCGGAGATTGCGGCCGGTCAGGTTCTCCCGGCATGGGTAGAGGATAAAATGAAGGAAGTGGATTTGGTCACGGAAAATCGAGTTCTTGAGTGAAGGGAGGAATACGGATGAATGAGCTCCGTGGATTGCTGAAGCAGTTGGATGAATGGAAGGAGCAGGGCGAGCGCGTCGCGATGGCTACTGTCGTCGCGATTAACGGCTCGGCCTACCGGCGACCGGGAGCCCGTCTGCTTATTGCGGAGAATGGACAATCGGCCGGAATGATCGGCGGCGGCTGCTTTGATCAGGATGTGATCGAGGTTGCGCTGCAAGTGATTCAAACTGGGAAGCCGCGCCTGCACTTGTATCACTTAAGTGACACGAGCGTCTGGGGGCTCGGCCTCGGCTGTAATGGCAGCGTCTTCATCTTGATTGAGTCACTGGAAACAGCCGAGGGCCGGGAATGGAGAAACGAAGTCACGCAGGCGCTCACGACAAAGCGTGCATTGACCATCAGCCACGCATTTTCAAAGGAGCTTACCTTTTCCCGTCCTTTTATTAATGAAGAAATGGCGTTTGCGAGGTCGTATCACGCTGGTGAAGCAAAACCGACGCCAGGCGGGTTCTGTGAAAAAATCAATCCGGACGCCCGACTGGTCATCTTCGGTGCCGGACAGGACGCGGTGCCGGTCGTTGATTTGGCCGGCCAATGCGGTTTTGAAGTCGTCGTTGTTGATCACCGGGAGAGCGCTTTAACGAAGGAGCGCTTTCCGAAAGCCGCTGAGCTAATTCTTGCCCGGTCAGAAGACTATCGGCAGAAGATCGTAGCTGAAAAAAATGACTATGTTTTATTTATGACGCACCGTATTGATCACGATGCGCTTGCCTTTGATTTTTATCGAAGCTGTGCACCGGGCTATCTCGGCTTTTTAGGTCCGAAACGAAGAATGGAGCAAATCGCCGGAGAGATTCTTGGTTTAGATAAGACCGAGATGGAAAGGCTATCGCCGTATATCCATGCCCCGGTTGGCCTTGATCTCGGGGCTGAAACACCGGAACAAGTCGCTGTGAGCATTCTGTCAGAAATCATGATCCGAAAAAACAACAGACAGTTGCAATTTCTAAAAGATAAAGCAGGTCCGATTCATGCTGCTGAACAGCTTTCACTACAGACGATAAAATGAGAAGAGAGGGAGTAATCAGGTGTGGGCTTTTTGATTGCGGGTTTGTCAGCGGTCTTTTATTCGTTGAGCAATGTTCTGATGAAAAAAGGAATGAGGCACTCAGCAACAGACAATGGAATGCTGATTACCCTCTGTATCAATATTTGCTTGCTCGGTTCATTGCTCGGGATTTCCCGCTGGTTGGCTCCGGTGAACGGAAACACAGGCGATGAAATGGGACTTTGGTTATTTTTGGCTGCTGGATTTTTAACCGCTTTTTTAGGGAGAATGATGCTTTTTAACGGCATTCGAAAAATAGGATCATCACGGGCGGCGGGGATTAAAAACTCAGCCCCTATTTTTACCGTGATGTTTGCAATTATCATATTAGATGAAACGATTATCGGTGTGACCTGGCTCGGGATTGGATTGATCTTTCTCGGGCTGTTTGTGCAAGGGTATATGCTGTTTCATAATGAAGGAAGCAAAGTCGATCAATTTGGTTTTCTGATTTCCCTGGGGGCCGCGCTTGGATTCGGGATTGGGCAAGGAGTTCGCAAGCAGGCGCTTGATTACTTTCCCGATCCTTTTGCCGGCGCTTTTTTGGCGCTTTGGCAGCATTAATCAGCTTTGTTTTGATCACGGCGTTCAAAAGGGAGCTTTTGCAAACGATCAAAAACAATGTTACCTTGCCGAATCGCTACTATATTCTTGGCGGTATTTTCACCAGTCTTGCGCTTTTATCATTTTTTATGTCGATTTCCTTCATCCAGGTCGCCTATGCGGGGGCGATTTTGGCGATTGAACCGATTGTGACGATTATGCTCAGTAAAGTGATGCTCGGTTCTGAAGAAAAGGTGACGGTTCCACTGCTCGTCTGTGCATGTTTGATCTTTCTTGGCGCCGGAATGATCTCTCTTACAGCCTGAACCGGAAGAAAGAGAAAATGCTGTTTTTCCGGCTGTTTAGTATCTCGTCTATTAAAAAAATGGTAAAATAGAAGCTACATTTAGAATTTTGGAAAAGGAGCTTTGCCATGTCAGTATCTGAGCATAAACAAGAAGCGCCGAAGACGGTAAACTGTTTCGTTCTGACTGTGTCTGATACACGGACGAAGGAGACGGACAAGAGTGGAGCGTTAATGAAGCAATTGCTGGAGGAAGGGCAGTATTGTGTTACCGGCTATGAGATTGTCAAAGATAGTGAACAGGAGATTCAGGCGGTGATTAAGGAGGCGGCCGGACGGGAGGATGTCGAAGCGATCTTAATCAATGGCGGAACGGGGATCGCTTCGCGCGACCGGACATATGAGGCGGTATCTCAGCTGTTGGAAAAAGAGATGCCCGGTTTTGGTGATCTGTTTCGTTATTTGAGCTATGTCGAGGATATCGGCTCGGCGGCGATGCTCAGCCGGGCTGTCGCCGGAATTTACCAGGATAAAGCGATCTTTTCAACGCCAGGCTCATCAGGAGCGGTTCGCCTGGCAATGACGAAGCTGATCGTTCCTGAGCTTGGACATGTAATGAGAGAAATCTACAAGGATGCCAAGGCTCGGTAAAGAAAACGATGTAAACGAGGTCCCTGAAAAACATCCAAAGCTAGTGAAAAAGAATAAAGCGTCCTTTTTCGTAACGTGAAGAAAAGCTAGTGAAAAAGAGTGAAGCGTCCTTTTTCACTAGCTTTATGAAAATGGGGTTTTGCTGGAGTGATCTCGCTATTTGGTGCTACAATGAATATAAAGAGGGCTTATCACAGCCTGGGCAGCATCGGCGGAGAGCGCCGGGCTGCTGATTGCTCGTAAATGAGAGAAAGTGAGATGGATGATGGAGTTCACACATTTTAACAGTCAAGGACGGGCGAAAATGGTCGATGTTTCAGAGAAAAAAGAAACGAAAAGAACGGCGGTTGCGCGAAGTGAAATCAAAGTCGCCCCGCTTGTCCTTGAGAAAATAGAGAAGCAGGAAATCGGCAAAGGTGATGTGTTTGCGGTGGCGCAAATTGCCGGAGTAATGGCGGCGAAAAATACAGCGCAGATCATCCCGATGTGCCACCCCTTGCCGCTGACGGGAATTGATATTACCTTCCGTCCCCAACGTTTTGACACCTATGCGGTTGTTATAATTGAAGCAACTGTCAAAACGACAGGAAAAACCGGTGTTGAAATGGAAGCGTTGACGGCAGCCAGTGTCGCGGCACTGACGATCTATGATATGTGCAAAGCTGTCGATAAAGAAATGGAAATCGGTCAGACGTATGTTATGAGAAAAACAGGTGGAAAAAGCGGGGATTATGAAAGACAGTCAGATAAGTAAGCTATCAGGAGGAAGGGTGATCGTATGAAAAAACATATTGTGGATAAGCTGAATCGTCCTCTCCATGATTTACGGATATCGGTTACAGATCGCTGCAATTTTCGCTGCGGCTACTGTATGCCTGCCGAGATTTTTGATAATGATTATCCCTTTTTGACAAACAGCGAGCTGCTGAGCTTTGAGGAAATGGTGCGGCTCATTCGTTCTTTTGCGGAGCTGGGTGTCAACAAAATCCGGATTACAGGGGGAGAGCCTCTGCTGCGCAAAGGAATTGCCGGTCTTATTTCGGATATTGAGCAAATAGACGGCATCACCGATATCGCCCTGACGACAAATGGCGTGCTATTAAAAAAGCATGCCACAGCGCTGAAAAAAGCCGGCTTGAAGCGGGTAAATGTCAGCCTCGACAGCCTTGATGACGAGTTGTTTGGCCGGATGAACGGCCGCGGTTTTCGAACAGGTCCGGTGCTCGAAGGGATTGAAGCAGCGGCTGAAGCAGGACTTGAGGTCAAAATTAATATGGTCGTGCAAAAAGGGGTGAACGACCAGGAAATTATGCCGATGGCCCGCTATTTCCGCGAAAAGGGCCATACGCTGCGTTTTATCGAATTCATGGATGTCGGCAATTCAAACGGCTGGAAGCTGGATCAAGTCGTGCCGAGCCGGGAAATCGTCGAAATGATCAACCGCGAGCATCCGCTTGAAGCGGTCGGACCTGAGTATTACGGCGAAGTCGCCAAGCGCTACCGTTATGCTGGAACGACGACGGAAATCGGCCTGATCACGTCGGTGACGAACGCGTTTTGCTCGACCTGTTCCCGCGCCCGGGTGTCGGCCGACGGCAAAATGTACAATTGTTTATTTGCCGCCAAGGGCCATGATCTGTTACCGGCTTTACGAGAACAAGCCGATGATGAGCGGGTAAAGGAGCGGATTCGCGAGATTTGGAACGGGCGAACAGACCGTTATTCAGAGGAGCGTTTAAGCCAAACGAAAAAAAGAAAGAAAAAAGTCGAAATGTCACGAATTGGCGGGTAAGCTTTGCCAGGAAGAGACAGCAGAGGAGGTTTATCTTTGACAACATCTTTATTTGAGATTACAGCAGAACCAATCTCGATTGAGGCCGTTGTGGCAAAGGTTGTGCACGCCAACGCCGGAGCGGTGAATACGTTTATTGGAACCGTTCGTGAACTGACAAAAGGAAAAAAGACATTATATTTAATTTATGAGGCCTATGAAGCGATGGCGGTCAAACAGCTGCAAAAGGTCGGAGCTGAAATCAAGGAAAAATGGCCGGGAGCAGAAGTGGCGATCTCGCATCGTGTCGGCCGGCTTGAGATTTCAGATATTGCCGTCGTCATTGCCGTCGCGACTCCGCACCGGGCGGAATCATTTGAAGCGAGCCGCTACGCGATTGAGCGCATCAAGGAAATTGTTCCAATTTGGAAAAAAGAGCATTGGGAAAACGGGGAATTTTGGGTTGGTGACCAAAAAGAAACAACCTATTACAAAACTGGGCAGCCGGAGGTGGAATAATGGCAAGTTTATTGCTATTTGCATCAATAAAAGAAAAGCTGGAGACAGATGCTTTAACGATTGATCCGGAGCTGAACACAATCGCCGAAGTGCGTGAATGGCTGATTGAACAGCATCCTGAAGTAAGCGCTGATCTGGAGCAGGTGATCTGGGCGAAAAATGAGGAATATGCCGAGTTGAGCGAAACATTCAGTGATGACGATACACTTGCCATCATTTCGCCGGTAAGCGGCGGGTAAAGGGGCGGGAAGATGGTAGAAATTCGGCAGAGCATTCCTGTAGATGAAGCAATTAGACGGATTATGGAGCGTGTCAAGACAGGAGCGACAGAGCGTATTTCGCTCGCGGAGGCGCAAGGACGATCTCTCGCGGAGGATATCGTCGCCTCGCATGATGTGCCTTTTTTCGATCGTTCGCCGGTAGACGGCTTTGCGATTAAAGCGCAAGATACGAAGGGCGCAGAACCGGATACGCCGCGGCGGCTTGTGGTTGTCGAAACGCTCGGCGCCGGCTATGTCGCCACCCAGCCGGTGGTCGGTGGAAAAGCGGTGCGGATTATGACCGGAGCGCCGATCCCGGAAGGCGCCGATGCGGTGATTATGCTGGAGCATGTGACCGAAACGCTGGAAGGGGACCAGCCGGTGATTGAGGTCACTTCACCGGTGGCGGCGGGAGAAAACATTATCCGGCGCGGCGAGGATATGAAGGAGGGCACGGTTCTGCTTGAAGCCGGCAGACAAATGGCAGCGGGAGAAATCGCCTTGCTGGCGACATTTGGCTACGGCGAAATCAACGTCTTTCAGCAGCCGGTGATCGGTGTGTTTGCGACGGGAAGCGAGCTTGTTTCCGTCGATGAACCGCTTGCTCCGGGGAAGATCCGAAACAGCAATTCACCGATGCTTGAGGCGCAGATTCGGCAGGCAGGCGCGATTCCGCGCTATTACGGGATTCTCGTCGATGACTTCGATCAAAGCTACGCGGCGGTTGTCGGGGCGCTGAAAGAAGTCGACTATGTCATCACCACCGGTGGCGTGTCAGTCGGCGATTTTGATTATGTGCCGGCGATTTTGGACAAGCTTCAGGCCGAAGTGCTGTTTAATAAAGTTGAAATGCGGCCCGGCAGTGTCACGACGGTAGCGACAGTTGGCGATAAATGGTTTTTCGGCTTGTCCGGCAATCCATCAGCCTGCTTTGTCGGCTTTGAACTGTTTGTCCGTCCGATTGTCAAAACCTATTTAGGTTCATCAACACCACATCTTCGCAAAGCAGCAGCGCTGTTGACAACGGATCTCGGCCGGCCGAACGAGTTTGCCCGCTTTGTCCGGGCAAGGTTGACGCTGGAGGACGCGACGCTTTCTGTCACGCCGGTTGGGCTGGAAAAGTCGGGGATCGTGTCGTCTCTCGCCGAAGCGAACGCCCTGCTCGTCGTCCCGCCGCGAACGGAGAAGCTGCGAGCAGGCGAGAAGGTGGATGTCATTTGTTTAGAGATGAATCCGGGCTTGCCCGGCGCTTAACATAAAAGCTTTCAGCAGCTCGATTGATTTGCTGTTTCGGGATGTCTTAAAAAGGGAAAATCGCCCTTTAAGGCATCCTTTTTTTCTCGTTTGCGATTTGATAAACGGACAATCAATGAATGAGAACGAGGGCTGGACGAAAGACTGAGAGTTAGCGGGGGAAATGCGGCAGTGAAAGAGGAACCTCATTCCGTTATCCGGCTTGCACTGCCCTTTTTATTGATAGAAAAGGAACGTCATTCCTCTATTGATTGCTGCAAGGGGGACTGATCGCTTGTTTTGGTTTATGAACGGAATCTCGTTCCTCTTGTTTGCGAAGAAATGCGTAAAAATGAGCAATAGCGGAATCCTGTTCCGCCTAGCCCCGGTATAAAAGTTTTGCCACACACTGATTGAAATGGAGTACAATAAAAGAAAAAAGGAGGGAATCAGAATGGATCAGGAGCAACAGAGATTGGGTCATTCCCGCATCATTGATCTGGCATACCTCTTTGGCGTTTCGCTTTTAGTGGCTGCTGTTGTTTATTTTTTTGCCGCGAATTGGAGCGCGCTCGGGCACGGAAGCAAAATCAGCTTGATCACGCTCTTGCTGCTTGGCTTCTACGGCATTGCGTTTTTCTTTCGTTATCGCCTGCCATGGCGCCCATTTGTCGGAAAGCTGTTTTTACTTGGAGGCGTTATCGCCTTTGGCGTTAGCGTTGCCTTGCTTGGTCAAATGTACAATTCACATGCGGACAGTTATCTTTTGTTTCTCGTCTGGCTTGCGCCGGCTTTTTTATTTGCGGTATTGACGAAACTGCAATCTTTTTATCTTTTATCTTATATGCTGCTGCATGCGACCATCGGTTTTTTCTTATTTCCTAGCTCTGTTGCGATTTACCGCTCTGAAGGAGAGCTGGTTGCGTGGCTTGTTTGCCTAGCGTTAGGTAACGCTTTACTCGGCCTAGGGCTTGAAGCAAGGCAAAGTCCTTATCGCGCTTTATCGTATTTGTCCTATCTCGTCAGTCAGCTCATTTGGCTAGTGATAACGATGCGCTGGGTGTTTGAATCGTACACCTATCTGCTTAACAGCCTTTATCTGCTTGTTTCGATCGTGTTCTTGTATTGGCTTTGGAAGAAAAGGCCAAACCGCGTTCTATTGCTGCTTACGGTTGGCAGTGTGGCGGTTTACGTGGCGGCGAAAGCGATTCTCTGGATGCTCGAGCACGGGTCTGAGCTGTTTTTTGTTCTTATTTTGCTGCTTGCCGGGCTGACTGTTTTTGCGGCAGGCTTTGTAATAAAAAAGCTGCGGAATGTTTATGAAAAGCAAAAGAATCAGGAGGTACGCTGGTGGCAAAGTCTGATCGTCCACGCCGTCAGCACGGTTAGTGCTGTCGTGGCGACCACCGCATTCATCGGCCTGATGACGATGGTGGCCCAATCGCTGCTTTCAGCTTTGTATGTCCTTCTTGCAGCCGCTCTTTTGGTAACGGTGCTGATCTTTGGCAAAAGATTGGAGGAAGTATGGCGTCATACGATCGTTCATGTAGGCGTCCTTCTTACACTCGCCTTTGTCTGGGATGTCCCGACTTATTTGGCGCTCGTCAGTGTCCTGCTGCTTTTGCTGCTATGGTATAAAGAGGAAAGCGTCTGGATGGATCTGCTTCTTTATGGAGCGACTAACGTGGTTCTTCTGTTCATATTCTGGCCTGATCGTTCAACCGAAGCGATCATGTGGCTGATGGTTGGGCTCAATCTGCTAGCGCTGGCTGGCCGTCTGCTGCTGAAGGAGCCGCTGTTGAAAAAAAGGCTGACCGTGCAGGCGATGCTATACAGCTTGCTGTTCGGCTTTGTACTGACCTTTTTAACGACATCACCCCCGTCGGCCTATTATTTGTATAATGCGCTGTTTTTTGCCGTGACGACTTACCTCGGCTTCCGTTTTGTCCGAAGCAATGAGCAGGTACTCGCACGGACGGTGCTCGTATTTTGGTTCGCCTTTCTTTTTTATAAATATTACGACCTCGTCTGGAGGCTGCTTCACAAATCAGTCGCCTTGTTCCTGCTCGGCCTGCTGTTGCTTGCTGTCGCGATTATGCTTGACCGAAAGAGGAAGGAAGAGAGGGACGACTTGCCACCGGCTCATTTTGCCAATCAATGGGCGCTGGTCGTTGTTATATGCTTACAGCTTGCTTTTATCGGCTTTCAGTATGCGCAGTATGAACGGCAGCTTGCCAATGGAAGCTTGATCAAGCTTGAACTGGAACCGCTTGATCCCCGCTCGCTCTTGCAGGGAGATTATCTGACTTTGCAATTCTCGATCTCGCATATTCCTGAGCTGGAGGGGAAGATGCAACGAGGGGAGAAGCTGAAGCTCGTTCTGTCTCCTGACGACCAGAACGTCTACCATTATACAGGCATTTACCAGCAGAATGGCGCATATAATCAGCCGTATACGCTGCAGGAGGAGGATGTGCTGATGAATGGGAAAGCGACGGGCTATGACCGCTTTTCGTTCGGGATCGAAAGCTACTTTATTGAAGAAGGCAGCGGGAGTGAAGCTGAATCGGAAGCGGAATATGCTTATGTGAAAGTTGCAGAGAACGGCAATGCTCTGCTCGTTGAGATTGAATAGAGATTTCAAGGGAGATTATCTCACATAGAAGTTGATGAAAGCAGAGCGCGCCCGCTACACTATAGCCAGACGACCTGAATGACACTTATGAGGAGGGATGAAATGCTCGAGCAATATTTACAGGAGTCCTTTGGTATTATGAGGGAAGACATTTTGATCTCTCCGGTAACGAATAAAAAGGTCGTTGTCAGAGAGCTGCTTCTCCAGGTTGAAAGGGAGGGAAGCTCTGAAAATGTCCTCGGCACACTTCAACAAATAAAAGGACTTGGTCGAAAGGGAGCGATCGTCTATTTAAATGGCTTGTCAGATCAAAGTAAGTAGGGCGCGTGAAAAAAGCTGTTTGACCTTTAGACATAGTCTGTCTTTTTTGAAAGTCAACTGAATTCAGTTGACTTTTTTTGCTGCAGGCGCGTATACTTTAGTTGAGAATGATTATTGATTTTAATTACCTGTCCGCCGGGACGGAAACATGATAAAGGGAGAGAAAGAATGTGGACTACAATCAAATGGTTGCTGAATTAGAAGCGCGTTTTTTTCTCTATACAAAAGATCAGCCAGTCGTTCATCAGGAATTTGTCGTTGAGCAGCTGCTTCTGCAGGAGGAAGCAAAAGCTTTTTTACATAAATACGGAAAACAAATTAAAGCATTGACGCCCCATCCGCCGGCAACCTATTTTTGCAGTAAGCTGGGGATTGCCGCTGCTGGAATTGTGACGATGCTTGCCCGCCATCATCTCCTTTTGCCGATGACGCCGGCTTCGCTAAGCGCGCAATTTTATTGGGATGATACTTATCAGGTAGATGGGATGGTGTTCAAAATCAATTCGCTTAACTGGCAGGAGGGGCCGCGTACGGATGAATGGCGGCGTACTGAAATTGAGCAGATGATCCACAATCTTCTCACTCCTGTTGTGACGACTTTCTCGCAAGCTGTTGACATTCGTCCGCGCGAGCTGTGGGGTCAGCTTGCCGCCGGGCTGGAATATGGCAAAACGGTCGGGTTGTCGCTTGCAGGGGATGATGAGGAAGCGGAACGGATTGAACGGGACTTTCAGTGGCTGATGAAGGATGCCGATCCAGCCCTGTTTGCCAGCCGGAAAAACGCATTGGACTTCCCGCATCGGCTTGTAGAAAGCCTATCGGAGCCTGGAGTCATGAAGCGGATGAAGCCGACCTGCTGTCTTTACTATCAGACGGAACAGGCGAAACGGAAGTGCGTCACTTGTCCGCGACTGACTGCGGCCGATAAAGCGAAGATAAAGGAAGAGATCGCGATTGGGTAACCGTCGCATCTCTTCTTTTTTAGTATAGAAAAGCCGCTACGCAAGCATCGTGAGCATGGAACTTTTTTTCGAGCCCCTTCAGGTGCAACGCCCGCCTGCGGAAAGCGCGCCCCCCATCGCGGGAGGGCGAAGAGCCAAACCCTGCTAAATAAAAAAGCCATTACGCGGTTTTCTTATCCTGTTTATTTTTTTCTGTTAGAATAGAAGCAAATGGAGCAGAGGTGGAGATGAAATCATGACAAAGAACATTAAGCTTATCGCGATTGATATGGATGGTACTTTGCTAAATGACCGGCAGGACATTTCGGACGGGAACCGCGAGGCGATTCGGGAAGCGCGCGATCACGGAATTCACATCGTCATTAGCACGGGCAGAACCCGGATGTCCTGTGGCGATCTTGTCGCCTCACTTGAGCTTGGTACATACTTAATTACGGTGAACGGCAGCGAAATTTGGGATGGGGAAGGCAATCTGCTTGAGCGCCAATTGCTCGATCTGGAGCATATTGAACAAATGTGGTCGTTAAAAAATAAATACGAGACAGCATGCTGGGCGGCTACGGTTGATCAAGTGTGGCGCGAGCCGTTTCCAGAGGATCTTTCCCATTATCAATGGATGAAGTTCGGCTTCGACATTGAGGATGACCGGGTGCGAAACATCATTCTCGAAGAGCTGAAAAAAAATAAAGCATTGGAAATTAGCAATTCCAGCCCAACGAATCTGGAAATCAATGCGGCCGGTGTCAATAAAGCCGCGGCGATTGAAAAGGTATGCGAGCGCCTTGGCTTTACGATGGAGAATGTGATGGCGATGGGCGACAGCTTAAATGATTTAGCGATGATCAAAGCGGCCGGCTGTGGGGTGGCGATGGGAAATGCCCAGCAGGTCGTCAAGGATGCCGCTGATTGGGTGACGGAGACGAATCTTGATGATGGAGTAGCCGTCGCGATCCGGAAATTCGCCTTGGCGTGAGGGCTCATCGTTTGTTTAGCTTTGCAGAAAGCAGGGAATAACAAGGGAAACGAGCATAGGAGGCTGTTGTGATGGGGAAATTATCGAAGCTGGTCAAATGGGGCGTGATTGCTTACCCATTTGTGAAGAAATGGATGGCGAAGCGGAATCAGAAGAAGCGTGGTACGTATCCGGCCAGTCGCCAGCGCTAGCATAATAAAGCTGAACAAAAAACATCGGGCTGTCAAAAGGAAATACGATCCTTCTGGCAGCCCTCATTTAATTAAAAAGCTCACACCGGACTTAAAAGATCGTGGCGGTTCTGTCCATTGCTTAAGGGGCAGGGCAAAAGGTTTTTCCTTTTGGCCCTGCCCCTTTTCTACCTATAGATTCATGGACGCCGTTTTGTTTTTGACAACGACGATCACCTTGCCGGCATCGAGTTTCTTTTCGAGCTGCTCTGCTTCTTGCTTGGAGAAGCCAAGCTCCTTGAATTGCGCGCGCAGCTCGTCCCCTTGTTTTCGAAACAGATTTTTTATAGAGGTTCCTACTCCCAATTCACTTGTTCCAACCTGATTTGCCTCGGCCTGTTCGGTCAGGCGCTTCGTCCGGTCATCGTCATGGGTGATCACATAAATATCGTCATCTTTGACCCCGTCAGCCTGCAACCGTCTTACAGCTTGAATCACGTCTTCGTCATTTTGAAATTCCTTATAGAATGGGTTCATGTTTATCGCCTCCTTGGTAGAAAAATACCCGGCTTGCCGAAAGCTAAACATCGAAGTGAATGTTCAGAAAAGAGTTGCAAATCAAATGATGTGTTGTATACTTGTAATACAAGTAGACGAATTTAAGGAAGGTGGAAAGCGGATGGACATCATTTCACCTATTCAACGGCGTAAAATGTCGGAACAGATTTTAGATGAAATCAAAGCATTAATTAAAGATGGGACATTCCCGGCTGATTCAAAGCTGCCTTCCGAAACGGAGCTGGCCAAGCTGTTTCAGGTTAGCCGTTCGCCGGTCAGAGAAGCGATCAGCGTTCTGGCGGCAAGCGGCATTGTCGAGTCGCGCCAGGGAGGCGGAAATTGGGTCCGCAAAGTAGAGCTGGTCAACATGTTTGAGCCGATGACGATGGAAATGATTGATGCACAGCAAATTTATGATCTGCTTGAACTGCGGACAACGATTGAGACCGAAGCGGCGGCATTGGCGGCCGTCCGGCACAACAGAGAGGACATTGAGATGCTTGCCGGGGCGCTGCAAGGCTTAGAAGAGCAGATGCTCGATGATGTGGAGTCAATTGGAAGTGAAGTCGATTACGAGTTTCACCAGACGATTGTCAGGGCGGCGGGAAATGCGTTCTTCGTTCAGACGATGGAAAACATTGCAGATCTTTATCAAAAAGCAATGACCTTTTCCTTGAAGCAAAATGTTGGTTTGCGTTTAAAGCGAAAAAGTGTGTTTGAAGAGCATCAAGCGATTTTCGAGGCGATTCGCCGACGTGAGCCGGAAGCGGCCTCTCGAGCGATGAAGAAGCATTTAGAAACGGCGCGGCTCAAGCTCGGCGATAAACGACTGCAAGACGAGGAGAAACGGGGGAGATAAGCATGAGAAGCACGGTAGAGGGTGCGGTCATTGAGCAGCTGAAGCAGGTTCTTGATGAAAGCAGAGTGTTAACGAAAGAGGAGGATCGCGTAAGTTATTCTTATGACGCCTCCTTCGGCGTTCATATTCCAGAGGTCGTTGTGCAACCGCTTGCAACAGCGGAGGTACAGGCGATTATGAAAATCGCGAGCGCTTATAAAATTCCAGTATACCCACGCGGGCAGGGAACAAGCTTAAGCGGCGGTCCATTGCCGGTAAAAGGCGGAATCGTGCTCGATTTTTCACAGTGGGACAGCAGGCTGGATGTTTACCCGGATGATATGGTGGCAATTGTCTCGCCCGGTGTCAAAACAGCGGCGATTAACGAGAAGGCTAATCAGTTTGGACTGATGTATCCACCTGATCCGAGCAGCTCCAATGTTTCGACGATTGGCGGCAATTTAGCGGAAAACGCCGGCGGTCCGAGAGGACTGAAATACGGCGTAACGAAGGACTACGTCATTGGACTGGAAGTTGTGACCGCCGCGGGAGACGTCATTCGGACAGGCGGGCGTACGGTGAAAAATGTGACAGGATATGATTTGACCAAGCTCATCGTCGGCTCTGAAGGGACATTGGGCGTGATTACCGAAGCGATTTTGCGCCTCATTCCGAAGCCGCCGGCGACGGCAACCTTGATGGCTGTTTTTGATGATATTGTCGATTCAGGCAGCTCGATCTCGCGGGTGCTAAGCTCAGGAATTATGCCGGCGAAAATGGAGATTATGGATCAGGCTTCCGTTCAGGCTGTTGAAGACTACCAGCCGCTCGGTTTGCCGACCGATATTGAAGCAATCGTTTTAATTGAGCTGGATGGTCATCCGCAGGCGATTAAAGAAGAAATCGAGCGCGTGCAGACGATTTGTGTTGAAGTCGGGGCGCGGGAAGTCAAGGTGGCGCGCAACGCTGCTGAGGCGCTGGAGCTGTGGAAGGCCCGCAAGCTCGTTTCACCGGCAATCGTCCGGCTGAAACCGACAAAGATCTCTGAGGATGCGACCGTGCCGCGCAGCAAAATTCCAGATATGTTCAAACGGTTAAAGGAGATTCGCGCCAAATATCAAATTGACCTCGTCGTCTTTGGGCATGCCGGCGACGGCAACCTCCATCCGAATATTATTGCCGACCAGCGTGATCAGGAGGAGATGCGCCGCGTCGAGCAGGCGGTTGAAGAAATTTTTCAGGCGGCGATTGAATTGGGAGGGACGTTGTCCGGGGAGCATGGCATTGGCACGATGAAGGCACCGTTTATGGAGCTTGAATTAGGAAAGGTGGGGCTGGAGATGATGAAGCGAATGAAGCAAAGCTGGGATCCGGATAATATTTTAAATCCGGGGAAAATCTTCCCTGAAGAAGGTCAAAGGTTCGTGTTGCGCAGTGAGTAAGCAGAGCTATCAAACAGAACTCGCCTATCATGAAACGTTTAGCTGTGTCCAGTGTGGCTACTGTCTCCCCGATTGCCCGACCTATCAGTCGATGGAAAAGGAAACGCATTCGCCGCGCGGCAGGATCAATCTCGTTAAGATGGCCGCCGAGGGCAAGGTGTCGCTTGATACGTTAAAGGAGCCGATCGACCTTTGTCTCGGCTGTCGGGCCTGTGAAACAGTCTGCCCGACCAATGTTCAATATGGGAAAATTCTCGAATCGGCGAAGGCCGTGCTGCAAAAGGAAAAATACGAGCAATCGAAGCGGATCCGCCTCGCCAATGAAGCGGTGTTTAAGCACACATTTCCAAACGAGCGACTGCTTGATCTTGCCGGCTACGGACTCCGCTTTTATCAGCAAACCGGCTTGCAAAAAGTTGCGCAAAAGCTCGGTGTGCTAAAGCTCTTTCCCGAAAGGCTGGCGGCTTTTGAACGAGTGACGCCGACTGTCGCGAGTCCCGGGCGGAAGAAAAAGCGGCCAATGGAGCTGAAGCCGCAGGGTGAACCGGTCTATCGCGTCGGTTTTTTTAAAGGCTGCATAATGGATACGATGTTTGCCGAGATCAATGATGCAAGCATGAAGCTGTTACAGGAAAGCGGCTGCGAAGTCGTCTTAATCGAAGAGCAGACCTGTTGCGGTGCTTTACAAAATCACAGTGGGGATCGCGAAATTGCGAAGGAGCTTGCCAAGAAAAACATTGCCGCCTTTGAACAGTATGAGTTTGATTTCGTCATTAACAGCATCGGCGGCTGTGGGGCGATGCTCGTCGAGTACGATCATTTATTTGAAGATGAGCCTGAATGGTACGAGCGGGCGAAAGCCTTTGCTGCTAAGAATAAGGATATCAGTTATTTGCTGGCAGAGCTTGAGCTGCCAATGAAAAAGGAAGTGAATAAGGTTGTGACATACCAGCCTTCCTGTCATATGACGAATGTCCAAAAAAATACTGCCGCTCCTTTAGCCCTTTTAACCTCGATTCCAGGCATTACGTATAAAGAGCATAAGCAGCCTCATATGTGCTGTGGATCAGCGGGGATTTATAATTTGGTTCATTTTGATGAATCAATGAAAATACTCGATCAGAAGATGGAGCATGTGAAGGAGACCGAGCCAGAACTGATTGTGACGACAAATCCGGGCTGCCACCTGCAAATGAAAGTAGGGGTGGAGCGGGAAGGACTGGCTGGGAAGGTGAAAGTTGTTCATTTGGTTGAGTTGTTGGCGGAAGCATGTGAGCTAGGCAAGTGAATGAAAGAATGATATAGTAAAAGAATCAAAAAGCTGACAGTCAATGTGAGGATGTCGTAAAGGGTGAGGTACCCCTTTGCGGCATCCTCAAGCAGTGTGTAAAGGCCTGCGTAAAGGATTAAAGGCAGAAAGGGTAAGCAGCGTGGACATTACGATTATCCTAACCTCGATTTCATTAATGGCGATTATTATTCTGATCGGCGTGCTGATTGGCTCAAGGCTGGCTGTTACACTTGAGGCGAAGCAGTTGTTGATGACGATTATCGTCAATGTCGCTGTTCCGGCGATTATTTTTAACGGAATTTTCAATACGGAGATTACAAATGAGCTGCTGGCGGATATGCTGACGATTTTTCTGCTTTCGGTTTCGCTTAACACGATCGGTATTCTGCTTGGCTGGGGAGCTGCATATTTATTCGGCTTTCGCTCGCTGGAAGCGAAAAAGCTGGCTGTGCTGGCCGGAATTGGCAATACCGGCTTTATCGGCATACCGCTTTGCGCGCAAATTTTCGGACCGGTCGGCGGACTGCTGGCGGCGATTTTTGATTCGGCGCTTGATGTTGTCACATTTTCCTTAGTGATTATGCTGCTTCAGCAGGGGCGGGTTTTCTCATTCCGGCAGCTGAAGGCCCTTGTTAATATTCCGTTTATCGCGATTATGATTGGACTAACAATGGCGATGATTAATTATCAGCCGCCAGCTGTTGCAAAAGATCTGGCCGGCTTTTTAGCCAATTTAGCAGCGCCACTGGCGATGATTTATATCGGCCTGTTAATTCCGGGATTTTTGCGGAATAAGCAAAGGAAAGTCGCAGCTCGCTTTGTTACGGCTTCCGTGACGATGAAGCTTGTCGTCATTCCACTCGTCTTAATCGGCTTGTTGCAAACGCTTTCTATTTCTGACCTTTTGAAGCAAATTACGTATATCCAAGTGGCGATGCCAACCTTTATGCTGGCAACGGTATTGATCGCTCGTTACACGAATGACGAAGAATCGGCTGTCGTGACGACGGTCTATTCGACTCTGCTGTCGCTAGTGTCAATCCCGGTCGTCATCTACATCGCGAATCTGCTGTAAAAAAGGGTGACTTCTCTTCTTTACAGCAGCGTGCTTCCCAAGAGCTTGTGCGATTAGTCAGAAATAATTGATTTTTGTCAGTTGTTTCAGTATGATAATAAACAATAACGAGTCTTGTACTCATTAAGGGACGTTTTTTGTCCTAAAGGGACTTATTATGTCCCTTTATATTCAGAAAGAAAAAGCTTTGCTTAGGAGGAGAGAAAATGGTAGAAACTGCGGATCATAATGCGTTATTACGGCGTGATGTTAACAAATTAGGAAGCATTTTAGGAGAGATTTTAGTCCATCATGGCGGGAAGTCTCTTTTTAATAAAGTGGAAGATATTCGCACAGCGGCGAAACAGTTGCGCCAGAGCTACAATCAGGATGCGTATGAGGCACTGAAGGCGCAAATTCAGACACTCGTGCCGCCGGAGCGTCAGCAGGTGATCAGGGCATTTTCGATTTACTTTCATTTAGTGAATATTGCCGAGCAGACGCATCGGATTCGCCGTCGGCGTGAGTATCAGCTCCAGGATGAGGAAGGGGTTCAGCCGTTTTCCCTGGAAGAGGCTGTCCTGGCGGTCAAGCAGTACGGCCTACCTGATCAGCAAGTACAGGAAGTGCTTGATGACCTGTCAATTGAGCTGATTATGACAGCTCATCCGACGGAGGCGACGAAGCGGACGGTGCTGGAGACACAGAAAAGAATTTCGCTTATTTTGCAGCAGTTTGACCATCCGTTGCTGACGAAAAAAGAGAAAGAGAGACTGGATGAAAGTCTGTTTAATGAAGTAACGGCATTGTGGCAAACGAATGAATTGCGGCAACGGAAGCCGACCGTGCTCGATGAAGTGAAAAATGGGCTTTATTATTTTAAGGAAACACTATTTGATGTGCTGCCGGACATTCATCAGGAATTGGAGACGCAATTGGATCACTATTTTCCTGGACATGCTTGGAATGTACCGAATTTTCTCCATTTCGGCTCCTGGATTGGCGGGGACCGTGATGGCAACCCGAACGTTACGCCTGAAATAACATGGGAAACGTTAAAGCTGCAGCGCAGGCTCGTTTTGGATAAGTATGAGGAAGCGGTGATCGAACTGATGCGGCGCTTCAGCCAGTCGACGATGCGCGTCGAGCTTCAGCCGGAATTTCTTTCTGCGATTGAACGTGAAGAGAACACTTATTTGGAGGAAGGGGAAGCATGGCCGATTGAAGCCGAGCTTTACCGGCGGAAATTTGCTGTTATGCTTAAGCGTCTGCGCCATGTCGGCCAATCGGCTGCCGGCTATCGATCAGCCGAGGAGCTGCTAAAAGATCTCCAACAGGTTCAAGAAAGTGCTGAAAAGCATCAGCCATCCGGACGCAAGCTGAAAACATTGCGCAAGCTCATTCGGCAAGTCCAACTGTTTGGCTTCCATCTGGCGACGCTCGATATTCGGAATCATAGCGGCGAGCATGAATTGGCGATTGGAGAAATTTTACGTGTCGTCAACCTTTGTGACAACTATGCCGGCCTGGACGAAGACGAGAAGGTTCGTATTTTGAAGCAGGTGCTAAGTGAGCCGCGGCCTTTAATGCTGCTTCAGGAAGATTATTCAAAAGAGACGCAGGAAATTTTTAAAGTGTTCCAAATGATTAAAAAGGCGCATCAGGAATTTGGCAGCCGCTCGATTGAAGTATACCTCGTCAGCATGACGCAATCAGCGAGCGATTTGCTGGAGGTGCTTGTTTTGGCGAAGGAGGCGGGAATTTATCGCTTGCACGCCGACGGCACGGTTGAGAGCGGGCTGCATGTCGCGCCGCTTTTGGAGACCGTTGATGACTTGATTGCCGGACCGCATATTATGAAGCAGTTGTTTGAGATGGATGTGTACAAAAAGCATCTTGAGCAGCGCGGGAATCATCAGGAAATTATGCTTGGCTACTCGGACGGCAGCAAGGATGGCGGGACGCTGACGGCGAACTGGAAGCTCTTTAAAGCGCAGCAGGAAATTCATGAAATGGCGAAGGACTTCAACATTCGCCTGAAGTTTTTCCACGGAAGAGGCGGATCGCTCGGCCGGGGCGGTGGTCCACTTTACCGCAGCATTCTCTCCCAGCCTGTGGAAACGCTCGGCGACGGCGTGAAAATTACCGAGCAGGGCGAAGTGCTTTCCTCGCGTTATTTGCTTGAGGATATCGCTTACCGGAACCTCGAACAAGCGGCATCCGCGCTCTTGTCAGCGTCGGCTAAAGTGAGCAATGAAGCAGAACCGCGTCATTTCCGTGAAAAAGCATGGGAAGAGGCGATGGAGGAAATTTCCCGGCATTCGCTCAAGAAATACCAGCAGCTCGTGTTCGGTGATCCGGATTTCCTCACCTATTTCAAGCAGGCAACGCCGCTCAGAGAGCTTGGTGAGCTGAATATCGGTTCACGGCCGATGAGCCGCAAAAACAGTGAACGTTTCGAGGACTTGCGCGCGATTCCGTGGGTGTTTGCCTGGACGCAATGCCGGCAAATGCTTCCGGCCTGGTATGCGGCGGGAACTGGACTTGAAGCTTTTGCTGCCAAGAGCGACGAAAATCTTACATTGCTGCAGGAGATGTATCAAAAATGGCCGTTCTTCCAGTCAACGGTCAATAATTTGCAAATGGCGCTGATGAAGGCTGATCTATCGACAGCGAAGGAGTATATTACACTCGTCGAGGATGAAGCGATGGCCAACCGGATTTTTGATGATATTCAAGCCGAGTACAAGCGGACAGAAGACGTATTGCTGAAGATTTCCGGCAGCAAGCAGCTGCTTGATCACACACCTAACATTCAGGAATCAGTGCACCGCCGCAATCCATACGTCGACCCGCTAAACTTCCTGCAGGTCAACCTGATTCAAAAAATGAGAGAATCCGACGAGCAATCAGACGAACTCCTCACCGAAGTCCTCCTCACCATCAGCGGCATCGCCGCCGGACTCGTGAATACAGGCTGATCCTCCCCGGTTTTGGGAGGATCAGCCGAAGCAGTGAGCGAAGTCGCTACCGTTTTTAAAAAGCCCGGAGAGGAGCGGGTTTCTCCTCTCCGGGCGAGTAGCGAACGAAGCCGCTGCTAAAGTCGGGAGAGCGCGGCAAGGTTAGGGCGGAGCGGCGCAAGATTTTAAAAAGGGGGAGGTGAAGTGTCCTCCCCCGGGCGCCGAGGAAGCCCGAGCAAACCCCGCCTTTGGGTGGGAGAATCAGCTCTCAATGGCTCTGCCCGCTGCCCGTCTGCAAGAAGAACCCCGTTTCTAGCAGACTTTAAAACTTTGCAGTGGCGCCGCTCATTGCTTAGAGGCTGGACAAAAAGGTAAAAAAACAACCTTTTGTCCAGCCTCTTAAAATGTCGAGAAGCCGCTCCATTCCTGAAAGCGGTAGAGGAGATGGGCGAGGGTGGAGTGATCGGCATAGGCTTCATAATCGAGGGTGAAGCTTGCCGTTTCATTTGTCCATAACGTCTCAAAATAATTGGCGACTTCCGCGATCAGGCCTTCGTCAATTGGGCCGGTGATTTTCACGTCGGTTTCGAGGTTGAAATCGTCCAGATTACGCTTGGTGAAATTGGCGGAGCCACCGATAACGATTCCTTCTTCTTCTTTTGCTTTTTCAATCAAAGCGAGCTTGCTATGGTACTGCTCGCCGTGTGTGTCGTACCAGCGAATCATAATGCGGTCCTTTGACTTTTTCTTCAGCTCTGCCGCAACAGGACGATTAGGAATTCCGTTCTTTTCATGGCCGAACGCATCTTTATTGGCATCGAGAATCAATTTCACGTCAACGCCGCGTTTTGAGGCGGCAAGCAGGCTTGCGAGCAGGTCGCGATCAGAAAGATAAAAGGCGCCAATTGTAATCGCATCACCGTCTGTGGTCGCCTTGATCTCTGCCAGCAAATGCTGTTTGATTTTTCCCTCCGTTACAAGCTGGAGCTGATAGCCTTCGTCAGCAGGAGGGGAAGGGGGTAGCTCAAGCCGGTCAAGCAGAGAGCCACGATAGCCGCTGCTTTGGGCGACGGCGCGCTCCGTCTCAATAATGTCACGCAAAATGTTGCCTTCGACGACGAACGCAATATTGGAGTGATAGCTGCTCGCATCATGTGGATTGGCTGAGCTGATCATCGCCTGTTTCTCCGTCACGATGATTTTGCGATGATTCGCTTTAAAATTGACTAACTGCAAATATGAACGCAGGGTGACAGGCGGAGCCACATCGCTGAATGGGTTTGGCAGCCAGCCGTCTCCCTTTGTGCCGAACCATTGAAAAAGGCTGCGGTAAACGCCGGAGTAAGCGGGGTTTGAATCACGCAGCTTCGTCAGGTCGGTGATGATGACGTCTATTCCTTGCTGCTCCAGCGCGCTGAGCAGCGGCGATGCGTATGAGCCGTAAAACGTATTGATCGGGTCCGTAATAAAGATAATATCAAGATCCGGCTGCTGCTGCTTTTTTTCTACTAGCAGGCTGGTGATAGATTGAGAGAGCGCAGGGAATTCAAGCGAGCTGTCATACTCTTCATTAAAGAGAAACATATCAAGCAGAATAAACTCCTCAGCTTCCTCAATCATCGTATTCATTTTTTGAAAGATCCTTTGTTCCTGATAAGGGACGCCTTCCTTCATATAAGTCAAGTCATAAAGGAATTCAATATGTTCAATGTGATGGACCTCGCTCTCATAGGAAAGCCCGGCCGGCAATGGCTTAAGATAATGGTAGATCGCGACACAGGCTAATAATAAGAGAACAAAGAAAAAAGTTCCAAGCCACATCACTTTTCGATTCCTTTGATTGGACGTAAAGATAATCTGTCTAATCACGGTTGACATAAGATGATTCTCCTTTGTAGTAGCGTGACAGCTGACTATGATGACTTGGGGACTTTCCATTTCTTTGTGAGAAATGTGAGCGCGCTTTTGCGATAGCGTTTAATAATCGTATACGTCAGGAAATAGATAATGAGACCAAATACGAGCATATTCATACACATCCCAATAAAAAAAGCCTTGCCGATTCGGACGCCTACTTTCAGGACTTCTACCGTCTCCTCAATACTTTCACCTAATTCATCAAGCTCAATAGGAATGAGCTTTTCTCCCACGACCATATTTAAATAAAACAAGAGCGGGAACGCCCAAATAATTGATATGCCGCCGATGAAACCGCTCGTTAAATTTCCCCTTACAAGTTTGGCGCTGGCAATGGAGATAATCGGGCCAATTCCGAACGAAGGGACGAAATTAATTAACAGACCGGCAGTAAAACCAATTGCAATGTGATGGGCATTATCTTTAATGCGTAACAAACGGATTAATAAAAATTTGAATTTACGAATATATTTATTAATAGTGTCCACCAGCCATGTTGTCATAATCAATTTGTTCTTATCTGATCATAATCGTTTTTTGACATTTTTACAATTTTTCTTTTTTGAATTCAGCGCAAAGCCATTGCTGGTCTACCAATTTATACTTGAATCAACCTGTAATTGTTTTCATCCATAGTAAAGGCTAAATCCCCATGCTATACTAGAGAGATAAAGGATGTCTCTATGGGCGATGAAATTGATGTTGGAAAGTGAGATAGAATATGCGTTGGACAAAAAGCATTCCAAATATGTTTACCCAGGGGAATCTTTATTGTGGATTTCTCTCGATCGGTTTTGCCGCAAACGGTCAATTTAACAATGCGGCGATTTTAATTTTAATCGGAATGATGCTGGACAGTATGGATGGGCGTTTGGCAAGAATGCTGAAGGCGGACAGTCAGCTTGGGAAGGAATTGGATTCATTGGCCGATGTTGTTACGTTCGGTGTGGCGCCATCGTTTTTAATGTATTATACCTACTTTTATCAATTTGGCCTTTTAGGACTGGCTGTCGCCGGCTTGTTTCCGTTGTTTGGGGCGTATCGGCTTGCGCGTTTTAATATCGGTTCTCCTAAGCAGTCAACCAGCTATTTTATCGGTGTACCAATTACGGCTGCGGGCGGAATTTTAGCGTTGCTGACGTTATTCGGTAATCATATCCCGCAAATTATTACGACGGTGATCTTTACCGCGCTTTGCTTTTTGATGATCAGCAAGCTGAGGATTCCAAGCCTGAAGGAAGTTCCTTTGCCGAAATACGGAACGATTGTAACTCTTTTTCTAGGCTGTCTTCTCTTTATCATTTATCGAGGAACGTACAGCTCGTTTCCTTATTTGATTTACATCGCAACGCCGATTTATATTGCTTATCTTGCCTACCGTTTCGTAAAACGGGGCAAGCAGTCAAAGCAGCAGTAAGACGTCTTTCTTGGTTGAGCACTCTCCCCTGCAACCGTGCAGGGGGAAGCTCGGTAAAATTGACTCGTCTCAGGCGGTCATTGTACATAAATAAAATAATAGAATACTAGAGGAGTGTGCATTTATGAAAAGGTTTTCAATTGCTGTAATACCGGGGGATGGAATCGGAAGAGAGGTTGTGCCTGCCGCGCTTAATGTGCTTGATACAGCGGCCTCCGCCCATGGCGGCATTGCCTTTGATTATACGGAGTTCCCCTGGAGCTGCGAATATTATTTGGAGCATGGCGAGATGATGCCTGAAGATGGGCTGGAGCAATTAAAGAAGTTTGATGCGATTCTCCTTGGAGCGGTCGGGAATCCGCAGCTCGTTCCAGATCATATTTCCCTCTGGGGGCTGTTAATTAACATCCGCCGCGGCTTTCAGCAATCGATCAACATTCGGCCTGCGAAATATTTTGAAGGGCTGCGCTCGCCGTTAGCTGATCCGAAACAGTTTGATTTCATTGTCGTCCGTGAAAATAGCGAAGGGGAATACAGTGAAGTCGGCGGCCGGATTCACCAAGGGTCCTCGCAAATCGCGATCCAAAACTCGATTTTCACGAGGCCGGGGGTTGAAAATGCGCTGCGCTACGGGTTTGAGCTGGCTAAAGGGCGCAAGGGTCATGTGACGAGCGCGACGAAGTCAAACGGAATTGTCCATACGATGCCGTTCTGGGATGAAGTATTTGCCGATGTGAAGGCTGATTATCCGGAGATTGAAGCCGAGAGCACGCATATCGATGCGCTCGCCGCCTTCTTTGTGACGAAGCCGGAAGCGTTTGATGTCGTCGTGGCGAGCAACTTGTTCGGCGATATTTTAACCGATATCGGCGGAGCGGTCATGGGCAGCATCGGTATTGCCCCGGCAGCCAATATCAACTTAAGCGGTGAGTTTCCATCGATGTTTGAGCCTGTCCACGGTTCAGCACCGGATATTGTCGGCAAACATATCGCCAACCCGATCGGGCAAATTTGGACGGCGAAAATGATGCTTGACCATTTAGGGGAGACCGAGCTTGGCGCCGGGATATTGGCGGCGGTCGAAGAAGTAACGAAAAACGGGGTGAAGACGCCTGATATCGGCGGAAGCGCAACGACGGAAGAAGTGACGGCTGCGATTTGTGAGCAGCTGAAAAAGTAGAAATGGTGGAGGAGACGCGGATGAAGGGACAGGAAGAGATGCTGACATTAAGCCTGGCAGAGGTTGCAGCGCATTTCCGGCAAAAAAAGCTCTCGCCGGTGGAAGTGACGAAGCAGCTGCTTTTGCGGATTGAGGAGGTCGACCCGGAGATTAATGCTTTTATTACGATTGATCAGGAGCGGGTGATGAGCGAGGCGGCAGAGGCGGAACAGGAAATACAGGCCGGCCGCTATAAAGGCCCCTTGCATGGGGTTGCAATCGGGCTTAAGGATTTGATTTACACAAAGGATATGAAAACAACGATGGGTTCGCCGCTCTTTGCTGACTACGTGCCATCTATTGATGCGTCAGTCGTCGAGAGGCTGCAAGAGGCCGGAGCGATTATCATAGGTAAGCTGAACACGCATCAATTCGCGTACGGTCCTACAGGCGACCGCTCTCATGCGGGTCCGGTTAAGAATCCGTACGATCTGACGAAAATGACAGGCGGATCAAGCAGCGGTTCGGCCGCCGCCGTCTCTGCGTGCATGTGCTTTGGCGCTTTGGGGACCGATACGGGTGGCTCGATTCGTGTGCCAGCGGCTTTTTGCGGGATTGTCGGGATGAAGCCGACCTTTGGCCGAGTGAGCAAGCACGGGGTGTTCCCGCTTTCCTGGACGCTCGATCATGTCGGGCCGATGACGCGTACGGTGACAGATAATGCGCTGCTGTTGCAGGTGCTTACGGGCTACGACCGGCGCGATCCTTACAGCCTCGCTGTCGAAGAAGAGAATGTGTCAAAAAAGATCGGAGCAAGCATCAAAGGAATAAAAGTCGGCCTTCCATCAAGCTTTTACTATACGGATTTGCATCCGGAAGTGAGGGAAAGCATGGAACGAAGCATTGCCGTCCTGCGTGAAAGCGGAGCGGTGATCGAAGAGGTGCACGTGCCGCATATCGAGCAGTTCGCAGAAGCGCATAAAGTGATTCTCCGTTCGGATGCCTATGCAGTTCACCGCGAGCGGTTGGCAGCCCATCCCGACGAGTGGGATGATGAGGTCAAAGAGCGGCTTTTGACCGGGTTGGAGACGAAAGGCTTTGAATACGCTGAAGCGCTGCAAATACGTCAGCAGGCGAAAGAAGAGTTCGCCGCGGCTTTACAGCAGGTAGATGTACTGCTTACACCGACGGTTCCGATTTTAGCTCCTGAAATTAATGGGCGCCATGTTGATATCGAGTCCTATCAAAAGCAGCACATCCGCTGGTCGATTATGAAGCTGACCGCACCGACGAATTTTACCGGCCTTCCAAGTTTATCGCTACCGTCAAGCCGAGCTGACAACGGGCTGCCGATCGGAGCGCAGCTGATCGGCCGTCCTCTGGAGGAGGCGTTGCTGTATCAAATCGGCTATGCGTTAGAGCAGGGACTCGCTCTTCAGCCGGCCAAATGGCAAATTGGGCAGAAGCAATCAAACTAACTAAACGGCAGTGCCCTCTGAACGATACAGGACAGGGAAAAGCAGGACTGTCTCGCAGGATGATTTGCAGAAAAGAGATTAAATTTGCGGGAAGATTCCAGAAAGGCACTTCGCACCGCGCTTACGTTCTCCATGAAAGACCCACGCTTTCATGGAGAACGAATACCGTTGTAACGGCTCGGCAAAAGGTAAAAAACGACCTTTTGTTCCATTCTTTATTAACTGAATAATCAAACGATGACGGGGGCTGATTTATCCATGAGTTATATCGAAGAATTGCAGCAACTCCTTACACCGAAGCAGGTTTCGACCAATGAGACGACGCTTGAGCAGCACGGACGTGATGAAGGCTATCATCCGCTCAGTCTGCCCGACGCTGTTGTCTTTCCCGCTTCCACAGAGGACGTGCAAAAAGTCGTCGCCTTTGCGAATGAACGGCGCATTCCGCTCATTCCGTTCGGACTTGGCACAAGCCTCGAAGGGCATGTCATTCCGTATCAAGGTGGGATTTCACTCGACCTTTCGCTGATGAACAAGGTACTGGATGTCAGGCCTCAGGATTTTCTCGTCAAAGTACAGCCGGGACTGACGCGGACGCAGCTTAATAAAGAATTGAAAAAGCATGGCTTGTTTTTCTCGGTCGATCCCGGAGCTGACGCCACACTTGGAGGGATGGCGGCGACAAACGCGAGCGGCACGACCTCAGTCAAATACGGCATTATGCGGGATCAGGTGAAGGATCTGGAGGTCGTTTTGCCTGACGGTAAGGTCATTCATACCGGGGGGATGGCCGCTAAATCATCATCCGGCCTCCATTTAAATGGATTGATCGTCGGCTCTGAAGGAACACTTGGAGTGATCACTGAGTTGACCTTGCAAGTGTATGGCATTCCAGAAGCGATCATGGCAGGCCGGGCGACGTTTCCGACAGTTCAAGCTGCTGTGGACGCCGTGACGATGATCCGGACATCGGGAATCTCAATCGCCAGAATGGAGCTGGTCGATGCCCGCTCGATTCAACAGGTAAATAAAATCAACGAGCTGCATTACGCTGAGCGGCCAACGCTTTTTCTTGAATTTCACGGCAATGAAGCCGGGCTGAAACAAGATGTCGCCTTCGCCCAGGAAATAGTGAACGATTTTGGCTGTGAGGAGCTGCAATTTGAACTCGATACGAAAGCTCAGGCGCAGCTGTGGGAGGTGCGTCATAATTTGGCCTATGCCTTTATCCACGGCTCTCCCGGCCGCAAAATGATGGTGACCGATGTTAGCGTGCCGTTAACCGAGCTGGCCGGGGCGATTCAGGATACTCGTGCCGCGATTGAGAAAGAAGATCTTGATGGTGCTGTCTTGGGTCATGTCGGTGACGGAAATTATCACGCGTTGTTCATGATTGATATGAAGGATGAAGAGGAAGTGGCGCGGGCAAAACGACTCAACGAGCATATCGTTCATTATGCGCTGGCCCGTGGCGGTACATGTACGGGCGAACACGGCGTCGGCGTCGGAAAAGCGATCTATCAGCGTCAGGAACACGGCGCCGCTTTCGAGGTGATGAAGGCGATCAAGACAGCGCTTGATCCAAATGGGATCATGAATCCGGGGAAGATTTTTATCGATTGATAAGAAAGAGGGCAGAACGCAAGAGACATTGCGGATGCTCTTTTTTTGTTAAATAATTTATAAAGGCTACGGTGCAATTTTGTTAGCAGAAAAGAAAAAGGGATAAAAAGCTTCAATTGATTGTCATACTATTGGTACAATCAAAACAAAGTGAAACCATGTAAAAAAGAATGCGTAGAAAGAACGAGGGGGGTGTGAAGGATGAAAAAGCCGAAAACAGACCGGCTGTTGAAAGGACTGGTCGGGTCCAGCGTCGCACTTTTAGGCGTGACAGGCTGCTCGCAGGGGATTCAGGAGGAGTTCTTTTCTGTTGCTCCGGAAACCGAGGAGGTTGAGCCTGATCCGGCGGCGCTACCATCACCGGAAGAAGCTGATTGCCAGACATGGACGTGGGATGAAGAAGCGCAAGGCTATCAGTGCGCCGAAGAAGGCAACGAGAACAATGGCCATTATTATTACGGAGGAATGTGGTTCCCGACGATCGCTGCTTTTATGGCCGGACGAGCAATGGGCGGTGGCTCGGGGCAGGTGAGACAGCCGGCGCCGAACCGTCCGGATCAAAATGTGACCCAGCCGCCAAGGCAGGACAACGAACAGCAGAGAACGCCAAACCGGGCAACGAATCCACGCTCCGGAATGGGAAGCGGTGGTTCCTTTGGCGGGTAAGCACATGAGCAGCCGGGATCTGTTTTATCAGGAGATCCCCGCTTTTTGGGACCGCCTCTACGGCGAGGAATATGCCTTATATGATTGCTATTTGCTTGAAGCAGGACAAGTAGCAGAGATTCGTACGGCGACCGAGGCTGCTTATCGGATTTTTGCCAAGATCGCGCCGCTGCTGCGGAACGCTCCTGTCGAGACCTTGCATGAGCTCGGCTTTCCAGTCAAAGCGGTGCCCTTTCTGCAAATGAAAACGATCCCTTATGAGACGGTGATCGGGCGCTTTGATTTTGTCCAGGTGAAAGACGGCTTCAAGCTGCTGGAATTTAACGCCGATACGCCGACCTTTATTCGCGAGCTATTTGAGGTGAACGGCCGTGTTTGCCGGTCCTTTGCTGCTGCCGATCCGAATGAAGGCGAAGAGGAGCGGCTTGGGCGGGCGATCCGCAACAGCATTTACCACAGTATGACGTCAATCGCCTTGGAACGTCATCCTTATGTTGTCTTTACCGCTCATGCGGATGATATTGAAGATCGGGAAACGATGAACTATTTATTGAAAATCACGCAGCTGAAAGACGCCGCCTTCGTCGCTCTCGATCACCTGCAAATTGTAGAAGGAGTCGGCGTTTTTGATCAAGCAGGGCGCCGAATTGATGTTGTGTACAGACATACATATCCACTTGAAGCGCTGATCGAGGACGAAGCGGATGATCGGTTTCCGATCGGGCTTGAATTTATGAACCTCGTCCGGGAAAAAAAGGTGGCGATGCTGAACCCGGCTTCTGCTTTTTTGCTGCAAAGCAAGGCAGTGCTGGCGGCAATCTGGGGAATGCATGAGCAGCAGTCACCTTATTTTACGACTGCTGAGCATGAGACGATCAGCCGTTATTTTCTGCCGACCTATTTGGATGAAGAGCCGTTTATCGAAGCAGGGGAGCGCTATGTGGCGAAGCCCGTTTTCGGTCGAGAAGGAGATACCGTCGAGATTAAGCAGCACGGCAAGCTTTTGGGCGAAAAACAGGCGGCGAGCTATGAGCATTATGAAAAAGTGTATCAAGCCTTCTGTCAGCTGCCGTCCGGGACGATCCGGACAGAAAAAGGTGAAAAGCAGGCTCATCTATTGTTTGGCAGCTTTATTGTCAATGGAAAAGCAAGCGCGTTCGGCATTCGAGCCGGAGCGCAAATTACCGATAATCTGGCTTATTTCTTACCTTGTGGAGTGAAAGGAGTATAACATGAACATTTCCTATTATTTGGATACTCTCGATCGGTTTCTCATTTATTTGCTTGTCGCCCTCGCCTTATTCGCGATAGCGACGTATATTTTCAAGCTGATCACCCCGTATTCCGAAAGAAAGCTGATAAAGAGCGGCAATATCGCCGTGACGTTAAAGCTGCTCGGAAAAATGGCCGGGGTCGTCGTCGTGCTGCAGTCGGCGATTCGTCACTCGATAAATTTACTTGATTTGATCATTTGGGCTTTTATCGCGATCGTGATTCAAATTGTCCTTCATCTCGTCATTGAATACGGACTGACGCGCAATACGAATTTAACGAAAGAGGTTGAAAACGGCAACACGGCAGTCGGCCTCTTGCTCGGCGGCGTATCGGTCCTTGTCGGTCTGATCGTCGCTGCGACGATCAGCTATTAAAAGGAGGCTTGCGATGCTACCCTATCAATCATTAACAGAGCCATTTTCTGAGGAAGCGTACCTGAAAAGGTGGCTGGAGCTTGAGCGGAAGGTCGCCAGCGAGGGCTTTACGTGGGCGACATTGTACGAAAACTATGAGGACAATCAATATATGAGCGATTCTTTGCTCCGCGTGCCGGCTTCGCTCGTTCAGGAAGTCGAAAATGCTTCGCGCGCCGTATACGATATTTTGGCGAAAACGTATCAGCGCATTCTCGCCGATCATTCGCTGATCCATCGGCTGGGGATTTCCGTTTATGTTTGGGATCTGCTGTTAGCCGAGGTGAAAACGGCATTTTCCTACTTTTGCCGCTTTGATTTCATCGCTTCGGCAGACGGCTTAAAGGTGATTGAGGCCAATACCGATACACCGGTCGGTCTCGTTGAGGCGGCTGTCGCCCAGGAGGTGATCTGCCGCGAGCATGGAGCGCGCAATCCGAATGCCGGTCTAACAAAAAAGCTGGCAGAAGCGTGGAATCAAGTGATCAAGGATTATCAGATCGGCAGCGGCGATACGCTTTATTTTACTTGTGCCGACTGGCATGAAGAAGACAAGCAAACGGTCGGTTTGCTGATGAAGCATTATCCACAGAAAGCGAGATACATCCCGCTGGAGGAGATCGTTGTGGAAAAAGACGATGTGCGGACGCCGAATGGCGAAAAAATCGAATTTCTCTACCGGTTGTACCCGCTTGACTATTTTCTCGCGGAAAAGAGCCATACCGGGGAATTGATAGGCGAGCAATTTCTCGTCCATTTGCTTGACCGCAAGCTAAAAATCATTAACCCGCCTTCCGCTTTGCTGATGCAGTCAAAGGCAGTATTCGCCTTGATTTGGGAAAAGCGTCACGAATGGTATTCGCGCAGTGAACAGAGGGCGATCGATACGTATTTTTTACCGACCTTCCATACGGCGAACGGAATGTCTTCCTATGTGAAAAAGCCGGTGTTAGGCCGGGAAGGTGGCGGGATTCAGATTGTGGAAAATGGGGCGGTTCTTGATGAGGATGTTGATCATTATCAGGATCAGGAAGTGATTTATCAGCACTATTTTCCGATGCCTGAGCAGACGGTAGCGACATGGGATGGCCCCTATACAGGCAAGCTGCTGATTGGCTCGCATGTGCTGAACGGGCAGCCGGCCGGTTTGTTTTTCAGAGTGGGAGAGGCGATCACCGGCAACCTCTCGATGTTCGTCGCCTATACAGACAGCTAGCTGATTTTTAGGAATGGCTAAAATAAAGATTTCTTTCAAGGGTGTTTTTCGATAAAATAAAAAAATGGGTGCAACAAACACTTTTTTGATTTGGATGACATATAGTCTAAAATGATAGAGCAAAAAGCCCTTGAAAGAAGGCGGACATCATGACGGAAAATCTGCTTTTGGCATTTGGTTTAACTTTAATGGCAGGTCTTGCAACAGGCATTGGCAGTCTGCTTGCCTTTTTTACTTCAACAACAAATACGAAATTTTTGTCCTTTTCCTTAGGCTTTTCAGCCGGGGTGATGATTTATGTATCGATGGTGGAAATCTTTATGAAGGCGCAGGACGCGCTCGTTGCTTCGCTTGGAAATGAGCTTGGCCATTGGCTGACGGCCGCCGGCTTCTTCGGCGGAATGGTGCTGACAGCGGCGATTGACCGGCTTCTTCCAAAGCAGGGAAACCCGCACGAGATCAAGAAAGTCGAGGATATGGAAACAGCAAAGCCGGAGGTGAAGGATCGCCAGCTATTGAAAATGGGGACGTTCACCGCGCTGGCGATTGCGATCCACAACTTCCCTGAAGGCATTGCGACATTCACTTCGGCTTTGCAGGACCCGGCGCTCGGGATTGCCATCGCCGTGGCGATCGCGATTCACAATATTCCTGAAGGGATCGCCGTCTCGGTGCCGATTTATTTCGCGACCGGAAGCAAAAAGAAAGCGTTCAGACTATCATTTCTTTCCGGTCTTGCCGAGCCGGTCGGCGCGCTCGTCGCCTTTTTGTTTTTAATGCCGTATTTAAATGATGTGATGTTCGGCATCATTTTTGCAGCGGTGGCGGGAATCATGGTTTTCATTTCGCTCGACGAACTGCTCCCGGCGGCGAAAAAATATGATGAAGCCCATACATCGATTTACGGCCTGATCGGCGGAATGGCCGTCATGGCGATTAGTTTGCTGCTGTTTATTTAAGCTGCTTTAATAGGCCTTTTGCCTGTTGAAGCGGCTTTTTTTTAAGGCACTCTGAAACTTTTATCATTCTAATGTGTCTATATAACAGACGATACAAAGGAGTGAGGAAGATGTGGGATGTTTTGTATAGTGTCATTAACCATATCCAGCGTTACATCCCGGTCAGTTTATGGACACTGTTCTTGGTCGGGGTTGCCTTGATGCTTTTAAGCCTGACCGCTTTGGCGGCTCAGCGTCCGTCGGCGAAGAATCGTGAGAAGTGGATGATCAGGGCAGGTGTTATGCTGCGGGCGTTACTGTTTCTCGCGGTCACGCTTGAATTTTTTCATCATTTTCTTATTAGCGGGGAACATGTCAGCTTTCAGTATAATGTTCTGAATCAAATTGTGAATGTGATTTTTTACGGATACATACTAGTTGTCGGAATGCATTATCTCATCACCTTGCCTTTCCGGGCGTTGCACGGATTTTTTTATCTGTTTGATGTGATTGTGCTCTGTATTCCGATCCTTTTGATGCTTCCGAGCCTGAGGCTTGCGGATCTGTCCGACTGGTACATGTGGGCGGCTTTGGCGTTGATTGCCGCCAGCTTTGCCGTCATGTACATGTTGTTTCAGAGCTACTGGCGCCAGAGCATGGTAGTGTGGTTCGTGTTCTTTGTCGTCAGTGGCGGAACGGTGGCCTTTACGAGAATGAGTCAGTTTGAAGCGTTATTTCCACTGACGTTATTTTTGCTTTTGCTCGGCGGATCAGAGTGGGTCAAGCAGCTGCTGGAACGCCGCCCGCTAATCGGAGGGAAGGGGTGGTATGCTGCTGTCGCAAGCATTAGTGTCACCCTAATAGTTATCGCCAACCCATTCTACAATCTATGGCATGTCGTCGAAGCAAAGGCAAACTATTATATTCATACTGCGTATCGCGCGGAAACGGAGATGCCTTCACTTGCCGAGATGCAGGAGCGCGCAAGGCTGCTGATCGGCGAGGAAGTAAGCTTTAATGCTCATTCCTCGATTCGCGAAGATTTTTATAATGCCTATACGCTCGACGGGGGCGGTTATTCGATCAGATTTGACAGTTCGGGCGAATTGTTCAGCTTGTCACGAACCGATCCAGAGGAGGCAGCGTCATCGGCAGCTGCGCCCCCTTCCGAACAGGACGTGCTCCAGCAGACGGAGGGCCTGCTTGAAAGAGCAGAAATTAATTATGATCAAGAACGGTTTGAGATCGCGGTTCAATTTGATGATGCAGCAAAGCAAGCCAAAGTTTCCGTTCTGCCATTATGGTCAGACGGCGAAAGGGTAAACACTGATGTGAGTTTGATCGTTTGGGATTATGACTTGCGGCTCATTTCGTTTTCACCGACTCCGATCGGCGCTCCGTTAGAGCTGGAGAATTCTGTCGTCCAGCTGACAAAGGAAGAGCTGAATAAAAAAGTAGAGGACGTTCTGAACGTGCTTGGCCGGCCTTCCTCACCGACTTATATTGACCATGTGTGGAGCTCGTTCACTTACGAATCGCAGCCGACTATTACGATCAAAACGAAAAATGGAGAAACGATTTACCTTCACGCGGAAACTGGTGAGCTTTTGCAGCTGGAACTAAGTGAAGACAAAGCAGGAGATGAAGGAGCTTTTGTAAAGCAAGCCACTTATTTTGCGCGAAAATTATCTCCTGAGTTTGCGAAGCAGGGGGCGCAATATGAGCAGGGTGAATATGGCGATTATTCGTGGGAGTATGACAATGGCCTTCTGTCTCATCATGTCCAAGTCAATCTTACGGCCGATGGCGAACTGATTTCTTTTTATCAAGGCTGGTATCCGTCGCAACATCGTAAGAAGATCAATCAAACCGTACTCGCTGAAAAAGCTGTTTCCATGAGCAAGGCAATGAAGCTCGTGGCTGATGAGTATCCGATGTTTTCAATTTATGCCCAGCGTGGGGAGCTGGCGCTGATTTATAACCGCGAGGGAGAGGCGGAGCTTGTCTGGATGATTGTTGTCGTTCCATTCGCGAAGCCGCATAAGCAGGTTCATTTTGTTGACATGGAAACAGGGGAAATTACCGATGTGTACGACGATATTGACGGGGTGAGATCATGAAACGGGAATGCGCTGTATTTCGGGACTTGAAAGAAGACTGGCAGGAGGGGATGGTGGAATCGGAAACCGCTGAATGGATGGCAGATCATCAAATGAGCTGTCCCTTCTGCCCTGACTGGAGCGAAAATGAGCAAAGCAGAGCGGAGCAACAGCCGGAGCTGCCCAGTAATGAAAACGAAAGCTCAGAGCTGGAAACGATCAAAAAAGCGAGAAGATTTTTAGCGGTGGGGGTCGGCATGATCGCACTTTTCCTAATATGGGTGTCGATTTGGCTGTATATTTAAATGACTTGTGTTAAAGAAAGGGCTTTTGAAAAATGACCTCGTATTTAGAAAAATTGGAATCGATCTACAAAGCCTATCAGCCGGCAATTTATGCTTACTTGCTCAGACAGACGAAAAACACCGCTACGGCCGAGGATCTCTGTCAGGATGTCTTTTTAAAAGCATTTGAGGCGCTGCCGCATTTTCGTGGAGACGCAACGATGAAATCATGGCTCTACCGGATAGCCCATAATCACTATGTCTCTTATTTTCGCAAAAAAGACGTGCAAGTCGTGACTGTGATGGAAGATACGAATTTGTATCCGCTTCTCAGCGCTGTTCATTCACCTGAAGACTTTTATTTACAAAAAGAAAAGCTGGACGAGCTTTACCGCATTCTTGATGAAATGAAGCCGGTTTTTCGCGATATTTTAATTTTGCGTGATATGCAGGAGCTGTCCTACCAGGAAATCGCCCATGTGCTCGGCTGGTCGTTAAGCAAGGTCAAGACGACGATCCATCGCGCGCGCCTACAGTACAAAAAGGAAGCCGGGAAGAAAGGAGTCGGAAGCGATGAAATGCTCAATTATTAGAGATTTGCTGCCGCACTATGTCGAAGCAGAATGCCGCCCTGAATCGGAGAAGCTGGTTGAACAGCATCTCTCGACTTGCCACGGCTGCCAGGAGCTGCTGGCGGAACTGCGCTCGGACGATACGGTTGCCCCTCTGCCGGTGCCCGCTATCCTATCACAAGAGGCGGTGCAAACAGACCGCCATGTGTGGCGCAAATATTTTGGCAGGATGATCATCAAAGGAACGCTGCTGTTTTTCGCCGTTTATATCATTCTGTTGACGTTGTATCATGCCGGGAAGTAAATGATAAAAGGGAGGGACCGGGCCAAAAGAGAGGATTTGCCCTTTTCCCACCCTAAACAGCCTTTGTCTAAAGTTCCCTTCTATTTATATGAGCGGTTCCAAAATTGACTTGTACAATTTTCCAAAATAATCCATAAGGGTAGAAAGTGTAACTAAAACAATAAAAAATAATAACAGTAAATGTAAAAGGTTTTCAATAGCATTTTGATTTGTGTTCAATTATAATTGTTAGAACAGTTATAAAATATAGGAGTTTGAATAGCATAGAAGGAGGGAAAAAGAATGGCGGTGAAAAACTTGGAACGAAAAATAACGAAAATCGGAAATAGTTTAGGTGTGACGTTTCCAGCAGAATTATTAAAACGTCTTGGAGTAGCGCATGGTGATGACGTTTTTATTGAGGAACAGGATGGCGCGATTGTGATCCGCAAAAGTAAAAAAGTACAGTTGCCAAAAGGTGTTAGCGACGACTTTTTTGATATTTTAGATAAGAACATGAAACAGTATGATGAAACCATTAAAGGGCTGGTAGACCGTTGATTCGTTATTTAACTGAACAAGAAGTGATTGCCATCAATTTACTAGTCATTGAACGATATAGTCCCAAGGAACATAAAGGTGTGAAGTTGCCGGATCTTCTCAATTCAGCCATCAACCGCCCCAAACAATCCGCTTTTGGGGAAGAGGCTTACCCGACCATTTTCGAAAAAGCGGGAGCTTTGTTTGAGTCATTAGCCAAAAATCATACCTTTCATAACGCAAACAAACGAACGGCCTTTTTGGCACTGATTCAATTCCTTGCCTACAACGGTTTTCAGTTTACCATGAGTCAAAAGCAAGCCGAGGATTTTGTTGTGGATGTCGTGAATCAAAAATATGAATTTGATGAAGTGGTGGCCATTATTAAAGAATATAGTGTAAAAATGTAGCCTGGTACTCGTGATGCAGGGCTTTGTAACCGTCAAGTGGTTTTGAACAATTTTTGCTCGTTAAAAATAGCGACTTCCTATTTTTTAATTCGATGGCTTTCTCCATTTAACTGAACAACCTCAGAACGATGGAAGAGGCGATTCCTTATTGTCCCCCAGCTTTCCGTCCATCCGAGAAACAGCAAATATTCAGCACCCTTTTTCGTAATGGCTCCGCTCATTACGAAAAAGCTGCTGAAAAAGTGAAAATCGTCCTTTTTCAGCAGCTTCATTTGATCATGGTTTCTCACTTTCTCTTTAGCCCCCAAACCATCTTGATTGTACGAAGAATAGCTTAACGGATTGGGTTCATGATCAAGCAGAAACTGTCAAATCTAGTCTAGCAGTTACACCGTCCTCACCACCCGATCAGTCAAGCTCAAGCTCCACATTGGCTAAAATGTCGCTTCTCAGTTCTTGCAAATCAGGATTTTGTTCAACCGCCCGCTTTTCTTCTTCATCGTGTTGGCTTAAATCAAATTTCCCCTCGTGGGCGGAGGCGATACCGTATTGCCCCCAGCTTTCCGTCCATCCGAGGAACAGCAAATACTCAGCGCCCTTTTTCATGCCGGTATAGTCGCCGTAATAGATTTCAGTAACGCCTGGCGCCCATCCGTTATCGACAATATAATATGGTTCACGTATCGTGATCGTAGAACCTTCCAAACTTTCGTCACCCTTGATCACTTTTTGTATGAAAATATCGCTCAAATGGTGGCTGCTGGGGGTAGGTAATCCATCTTCATAGTAAACGACGTTTTCCGGCTCACCATTCAGGACGGCGACGACCGCTAAATCGCTGCCTTCCAGTCGTTCTTCGTAATTCTCAAATGTTTCCATCATGCCGAATTGTAGCGGAGCCGTTTTAACGACTGTCGCATCGGCGACCACGTAAACCGTCGCTGCGAGTAGAGCAACAATTGCTGAAATTATGATTGTTTTTTTCCTGTTCATCTCTATGACTCCTTTATGAGGAATGGCTTCTAGTATTTTTGGAATTGGAAAAAGAATCCTACTCTCATTATCTTTTTAAAAGCTGTGTTGTCAATGAGAAAATGTCCTTCTCCACTAGTTGAAATCGCCGATTATCCGGTTTATCACAGTGAATCTCTCGTAAGCTGTGAAACAAGGAATGCAGGAAAAAATAGTTGACTTCTATCAGATTGTTACGTACTGTAAAAGAAACATGAAATTGCATATGTTTGGGAAAAGGTGAAAGTCATCGTTGACTTTCTAAAAGGGAAGTTCGGTGAAAAGCCGACGCGGTCCCGCCACTGTAAAAGGAGTGCTGTATGCACGAGCCACTGTCCATCGGACGGGAAGGAGCAGCAGCGTAAGACCTTGAGCCAGGAGACCTGCCTTTTCCAACGACACTGATTGACCTACGGGAGATGGGGAGGTGTTAGAGCAGGAGACGACAGTGCTGTCTCTGCTGGATTCCTTTTCAGATGATGATAAAAAAGGACTAGCCTCTAACCCTTTTGCGGGTGGAGGCTTTTTTTATTGCCCCGCTTTCCCCGAAGGTCAAAAAGGAGGACATCCGATGGGAGCGAAAGGAAAGCTTTTATTGATCGGCTTCGGGCCGGGCCACGAGCAGCATATGACAGGCCGGGCGAGGGAAGCGATCGCTGAAAGTGATTCAATTATCGGCTACAACACGTACGTGGATTTGGTTAAACCGTTGCTGACGGATCAAGCGATTATCCGGACCGGAATGACGGAGGAAGTGAGCCGGGCACAGGAAGCCGTGCGTCAGGCGGAAGAGGGAAAGACGGTTGCGGTTATTTCAAGCGGGGATGCCGGCGTCTACGGCATGGCCGGTCTCGTCTATGAGGTGTTAATTGAAAAAGGCTGGACGGAGCAGGATGGGGTCGAGGTTGAAATTATTCCCGGGATTTCGGCGATTAACTCCTGCGCCTCGCTGCTCGGCGCGCCGATCATGCATGATGCCTGCACGATCAGCCTCAGTGACCATCTGACGCCATGGGAGCTGATTAAAGCCAGACTTGACGCCGCCGGCAAGGCTGATTTTGTGATTGCGCTCTACAATCCGAAAAGCGGGCGGCGGACGAGACAGATTGAAGAGGCGCAGCGGATTTTGCTGCAATACCGTTCTGCCGAGACGCCTGTTGGACTTGTCAAAAGCGCCTATCGCGAGCGTCAGCATATCGTGATGACAACGCTCGGCGAGATGCTTGAGCATGAGATCGGGATGCTGACGACGGTCATCATCGGCAATGGATCGACGTTTATGTACGACGGCAAGATGATCACGCCGCGCGGCTATCAGAAAAAATATACGCTTGGAGAAGCGAAGCAGGCTCTGCGGCCGCATCAGCGCTTAAAGCCGGAGCACGAGCCGTGGGCGCTTCATCAAGGTGAAGAGGAAGTTGAACCGGCTTCATCTTCGCTTCAAGAGCTTGCCGAGGAAGCAGGACCCGAACCGGCGCGGGGATCGCTGCGCGAGCTGGCAGAAGAAGCGCTTTCGCTCCTGCACGGCGAGGAAAGCAGCGGGAAAGGCGACGTTGAGCCGGCGCCGGAAAGTCTGTTCAGGCAGGAGACGGTGTTTGAATTTGCGCTCTCGCCAGGTCTTGCCAACAAAAAATTCAGTGCGGCGCAAATGCAGCTGATTGGCGAGGTAGTTGGCGATAAAGGCGAGATTGAATATACGCCCGATCATCAAATGAAGGTGACGATGAAAACGGGGGACGCGGCACAGGTGACGGCCGAGCTTGAGCGGGAGGGGCTGCTGCTGCATCCAGTCGGCGATGTTGTCACGATCAAGGCGTGTGACTTTTGTGACGGTGACAAGGGCGAATCATTGCCGCAGCTTGATGAGATCTTTCGCTCAATTGGCGGCGAGCCCGTGCCGAAGCGGCTGACGATCGGCTTCAACGGCTGCGGAATGGCGTGCTACGGCGCGCCGACGAACGATATCGGCATCATCTACCGCAAAAAAGCATTTGATTTGTTTTTAGGGGCGAAAACGACAGGGAGAAACGCCCATGTCGGCCAGCTCGTCGCCGAAGGAATGAGCAAGGAGCAGCTCGTCGCAACAGTCGTCAAGGTTGTCCGCGATTTCCAGCAGCGCGGCATGCCGAATGAACGGTTTCACAAGTTTTTTAAACGGGTCCAGGTCGTTGCCGGTTATCAGTACCGTGACGTGCCGGAGCCGATCGCCGTTGACAATGTGTGCGGCGATTAACAAAAGGAGGAGAAAAGATGGAAGCTGTATTATTTATCGGCCATGGGAGCCGAAAGCCGGAGGGAAACGAGCAGCTGCTGGAGTTCGTCAATGGGATGAAGCACCAGGTCAAGGCTGATATTGTCGAAACCTGTTTTCTGGAATTTGCCGAGCCGTCGATTGCCGCTGGAATTGAAGCGTGCGTGAAGCAGGGGGCGACGAAGGTCGCGCTCGTGCCGATGATGTTCTTCTCGGCCGGGCATGCGAAAATCCACATTCCGGCGGACATGGACAAGGCGCGGCAGAAGTTTCCGCTCGTCTCTTTTACATATGGCCGGCCGATCGGGTCGCATCCGGGCGTGATTGATATTTTAGCCGACAGGTTGAAAGAAGCCGGCTGGCAGGCGAAGGAAGGGAGCAGCCTCGTAATCGTCGGACGCGGAAGCAGTGACGGTGATGCGAACAGTGAGCTGTACAAAATTTCGCGCCTGCTTAGTGAACGGCTGAATATGACCGATGTCCAGCTGTCGTTTATCGGCGTCACTTCACCGACGGTGGAACAAGCTGTCGAACGCTCTTTAAAGCTCGGCGCAAGCTCGGTTTGCCTGCTTCCTTACTTCTTTTTCAGCGGCGTGCTGATGGACCGGATGGAGGAGAAGCTTGACGGCTTCAAGCGAAGCTATCCGGACGCATCGTTTCTGATGACGAAGTTTTTTGGCTTCCATCCGCTGCTGGCGACGATTTTCAAGGAAAGAGCCGAGGAAGCATTACAAGGATTGGCCGCGTTAAACTGCGATAACTGTCAGTACCGTTTATTCGCGAAGGAGCATCTTGAGCTTGACCACAACCACGATCATCATCACCACCATCATCATTAAAACGTATTTGCTTTCATAGGTGGATGCGGGTCTTGCAAAACAAATCTGCAAAAGAGAGGTGAAAGCGGATGATCTTTATTATGGCCGGAACGAGTGATGCGCGCGAAGTGGCCATCGCCTTAAAGGATGCGGGCTATCCGTTATTGGCGAGCGTCGTGACGGAGAGCGGGGCGGCAAGCATCAGCGAGGCCGGAATTCCGGTGCGCGTCGGCCGCCTGACGATCGCGGAAATGACGGCGCTTTTGCAGGAAAAGCACATTTCTCTCCTTGTCGATGCGACCCATCCTTTTGCCGAGGAGGCTTCAAAAAATGCGCACGCGGCCGCGGAACAGGCAGGCATTCCTTATGTCCGGTTTGAGCGGCAGGCGAGCAAGATTGCCGAGGATGAGCGGATCAGCTTCGTTGCGGACTACGCCGAGGCAGCTGAGCTTGCGAGTCAGCATAAAGGGGTCGTTATGCTGACGACCGGCAGCAAGACGCTCGCTGTCTTTGCGGACAAGCTGCTCGGGCTGCCTGACCTGCGGATGATCGCGCGGATGCTGCCGCGCAAGGACAATATGGAGCGCTGTGAACAACTGGGCATTGAGCAAAAAAACATCGTCGCGATGCAGGGTCCTTTTTCAAAGGAGCTTAACAAGGCGCTTTATCGCCAGTTCGGCGTCACCCTCGTCATCACGAAGGAAAGCGGCAAGGTCGGCTCGGTCGATGAGAAGCTGGAAGCCGCCAGGGAGCTTGGCTTGGAGGTGATCGTTATCGAGCGACCGAAGCAGGATGTCCACGATCTCGTTCATACGAAGGAAGATGTTGTAGCAACAGTCACTAAGCTGATGGAGGGAAAATAAATGGATTTCAAAACAGAATTTAAACCGTTGACCGTACAACCGCAGGAGATTGAAGGAAAGAGCTTTCAGATGATTACCGAGGAGCTTGGCGAGCATTCCTTTACCGACGAGCAATACCCCGTCGTCCAGCGGGTGATCCACGCCTCGGCCGATTTCGAGCTTGGGCGAAGCGTGCTCTTTCATCCTGACGCAGTACGCGCCGGCGTGGCGGCGATCCGTTCTGGCTGCAAGGTAATCGCCGATGTGCAAATGATTCAAAGCGGCATCAGCAAGCCGCGGATCGAAAAGTTTGGCGGAAGCGTTCACGTTCATATTTCCGATCCCGATGTGATCGAGGAAGCGAAGCGGCTCAACACGACGAGAGCAATCGTGGCGACGCGCAAGGCGGTCAAGCTGGCGGAGGGCGGCATTTTCGCAATTGGAAACGCGCCGACCGCGCTGCTTGAATTGATTCGCCTTGTGAAAAACGGGGAAGCAAAGCCGGCGCTGATCGTCGGAATGCCGGTCGGCTTTGTCTCGGCGGCCGAATCGAAGGAGGAGCTGGCGAAGCTTGATCTGCCGTTTATTACGAACGTTGGCAGAAAAGGCGGCAGTCCGGTAACCGTGGCCGCGATCAACGCGATTTCCTTAATGGCGGAGCAGCAAGGCTGAAAAGATGGCAAGCGGGCAAAAGGAAACAAAGCAGCTGCGGCATGGCTATACGACAGGCTCCAACGCAACGGCGGCGACGAAGGCGGCGCTTCTTAGTTTGATTACGCAAAAAGCGGTTAACGAAGCGACGATCAAGCTGCCGAACAAAGAAATTGTCACCTTTCAAATGGAGTCTGTTCAATTTACCGAGCAGTATGCCGAGGCGGCGATCATTAAAGATGGCGGCGACGATCCCGATGCGACACACGGTGCGCGAATCGTGTCGCGTGTCGCCTGGGAGAGCGCGCCTGGCATTAAGCTTGATGGCGGCGTCGGCGTCGGCCGGGTAACGAAGCCGGGGCTACCGGTGGCGGTCGGGGAAGCGGCGATTAACCCTGTGCCGCGCCGGATGCTGTTTGAGGTTGCAGAGGACGTGCTGGAGGAGACCGGCGTCGAGCGGGGCATTTCGATCATCATTTCCGTGCCGGATGGAGAGGAAATCGCCAAGAAAACGTTAAACAGCCGGCTCGGCATTATCGGCGGCATTTCGATTCTCGGTACGAGGGGAACGGTCGTGCCGTTTTCGACTTCGGCGTTTCGCGCAAGCATCGCCCAGGCGCTGCAGGTCGCCAAAGAAAGCGGCTGCGAGCATGTCATCTGCTCGACGGGCGGACGGAGTGAAAAATATGCGATGGAGCTTTTCCCGGATGCCCCGGAAGAAGCGTTTATCGAAATGGGTGATTTTGTCGGCTTTACGTTAAAGCAGTGCAAGGCGAAACGGATGAAGCAGGTGACCCTCGTCGGGATGATGGGGAAATTTTCAAAAGTAGCCCAGGGCGTGATGATGGTCCATTCGAAAAGCGCTCCGGTCAGCTTTGAATTTCTCGCCAAGGTCGCCGTGGAAAGTGGAGTCCCGCCGGAGCTTCAGCAGGAGATTTTGCAGGCGAATACCGCCTCTCAGGTCGGGACGATGCTCGATGAGGCAGGCTATGCTGACTTCTTTCAGCGCTTGTGCCGCTATGCATCAGAGGCCGGGTTGCAGGAAGTGAACGGCGGGCTGACGATTGAAACGATTTTGTTGACGATGAAAAATGAGCTATTAGGAAGGGAGGCGGTGAGATGGCCGCGACAATGAAGGTCATTGGCATGAGTGAGCAGGGCCCGGCTGCCTGGCCGGCGCTCTATCAGCAATGGGTAGACGAAAGCGAGCGGCTCGTCGGCGGCGAGCGCCAGCTGGCGTTCTTTCCCGGTTATCAGGGGGAGAAAATTGGACTGAAAGGCGGTTTGAAGGCGACGGTTGAACGCCTGCTCGAAACCGACAAAAAAACGGTCATTCTCGCTTCAGGTGATCCGCTTTTTTACGGGATTGGCGGCTATTTGGCGAAGAAAGTACCGAAGATTGAACTTTATCCGGCGCTTAGCTCGATTCAGGCCGGTTTTGCAAAAATGCAGGAAAGTTGGCATGATGCGACGTTTCTTAGCGTACACGGACGGGCGATGAAAGGACTGGCGCAAAAAATCGACGGGCAGAAGAAGGTTTGTCTGCTGACGGATGAAACGAACAGCCCGGCAGCAATCGCCGCCTATTTGCTCGACTATGGCATGAGCGAATACAAAGCGTTCGTAGCGGAGGCGCTCGGTGGCGCTAATGAGAAAACAGGCTGGTTTGAGCTGGACGAGCTTACGCGCTACGAAGCGCATCCGCTCAATCTTGTGATCCTGAAGCAGACCGGAAAGGCGCCTTCGTTCCCGCTCGGGATCGATGATCATCTTTTCAGCCAGCGCAAGCCGGATAAAGGCTTGATTACAAAAAAAGAAGTGCGCACGCTCAGCATCGCCGCGCTGAAGCTGACGAAAACGAGCACTGTCTGGGATATCGGCGCATGTACAGGCTCGGTCGCGATCGAAGCGGCGCGGATTGCGACAGAAGGGCAAGTGTTTGCGATTGAGAAAAACGAGACCGATCTGGCCAATTGCTATGAAAATATGAAAACATTTCGCACCGATTTTACCGTTGTTCATGGCAAAGCGCCGGCGCAGCTTGACAGCTGGCCCGATCCGGATGCCGTCTTTATCGGCGGGACGGGAGGAGAGCTGCCGGAAATTATTAGAACCTGTGCGGAACGGTTAAAAGCGGGAGGCCGGATTGTGCTGAACGCCGTGACGGTCGAAACGCTGGCGACAGCACAGACCGCTTTCAAGGAGGCAGGACTTGCGCTTGAGATGACACTTGCCCAGCTGTCCCGGAGCAAGCCGATTTTACATATGACAAGATTTGATGCGTTAAATCCGATTTATATTCTGACAGCAACGAAGGAGGAGACAGATGGCAACAGGTGAAGTGTACGGTGTCGGTGTCGGCCCTGGCGATCCGGAGCTAATTACGTTAAAAGCGTATCGGATGCTGCAGGAGGCTGATGTTGTCGCTTATCCGAAGAAAAGAAAGGGCAGTAAAAGCTACGCCCATCAAATTATTGAAGCGTTTGTCGACATGAACAAAAAAGAGATGCTCGGCCTCGTCTTTCCGATGACGAAGGATCAGGCTGTGCTGACGGAGCAATGGCAGCAAATTACCGCTGAGATTTATGCCCATGTGTCCGTCGGTAAAACCGTCGCTTTCGTGACAGAGGGCGATCCGATGCTTTACAGTACATTTATTCATTTGCAGCGGACGATGAAGGCGACCTATCCTGAGGTGCCGATCAAGTCGATTCCCGGCATTTCCTCGGTCAATGGCGTGGCGTCACAGCTTGGCATTCCACTGGCGGACGGCGATGACTGGATGGCGGTTATTCCGGCAACCGAAGATCGCCAGCAGATGAAAAAGGCGCTGCTGGACCATGACGGGCTTGTCTTTATCAAGGTCGCCAAGGTGCTGCCGATGATGATCGAGCTGCTCGAGGAGCTTGACCTCGTACAGGATGCGGCGGTCGCAACGAAGGTCACTTCGTCCGAGGAATACATTTGGCGTGATGTGACGGAATTAAAAACCGCAGAGCTGGAATATTTAACGCTGATGCTCGTGCGCAAAGGATGTGGCGTTCATGCTTGAAGCGAAAGTGTATATCGTCGGCGCCGGGCCCGGTGATCCCGACTTAATTACCGTGAAGGGTCAGAAGATTTTGCAGGAGGCTGATGTCCTGCTGTACACCGACTCGCTCGTCAACCCGGCGCTGATGGAGCAGGCAAAGCCGGAAGCAGCTGTAATCAAGACGGCCGGGATGCATTTGGAGGAAATCATCGAAATCATCGTCGCGGAAGTGGAAAAGGGGCACAGTGTCGCGCGCGTCCATACCGGCGATCCGGCCGTCTACGGTGCGATTTTTGAGCAGATGACCTACTTGAAGGAGCGCGGCATCGGCTATGAGATCATTCCCGGTGTCAGCTCGGTCTTCGCCTCGGCTGCCGCGGCCGGTATTGAGCTGACTATACCGGAGCTGACGCAATCCGTCATATTGACGCGGGCGGAAGGACGGACACCGATGCCGGAAGGAGAGCAGCTGATCGACCTCGCCAAGCATCAATGCTCGCTCGCCCTGTTTTTAAGCGCGACGTTGATGAAAAAAGTCGTGCGCGAATGCTTGGCTGCCGGCTGGAAGGAATCCGACGCCGTCGTCGTTGTCTACAAGGCGACATGGCCTGATCAGAAAATTGTCCGGGCGACGCTCGGCACGGTGGATGAGGAGATGCGCAAAGCCGGCATCCGCAAGCAGGCAATGGTGATCATCAGCAAGGCCGCGGATCAAGCATTGCTCGAACAGCGTGGCAAATACGAATCAAAGCTCTATGACAAAACATTTACGCACGGCTTTCGGAAAGGGGAGCCAGCCAATGGATAAGATCGCTTTTGTCGCCATCACGAAGCATGGCACCGAACTGATTCGCCAGCTTTGGCAAAAGCGTCCGGATGCCGACCTGTACTATATGACGAAGCATGCTTACGGGGATGAGGAAGAAAAGGGCTTTCAGCTGTTTGAAGGCTCGGTCAAGCTTCAGCTGCCGCGGCTGTTTGCCGAATATGACGGACTCGTGATCGTGATCTCGCTCGGTGCCGTCATCCGGATGATCGCTCCGATTTTGAAAGGAAAGAAAGTCGATCCGGCTGTCGTCGTCGTCGATGATCGTGGTCAATTTGTGATCAGCGCGCTATCCGGCCATGTCGGCGGAGCGAATGAGCTGACGAAGGAGATTGCCGGACTGCTTGGCGCGATCCCGGTTATTACGACGGCTTCCGATGTCCAAAAAACAATTCCGGTCGACATTTTCGGGCGGGAATTCGGCTGGACGATTGAGGATGAGCAGGCTGTGACGCCGGTCAGCGCGGCAATCGTCAATGAAGAGCCGGTGTTGATCGTCCAGGAAGCGGGGGAGCGTCACTGGTGGAAGCATGACAAAGCGCTGCCGTCTCACTTTACGCTTGTCTCCTCGTTAGCGGATGCTGAGCCGGACCGCTTCCAGGCCGCTCTCGTCATTTCAGACCGGCTGCTGCCTGAAGAATGGATGACCATTTTACGGACAAAGGGTGTGCTCTACCGGCCGAAGACACTTTGCCTGGGGATCGGCTGTAACCGCGGAAGGTCGGCGGAAGAAATTGAAGCGGTGATTTTCGAGACGTTGCAGGAGCTGGAACTCTCATCAAAATCAGTCGCGAGCATTAGCACGATTGATTTGAAAAAGGATGAGGCCGGACTGCTTGCCGTCTGTGAAAAATTTCAATGGGAGTTTATTTGCTACAGCCCGGAGGAACTGAATGAAATTCCGTTCCCGAACCCTTCGGAAACGGTGTTTCGCTACACAGGAGCCTATGGCGTCAGTGAGCCGGCCGCGCTGCGGACGGCAAAAAGCAGGCAGCTGCTGCTTGAAAAGAAGAAAAGCGGCAATGTGACGATTTCGATTGCCCGAAAAGGAGAAAAGGGGTGAGGCCGATGCAGCCACGTTTACTGATTGCCGGAACGAACAGCGGCGTAGGAAAAACGACGATTACACTCGGTCTGATGGCGGCATTTCAGCGCCAGGGGCTGACCGTTCAGGGCTTTAAATGCGGTCCTGATTATATTGACCCAAGCTATCATACGGCGTTGACGAAACGGATTTCCCGCAATCTGGACAGCTGGATGCTTTCGCGTCCGCTCGTGTCCGACATTTTCCTTGAAGGCAGCCGCGGAGCGGATCTTTCGCTGATTGAAGGGGTCATGGGGCTGTATGATGGAAAGTCAACGCTGAGTGATGAAGGAAGCAGTGCCGACATTAGCATTTTGCTGAAAACGCCGGTCGTGCTCGTCGTCAACATTAGCAGCATGGCTCGCAGCGCCGCGGCGATTGTGAAAGGCTATCAGGCGCTCAATCAAGAGGTTACCATTACGGCGGTCATTCTCAATCAGGCAGGCAGTGCCCGCCATGCCGACATGTGCAAGGAGGCGATCGAGCAGGAATGCGGCATTCCGGTCGCCGGCTACTTGAAAAAAGGCGATGTTCCGGCGATTCCCGAACGTCATCTCGGCCTCATACCCGCATTGGAGCGCGGCGAGCATGATCAGCTGTTTACGAGGCTGGCCGATGTGATCAGCGCTCAGGTCGATTTGTCACTCTTGAAGCAGCAGGCCGAAGCGGCTCCGCTGCTCGAACGACAAACGGATTTTTTTCAGCAGACGATGCCGCAGCCCCGCGTCAAAATCGCAGTTGCCTATGATTCAGCGTTTAATTTTTATTACGAGGAAAACTTCACCCTGCTGCGCCAGGCCGGGGCCGAGCTTGTCTTTTTCAGCCCGCTGAAGTACGAATCGTTGCCGGAAAACTGTGATGGGCTTTATCTCGGCGGAGGCTTTCCAGAAGAATTTGCAAAGGAGCTTGCCGGTCATACGGGACTGAAGCAGGCGATCAAAGAAGCCGTTAGCAGCGGGATGCCGACGCTGGCCGAATGCGGCGGCTATATGTATTTAGGAGAAAGTCTGACGACGACAGCGGGAGAGACTTTTCCGATGGTCGGGCTGATTCCGATGGAGGTGCGCATGCAAGCGCGACTCGCCGCGCTCGGCTATCGTGAGGCGACTTTGCTCGAAGACAGCTTTCTGCTGAAGCGGGGCGAACACATACGCGGCCATGAATTTCATTATTCGACAGCTGCGTTTTCCAGACCGCAAAAGGCGGCTTATGAAACGAACGGTCTCCGCGGCAGCAAGCAGGAAGGCTATCAGATGAAGCAGCTCGTTGCCGGCTATACCCATCTTCATTTTGCTTCGGCGCCGCAGCTTGCGCCAAATTGGGTGGAAGCGTGCGCCGTCTATCAGAAACGCCGCCAAAAGGCAGGGGAGGAAATGGGATCATGAACAAGGCTGGAATCGTCTATTTTGTCGGAGCAGGGCCGGGTGATCCGAAGCTGATCACCGTCCGCGGCCTGGAATGTATTCGGGAAGCTGACGTGCTGATCTACGACCGGCTTGCCAATCCGGAGCTGCTTCGGCATGCGAAGGAAGACAGTGAAAAAATCTACTGCGGGAAGCTGCCCGATCACCATACGCTCAGGCAGGAGGAGCTGAATGAGCTGATTCTCGCCTATGCGCGGGCTGGAAAGGTCGTCGTCCGCTTAAAGGGCGGCGATCCGGGCGTGTTTGGCCGCGTCGGTGAAGAAGCGGAGCATTGCCGCAGACACGGCATTCCATATGAAATCGTTCCGGGCATTACCGCCGGGCTTGCCGCACCGTTATATGCCGGAATTCCGGTTACGCATCGCGAACTCGGTCAGTCATTTGCCTGTGTCACCGGTCATACGGCGCGGGGGGAGCTGTCGGCCAAACGGTGGCAGGCGCTTGCGACCGGAATTGATACAGTCATCTTTTATATGGGAGTGAAAAACTTGCCGGACATCGTTGACAGGCTGATTGAGTATGGGCGCAGCCCTGATTCGCCAGCGGCGATCATTGAATGGGGGACGCTTGCCGACCAGAGGGTGCTTGCCGCTCCGCTTAATCAGCTTGTCACAGAAGCCAGACAGGCGGACGTCCGCAATCCGTCGATCATTATCGTCGGCGAGGTAGCCTCACTTTATCCAACGTTATCTTGGTTTACAGCGGATGACTTTGTAAAAAAAGAGTTGCAATCAACAAAAAATGAAGTAAAATAAAACGTAATGATTACGATTTTCATAATAATTTTCATAAGGGGAGAAAGAAATGAAGTTGAATATCGTGAGGTACAGCGGGGTGCTCATTAGTCTCGTTTTGCTGCTCGCCGGCTGTAATCAAGGAGAGCCGGCCGCTTCCGAAGAGGAGAGCGGACAAGTCATTGAAATTGAAAATAACGGTATGACGCTTAAAGTGAGCGAATCGCCACAGCGGGCGGTCAGCCTGAATCAGCATGTCACCGAAGTGATGCTCGCCCTCGGTCTTGAAGACCGGATGGTCGGTACCGCTTATTTGGATGATGAAATCCTGCCGGAGTACAAAGAGGCGTATGAGCAGGTCGAAGTGTTATCCGACACCTATCCATCGAAGGAGGTGTTTCTCGCGGTTGAGCCTGACTTCGCTTATGCCGGCTGGCCGAGCGCGTTTCGCGAGGACAGTCTTGGGACGCAGGAGGAGCTGATTGAATATGGCATTATTCCGTATTTGCACGAATCGTCAATGAAGACGGCGCCAACGCTCGAGGATATTTACACGGATATTCGCCATGTCGCCGAGATTTTCCAAGTGGAGGATCGAGCTGAACAGTTTATTGCTGAAACCGACGGACGGATCGCTGAATTGACGGCCGACATTCCGGAGGTTGACGAACCGGCGCGGGTATTTGTGTTTGACAGCGGCGACACGACGCCGAAAACAGCTGGACAGAACTTTTTGAATGAGTTGATCACCGTCGCCGGCGGGGAGAACATTTTTTCTGAGCTTGAGCAGCACTGGCCAGACGTCAGCTGGGAGGAAGTGGTTGAGCGTGACCCGGAAATCATCGTCATCATGGATTACGGCACGACATCAGCTGAGGAGAAGATTGATTTTCTGCTTGAAAACCCGATGCTCGCCAATACGACTGCCGTTCAAAATCAGCATTTCGTCGTCATGCCGTTAAGTACGGCGGCGGAAGGGGTGCGGATCGCGCTCGCCCTGGAAACACTTGTGGAAGGATTTTATGACAACGAATAGATAGGAGAGGTATGGTGAGTAAGGAGAAAAATCGGTTTCAAAGCAAAGAAGGGCCAACGAAGAGCAAGCCTTTTCCGCTTGTGGCTGCCATTCTCATTCTGTTTCTGCTGTTATTCGTCTCCGTCACGCTCGGTGTCATGCTCGGCCCGGTGCCGATTCATCCGCTTACCGTCTGGAAAATCGCGCTGAATCAGCTGACGCTGCTGCCGGTCTCTTTCCAGGGGGACTGGACATTGGCGCAGGAGCGGATTATTTGGGATATCCGCTTTCCACGCGTGCTGCTTGGCATCGTCGTCGGCGCGGGGCTCGCCGTCGTCGGAGTCGTCATTCAGGCGCTGGTTCGCAACTCGCTCGCTGATCCGTATATTTTGGGGATCTCGTCAGGAGCTTCCGTCGGGGCGACGCTCGTCATTCTGTTTGGCGCCTTCGGTCTGTTCGGTCAGTATGCTCTTTCGACAGCGGCGTTTCTCGGCGCGCTATTCTCGCTGCTGCTCGTCTATATGCTCGCCCATGTCGCCGGACGGCTGACAACGACCCGGCTTTTGCTTGCCGGCGTCGTCGTCTCGATGATTTTATCAGCGATCACGAGCTTTATCGTCATCTCAAGTCCGAATGAGCGCGGGATTCGCGATGCGATGTTCTGGATGATGGGCAGCCTTGCCGGGGCACGGTGGGATCATCTGGTTATTCCGGTGATCGCCGTCACGCTCGGGCTGATTTGCTTGCTCGTCCAGTTCCGGCCGCTGAATCTGCTTTTATTAGGAGAAGAAACAGCCGGCACGCTAGGTGTTGATATGGACAGGTTTCGCAAATGGATGATCGTTATCACGGCGTTGCTGACGGGCGTCGTCGTCGCGGTGAGCGGGGCGATCGGCTTTGTCGGCCTGATGATTCCTCATTTAGTCCGGCTGACCGTCGGCTCGGATCATCGCCGAGTCCTGCCGATCAGCGCACTTGCCGGGGCGATTTTCGTTATTTGGGCCGATGTATTCGCCCGCCTCGTCGTCGCGCCCCAGGAGCTGCCGATCGGCATCGTCACCGCCTTATGCGGAGGTCCCTTTTTTATTTGGCTGCTGAGGAAAAGCAAGTACTCATTTGGAGGGGAAGGAAAATGAAAATTGCCGTTCAGAACGTAACAACTACGATTCAAAAGCGTCCGATTATTCAGGACATGTCTCTTGACGTTGGCTCAGGTGAATGTATTGGCATCATCGGCCCGAATGGGAGTGGCAAGTCAACGCTGCTGAAATCCATTTACCGTGCCCTGCCATATGATGCGGGAGAAATTTACGTCGACCGGATTGACTGGGCGGCCTGCTCGGCGAAGGAAGCAGCGAAGTATATGGCGGTCGTCAGTCAGGAGGGGGCGGCCCAATTTGATTTTTCTGTCGAGGAAATGGTGCTGATGGGACGCTCTCCGCATAAAAAGTGGTTTGAGGCGGATAGTGACGATGATCGCCGCGTTGTAAAGCGGGCGCTGGAGCAGGTCGGCCTCTGGGAGGACCGTGAGCGCAGCTTTATCACGCTATCAGGCGGTGAAAAGCAACGTGTGATGATCGCCCGCGCGATCGCTCAGCAGGCGCAAATTCTCGTTCTCGACGAGCCGACGAACCATCTGGACATTCATCATCAGCTGCAGGTAATGGAAATCGCGCGCGAGCTTGGCGTTACCATCATCGCCGCTCTGCATGATTTGAACATCGCCGCGGCCTACTGCGACCGGATTTATGTCGTCGATAACGGTGAAATCGTCGCTTCCGGCACGCCGGCTGAGGTGCTGACCGAGCAGCTTTTGCGCCGCGTATTTCAGGTGGAAACCGACGTGATCATTCATCCGAAAACGAACAGCGTCCACATCACCTATTTACCTGCCCGCTCGGTAGCCGCTGTAGCGGAGGTGAGCCGGTGAAGCAGACGATCTCCGAGCTGGAACAGCTTTGGCTTGACGGAATGAAGGATGAAAACGGCAGGCTGCCAAAACGAATCGAAGATGACGAGGAAGAGGAGCAATTTTGGCGCCGCCACCTCGAAAAAAAGCGGCGTGGCGAGCATGTTGACGAGTATGCGAAGGAAATGACGAAAGCGTTGCTGACCTATATCGAAGAAGGGGATACGGTGCTTGAAATCGGTCCGGGCTGGGGCAATTACACATTTGCTTTGGCCGAAAAAGCAGCGGCTTTGACCTGTGTCGACAGCTCGAAAAGCTGCCTGCAATTTTTACAGCGGCTTAATCAGGAGAAGCAGCTGCCGCTTACCTATGTTCAGGCGAAATGGGAGGACTATCAGCCGGAGTCGCATGATGTGATTATCGGCGTCAATTGCTTTTACCGGATCAAGGAAATCCGCCGCGCGCTTGAACGTATGAACGCCCATGCTAAAAAACGGGCGATCATCGGCATGACGACTGCGCCGATGCGTCCGCATTATTTAGATCTGCAAGCCGCTTACGGCTATCAGCTGAAGTATCCGCGCCGCGATTATATTCATCTCGTTCATCTGTTATATGAAATGGGCATTTACGCCAGCTGCAACATAGTGCCGCTGACAAAAACATACAGATTCGCGAGTGAGGAAGCGTTACTCAAAGATAACAGCAGCCGTCTGCTCGCTGCGGATGTGGATGAAGATGTAATCAGGCAGTCACTCGCGCCGTATGTCCGCAAGAAGGACGGCGTTTTCCTATACGAGCATCAATTTTACGGCGCCCTGATTGATTGGGAGCCGGTGCCGCTAACGAGAAAATAACAGTTTCTGTCGCGCGCAGCTTTCAAAAACAAGGAGGAGTTACACGATGACAACATGGAATTTAACGGGGACGGAGAAGCATGTTTTGATTTGCAACGGCTCGACATGCATGAAGCATGGCGGCGAGGAGGTCACCCAGGCAGTCCGCGATGAAATCAGCCGCCTCGGTCTTGACGAGAAGATTCATACGACCCGAACAAGATGTAACGGCCGCTGCAAGGATGCGTGTGTGCTGATCGTCTATCCGGAAGGAAGCTGGTACGCCGCATCTTCGGCGGAAGTCGGGCGCGCAATCATTCAGCGCCATCTTGACCCGTCGATTCGCCTGGAGGGTTCATTAATCTATCGTTTTGAAGAAGAAAAAATGACGCCCGCTTTTACGACGGAGCGCTTTAGAGGGATTGCCAAAGGGAAGGATAAAGAAAAAGGAGAGAAGCAAGCATGAATGGGTTTGAGCTGTTAAAAGCGCGCAAGGCGATTCGCAATTACGCGAACAGAGAAGTGGAACGAGAGAAAATCGAACAGCTGCTTGAAGCCGCGACCTGGGCGCCGAATGACCGGCTGCGCGAGCCATGGAGCTTTTACGTCATCCAGGGTGAAGCAAAGAAAAAATACGAACAGCTCGCTGACGGCTATTTGCAGGAGCGTTTTCCAACTAAGCCGACGCTAATTGAAAGCTCACTTAAAGTCGTCAAAACAACCCCGGTGATCATCATTGCCACTGCCGACATCACAGAAAACGAAGCGGATACGAAGGACAACGAATACGCGGTTTGCTGCGCGATTTTTTCGATGTGGCTCGCCGCCGGGGAGCTCGGCCTCGGCTTTGTCTGGCGCACACGCGGCGTCGGCCTCGTCCATGATCAGCGGATTCATGACTTCATCGGCGCGCCGGCGAACAAAAAGGTCGTTGGAACGATCTTTTTAGGCTACCCGGCAGAAGGCGAAACCGAAGCGGAGATGGAGAAGAAACGAACGCCGTATCAGGAAAAGACGATGTGGCTGTAGGAAAGCTGGAAGGGAATATCAATTTCTTTCCCTCTGGCTGAGCCGGGCCGGAATGGTTATTCATGCAAGTATTCCTTCTTCATCTCTTCGGTCAGTGGCAGAAGCCTTGTGTCTGAAATCATGTAGATGCTGTCGCAAAGCTCTTCAAGGTCCTGATGCTGATGGCTTGTCAATAAAATCGTCCGCCCGTTTTGTTGCAGGTCTTTCAACACGTTTTTCATATGCTTATACGATTTGATATCGAGCGCATTGAACGGTTCATCAAAAAGAAGAATGTCCTGGTCCTCCATTATCGCCTGGGCGATTCCGAGCTTTTTCAGCATCCCCATCGAATAGTGGCTGACCCGTGTTTTATCATGGGGGTCGAGACCGACTAACTCAAGCGTATCGATTATTTTTTGCTGATCGATCTTTTTATTGAGATCAGCTAAAAACTGCAAATTTTTCAATCCGCTATATAGCGTAATAAAGCCCGGATTATTAATCAAAACGCCCATCTGATCCGGGAAGTCAAATTTGTCCCCGAGCTTTTCACCGCGGATAAAAATGTCTCCGCTATCCGCTCTGATAAAGCCGGCAATTAGCTTGAAAAGCACCGATTTTCCGCTCCCGTTCGGACCGACGATGCCGACTGTTTCCCCTTTGTTGATCTTTAGCTCAACGTTTTGTAAAATCCGCTTTCCTTTATAACCTTTTGTGACATTGTCTACTTGAATGACTGGCTCCATCTTAATCCCCTCTGTCTAACATTTTTTGATATAGTCCACTTTTCAAACTGGCATAAAGAGTAACGGTTAGCACGGTGAAGATCACCATGATCGTTGAATAGCCGATGCCTTGCCCACCGATAATTTCCTGCATTCTTGCTAAGGAGGAAAGGCCGGCTGGTAAATAGGTCAAAGGTGGCACAGCAAGTAAGGAAAGAACGTACAACAGCTGAATGAAAACGAATCCGGCTACGGCCGTTCCGGTTAAGCTGAATGCGAGCAGGATAAGGAAAAAGCTGAAAATCAGCTCCATCAATTTGCTGCTGACAGTGATCATAAGCAAGGAAATAAGATTGATTTCCTCGACCCCCATTTCCGTAAACAGCAAGGACATATGGTGATAGCCGGTGAATGGTAAATCAAGCAATAGCGCAAGCAGAACGACGAATAAGACGGTCATCACGATGTAAACAAAAAGAAATAGACAAGCGGAACGGATCAGCGAGTGAAACCAGGTTTTTTTATAGGTCAGGCGGATCGTGACGAGTGAGCTTCGATCGGCAGCCTCTTTTTCGAGAAAATAGCACAACAAATAGAGCGGAACACCATTGTAGACAATCATCTGAATGAAATCGATCAAATAAAAATAACCGCTCCCGTGACCGAAAAACTGCAATACAAGCAAATCGGAAAAGGTGAGAGCCTCGTGATTGATCACAAATGAAATCAATGGGACGATGACAAGCACACTGATCACAATCAGGTTTTTAGGCGAAAAAAGTAGTGTTGCATTCCAGAAATCCGTTTTTCCGTGCTTGAATATGGTTGACAAGCTGAATCGCAGCTTTTTATCCCAATATTTTTTTGTGACCAGAAGCATGATCACCATCACAATCAGTTCCACAACGATGAAAGATCCATACTGACCTTTAAATACTTCAATCCCATGATGCAGGATAAAATAATTGTTGAGAAACAGAAAAGGGAGAAGATGATCCCATTCTGTTCGGATGCTAACCAGCATCAGGAAATAAAAGAATGCAAACAAGGCCATCATGAAATGTACCGTTACGTGCTGCTTTAAAAATAAAAAAACCGCGCCGACAAACGTAAGTCCGGAGATGAAATAGAAAACAATCGCTATCATTGCCAGGAAGGGACTTTGAAAATAAGGACTGATGTCGCCGAGAATAAAAAGGTCTGTCTGTAATGCCGCAGGAGTGAACTGATGATGGAAGCGGAGGCCGAGTCCAAGCAAGGCTGCGAGCAATAGATGTAACATGACGAATAAAGCAGCCAGAACAAAAACCGAAAGCAATTGAGCAAGATAATAGTGTAGGAACGTTTTCGACCTGATCCAAATCAATTCCTCGTTATCATTGTTCATGAGGGAAAATAACAGATAAAGAAAGCTGATAATCATAAAATACAACAGATAATAATGATCACTTAAAGAGATAATGATGTATTCCCAATAGGACAATGAAAAAGAGACGGCTAAATCCTTTAGATACAACGAATAGAGTGAAAAAACAATGAATACGATTAGTAGCTTTTTAGAAACAAAGCGAGCGATATACTGTGTAAGTAAGGCTGTCATCGTTCAGTTGATACTCCTTTATACCGTCCAAGCTTATACTTGATAGATAGATTCTTTCTTCACATAGGTAAAATAAGCAATCAATCCGAGGATAAAAAGCAGCAGCAACGCCGGACCGACTAATAACCGATCAAATGTCACGACCTCATCGGATAAAATGCTCGGTTCAAACGAAGTTACCAATCGAAAATAGGGTAAACCGAAAATCGCCAGTGTAAAGTTTTCTAAAATCGTATAAACAAAAGGCCCGGTTAAAATAATAAATAAGTTGTTAATATAGAGCGAGAGAACGAATCCGAATGAGGCGATTAAAAACCCGATAAATGCTTTCCAAAGACTGAGAACGAAACCATAAAGGAAAGGGTGATGAATAAAATAATACCCGGCGAACTGGTGGATGACGGCCTCATAAGCAGGCGCGGAAACGTCCGGCATCACATATAGGCAGACGACCAATCCAGTAAAGGAAACGAGAAAAACGATCAAAGCGCCAATCAATGACACCACTAACCATTTTACCGTGATGTATGTTTTTCTCGATACTCTCGTTAAAGTATGGGAGAGAAAGCCATGTTTTCTTTCAACGTACATTAGCCAACACCCGGGAATGACAGCAAATAAAGGAAAGAAGACGTTAAAGATCTCCCCGGACTGTTCCCATACTTCGATATTGTAATGATACGTATAGCCGTTTACGACAGGGGGGATCGCAAGACAACTGAACAGGACCGCTATCCAAACTCCAACCCATATCGAAAATCTCAGCTTGCGAAGCTCCAATTGAATAAGTTTGATCATAGATCATCCTTTCCATTATATCCTTTATTCATAACGCCGAGACTTGAAGCTCTCACTTGCTGCAGCTCTGCCAATGATGCTAACTCATCGGCAGAACCGGTTACAACGACTCCAAAAATCTCAATATCCTCGACATTTACCGTCTCGCTGTCTTTCGTTATATAATGAAAGATTCTCTTAAACTCCCGGTGATAGCGACCATTGCTTTTTTCATAGCCCAAATTCAGCGCATCGATAAACTGTTTGGCACTGGCTGATGGATTGTTAGCATCATTCGGAAAGCCGTACACTTCATTTGCTGAATTTGGAAACGAAGGGAGGATGATGCCGTTATGATGCTGCGTGTCATTCTCAGAATAGGTATCGACCCAAAACCATTTAAGCGAAACAGAGTCAGGGATCATCGCGCTGGCTTCCTCGACGGAATAGCCACTGTCGAAGGAAAGCGCCATTTCGGCGCTGCTGTCCGGATCTAATTGAGGAAGAAGGGCCAGATCATTCTTGATTTCTTCGTAATCGAAAACGTCGGGACGGTAAAATTCCATGATTCGTTGTTTGCTGTCCGGATCATAAGCCCTTCTCTGCCCAGTAACGGGATCTGGCAATTGAATTGAGGAGACAGTGCCCCGGATCCGTCTGAGCCCGCCGAACAAGCTGTAAGAAACAACATCGTCTCCCCAATCCATTGGTATTCCATCTACTTCCTTATACCTTTTGAACGTGATCGTCCCTCTAAGGAGGCCGCTGTCACTGATTTGATAGCCGGCACTGTGTACGTTCGGCCCTGTGATTTGCTGGAAAAGTTGGACGTCTTCAATCGCTTTTTCTTGATTAATTCTCATTATGGAAAACCAGACAATGCTTGCTACTAGCAAAAGAAAAACTGCCATTGCCAGGTAAACGAGTCGCCTGAACTGACTTTTAGTATCCGCTCTTTCAGGAGGGCTTTTCACTTGAGCGCTCTTCCTTCCGTTTTTTACGATCTTATTTGTTAGAAAATTATCATTTATTACCAATAGAATAGTACATCGGTTTTAGGAAAACAATGAAGATCGCCAATTTTTGACGATTTTTTGAATTAATTCAAATTTAGACAAACTGCTTTATCGAAGTGGATTGCTTACGAAATGATCTAAACAGACAAGCAGAGCATTTTGTTTCCTTTCATCGCTATTTCAACCGTTTTCACAGTGCTAATCAGGATAAATCTGAATTTTACAAAATGAGTTATCTTCTTTTTTCTTTTCGTTTATACTTGAGACAAATAACTTGGGAGCAATGAAGATTCTTCTGGAAATGGGCGCTTTGGGAGAGTTGGAGTGAGTAGCGCAACCGGCCAAACGAAGGAGAGAGAAAAGTGAATTTGTTTGGAAGCAGGAAAAGAAACAACAAGCCAAAAAGGTGGCTCAATAATCATCAAGTTGATGTCCTTATTGAGATCGAAGATGAAAGCATGCAGGACAAGCTGGCGATGATTCAATTAACAGAGGAGGATTTAAAAGCGATAAAACAAGTAAAGCCGTTAATCGAGCAGCATAGCGGGAGGTTAGTAAAGACGTTTTACGAAAAAATGCTGCAAACAAATGAATTAAGAGAGATGATTGAGCAGCATACAGAGGTTGCCAAACTGGAAAAAACGTTGCAACTGCATTTGATAGAATTGTTTCATTGCCGAATCGATCAAGCCTTTCTTGAAAAGAGAGTACGAGTCGCTCAAATCCACTATCGGATCGGGTTACAGCCGGCCTGGTACATGGGCGCGTTCCAAAATTTACAGCAGGCGCTATTTTCTCTCATTAGCAAAGAAGTGGAGATCGAAACGGAGCGTTATACGATCATCTCAGCTATGAACAAGCTGCTAAGCTTTGAACAGCAAATCGTATTGGAAGCGTATGAGAAGGAGACGGTGGCCAAAATTCACGGGCGCTACGACGAAGGGAAAAAAGACTTGCGCAACAAAATTTTAATCGTCAGTGAAGGCCTGGTCGCTCTGGCTGAAGAAACACAGGCCGCAACCAAAGTGCTAACTACGAACCTGGCGGCGATTAATGACAAAACCGGTGAAAGCAATGCAACATTTATGACAGCTACATCAAAGAGCGTGGAGGGAGAGAATACACTCCGGGCGATGCTCGAAAAGATTCGTTCAATTGAAAAATACACGGAGGATATGAATAAAGCGATCGGCCAGCTTAGTTCCTCGACGACAGAAATTACGAATGTCATTACACTCGTGAAAGGAATTGCCGACCAAACCAATTTGCTGGCGCTAAATTCGGCAATCGAAGCGGCCCGTGCCGGCGAACATGGTAAAGGCTTCGCCGTTGTGGCCGACGAAGTGAGAAAACTGGCCGAGCAGACGAAAAATTCCATCGGACAAATTCAAACATTAATCGAGAACTCCAACCAATTGACTGGACTAGTAATTGATTCCTTGCAGCAAGTGGAAGGAGCTGTCTTGACAGGATTGAACGCATCCGAAAATATGCAGGAAATGTATCAGGACATCGTGCGCTCGATCGATCAAAGCGGCCGGACTCTTGGCAATGTGAAGGAGAAGATGGAAGAGCTGATGATGGCCGTCATGGAAATTGAAAAAGCAAGCTTTGAGGTCGCGACCTCAGCCGAGGATCTTAACGGGGCCGTGGCGGAGGCGTAAAGCGCTCCCCGGCAGCAAAAAAGGCAGACGCAATCGGAAAAATTCCTTTTGAGTCTGCCTCTACTTGTTTTGCCAAAAAGGAGAGAAACAGCTGCTACAGCTTACGTAGCAGCGGCTACATAAATCTCTCCATCTTTCACGGTTACATCAATAGCGTGAATCGTCTCTTCTTCGAGCACGAGGTCGGTGATTCTGTCTTCGAGCTGGTCCTGAATCGCGCGTCTCAGTGGACGTGCGCCGAACGCCTGGTGGTAGCCGAGCTCGACCAGCTTTTCCTTCGCTTCGGTTGAAACGGATAAGGAAATCTGCTGTTCAGCAAGGCTTTGCTGAAGTTCATTCAGCATCAGATCAACAATCTGGACAAGCTCTTCTTTGTTCAGATGATTGAATTCAATGATCGCGTCAAAGCGATTTAAGAATTCCGGCTTGAAGTAAGCGGAGAGCGAATCAAGCACGGAAGTTTGCTTGACGGCATCGGTCGCGCCGAAGCCGACGGTGATTTTTTTGTCCGTGATCCCGGCATTGCTTGTCATAATAATGACGGTATCCTTGAAGCTGACCGTGCGTCCCTGGCTGTCTGTCAGGCGGCCATCCTCCAAAATTTGCAAAAACATATGCTGGACATCGGGATGCGCCTTTTCAATTTCGTCGAGAAGAATGATGGAATACGGATTGCGGCGCACTTTCTCGGTTAATTGCCCGGCTTCTTCATGGCCGACATAGCCAGGAGGGGAGCCGATTAATTTCGAGACGGCGTGCTTTTCCATATACTCACTCATATCAAGACGGACAAGCGCCTCCTTCGAGCCGAACAATTCTTCCGCCAATGACTTTGTCAGCTCTGTTTTCCCGACGCCGGTAGGTCCGACAAAAAGGAAGGAACCGATCGGCCGGTGCTTTGCTTTCAGCCCTGCCCGGGAACGGCGGATCGCCTTGGCGACTTTTTCGACAGCTTCCTTTTGCCCAATGACCTTTTTGCTGAGGTTTTCCGCTAAATGCTTAAGCTTTGCCGAGTCATCGGCCTGCAATTTTCCGACCGGAATACCGGTTTTCTTGGCGATGATCGCTTCAATATCCGCAACCTCAATCGCAGCTTTCACATCTTCTTTTGACTGAAGACGGGCTTCAAGCGCGGCCTCCTCGTCACGCAGCTTGGCGGCTGCTTCATAATTTTCGTCCTGAAGCGCTTTTTTCTTTTCATGCTCCAGTTCGGCCAACCGCTTTTCAATTTCATCGCTGCTTGTCACACCAGCTTCTAAATTTTTCTTTGAGCCTGCTTCATCCAGCAGGTCAATTGCTTTATCTGGCAAAAAGCGATCCTGAATGTAGCGGTCTGACAGGTTGACGCAGGCTGCCAAGGCGTCATCCGTATACTGAACGTTATGATAAGCTTCGTATTTTTCCTTTAATCCTTGTAAAATCTCAATGGCCTGTTCCGCTGTCGGTTCGTCGACCTTAACGGGCTGGAAGCGGCGTTCCAGCGCGGCATCCTTCTCGATTGCGCGGTATTCTTTTAACGTTGTCGCCCCGACGACCTGCAGCTCACCGCGGGCGAGAGCCGGCTTGAGAATGTTTCCGGCATCCATTGAACCTTCCGCTGAGCCGGCGCCGACGAGTAAATGAATTTCATCGATAAATAAAATAATGTTTTTGCGGCTTTGCAGCTCGGCAATCAGCTGCTGCATCCGCTCTTCAAATTGACCGCGAATGCCCGTGTTGGCGACGAGCGAAGCGACATCAAGCAAATAAACCTCTTTGTTCTTAAGCTTGGATGGGACGGTCCCTTCATGAATGTTTAACGCCAAGCCTTCGATAATCGCTGTTTTTCCGACGCCTGGTTCGCCGATTAACACCGGGTTATTTTTGTTGCGGCGATTTAAAATTTCAATCACGCGCGCGACCTCATCATCGCGGCCGACTACCGGATCGAGCAGGCCGGCTTTTGCCGCTTGTGTCAGATTACGGCCATATTGATCCAAAAAGCCGCCACCGCCGCGTCCTCCTTGCTGAACAGCCGCAGCTCCTTCATTTCCGGTTGGGTGTGCTCCGCCGAATTGTTTAAACAATTCATCAAACGACATTGGCGAAAACCCGCCTCCAAATCCGGAAGGAATCTTTGAGCCGGCTTGTAACGATTGATAGCATGTATGGCATAAAAGGAGCTGGTGAACATCTTGATTCAATTGAAATCTCACATTTACGGTTGCCTCACGTTGGTTGCAATGTTGACATTTCATCTGATAGACCCTCCTTGAATTAGTTTGACTTTGACTATCTTTGACTATATTATACTTTGACCTTTTTTGACTTTCAAGTGGGTTGCTCAAATTTTTACGAAATAAAGAGAAAACGAAAAAGAAAAGAGCAAATTCAGGCGAAAATCGACTGCTAGAGTCATGTTTTCGACATGTTTAGCGAGTCTCATGAATAATGTAGTGGTATACTGGTAGAGGTTGTGAAGAGGAGAGAAGGAGAGGGAGAGTTGTATGTTAGAGTTGAGCTGGTTTCAGATTGTCCTTGTCGGCATCTGTGCCATCTTTATTGGGATTGCCAAAACGGGCCTGCCGGCGTTAACGATTCTCGTTGTCGCGACAATGGCTTCGATTTTTCCGGCGCGCGATTCAATTGGAATCAGTCTGCCGATGCTGATTACCGCTGATTTGATTGCGGTCGCCTATTATCGTCATACGGTCCACTGGAAAACGTTGCTGCGAATGCTGCCTTGGGTTCTCGGAGGTCTGGCCGCCGGCTACGTGCTATTATTTTTTGTCACCGTAAGCAGACCGATTGAAATTATTTTAGGACTTATTATCATTAGTATGGTTAGTTTGCAAATATACCGGGCAAAAGCTGGGGCGAAATGGCTAACGAATATACCGCAATCGAAGCTGTTTATCGGCGTAATGGGAACTTTGGCCGGTTTTACAACAATGATAGGAAACGCAGCCGGGCCCGTGATGGCTATTTTTTTATTGGCGCTCGCTTTGCCGAAGAACGTCTTTATCGGCACTGGCGCGTGGTTCTTTTTAGCGGTTAATTTGATTAAAGTGCCGCTGTACGTGAATCTCGATTTAATTACTGGAGAAACGTTTCTCTTTTATTTATGGTTTATTCCGATCATTCTGCTCGGTTCGTTGATCGGCATCAAAGCACTGCCCTATATCCCGCAGAAAAATTTCAACCTGATCATCATGGTTCTGGCAGGCATCGGCGGCATCCGGCTTTTGCTGCCGTGGTGACATTTAATACACTGAGAAAAATCCTGTTACAGCAGGATTTTTTGGTAGAAGGATTTGTCACGATCCAGAGCTTCGAACCCGCTCCCGGGATGGGGGGCACGCTTTCCGCAGGAGGGCGTTGAACTAACCGGCCCGGCCGGTGGATTTCAACCTGCCCTCTCCTCCTGCAGGAGTCGGCCCTCCCACCCCGTCCGCTTTGCCTAAGGGGAAAAAAGGGGGTTGCTTGACCGTAAAGAGAGAGATCTATGTAAGACGGAAAGCAACGATTGCACGTGTCTTTGCAGAAACAAAAGCATGGGGTGCGTTTGACAAACCTGAAAGGGTTGGAAAAAAATTCGATGCAGGCGATGCTTGTTTTTGCTGCCATGGACCTAAAAAAATTATCGACTGGCACTGGAGAAACACATATCCTCCAGTGTCACTAACCCAAAAGAGACAAGTTTTGTCTACGGTCTGAAAAATCCTGTTCCAGCAGGATTTTTTTCTTTGAGAAAGAAGTAGAATTAACTCTCTATTTGCAGCAATAATTTAAGGAGAGGGGAGCTTATATGGAAAATACGTTGCTAATGAAAATAGAAGCCAGTTATACGTTGAATTTTTTAGTGTATATCCAAAATATCTTTCTAAATCGCCAACAAAATAAGGATGAATGGAAATTTCCCTACCTGCCATCAAGAGGTGAATTTCAAGAAGACTTTGAAATGCGGTATCGAGAGGTGTGGAGTGAAGTAGCAAGGCGGATTTCTGAAAATCCAATAAATGACCTGGAAATTTTCAGAGAGAAAAGCTTATTTTATCAGCGCTTGTTCGCTCAATGCGAGAGGACGTTAAAAGAATATGAGGATATTTATCACTCCTTTAACGTCTGGTGGCAAAGCCTGGCCGGGCAATTTGCTGTGGAAAGTTCAATTTCTGAACAGGGACAGACGATTTACACGCAGGTAGCAGAATGGCTACTGGAAAAAGGCATCACGCCGCAGAAGGAATTGACGATCAGTTTGCTTTATGACGATTGTTTACTGGCTGATTTCGATTTCTCCTCGTATTTCGCAGCAATTTCTATCCGCGATTTTCTTGTGGAAAAAGAATTAATCGATAAGCTGACGGGAACGTTTTTCACTAAATAGGGCGGGTTTATTTAATAAGAAATCACAAAAGGGAGAGCATTTACTATAAAATAAGATTTACGTATTAATGTAAAAATTTAAGTAGATGTACATATATAGTATACTAAAGTGGGAAAGAAGAAGGGAGATAAGAATGGCTAACATTATTTTGCACAGTATCATGATTTTCTTTTTAATGGGGTGTGGGTCTTCTAATCAATCTGCAGATAATACGTCTTTAAACATAGCTGATTTTTATGGGGAATACACATTTGAGGAAGTTGCGTATATGCGCAAATATTCTGGAAAAAGTGAAGAAGACTATCAAAATGACGTAAAAGCAGTAACAGAAATGTTCACAGATGTAGAGTTTTCCATAGGAGAGAGTTATTTTTCTGAAACCTCAGGAACATTTGGAGAAAACCCAGCAGAAGGATTTGAATTCATCACCATGAAGGACTACGATGATAAATATTATGATGAGGTAGGCGGGGAAAACCTTGAGAATTTTGAGGGCTTGAGTTCTCTATTTGATTATGATGAGATTAAAAAAGAATTAGATGTTGATGAGATCGAACATTATATTATGTATGTAGAAGATGGGGTTTTGTCCAATCCTGCGTTTTATATTACAAATAACGATATTTATGTTGCGATGGAAACGATATCCACCGGCGAAACAGAGGATAGTGTAAAGGGATATACCCATTATTTATTGAAGCTTAAAGAAAAAGAATAATGGTCTTCAATTGGATGACATCCTACATAAAAAGGCTGTGACGGCTCTACTCATTGCTTAGGGGCTGGGAAAAAGGTTGTTTTATACCTTTTCCCAGCCCCTCTTAGTGCGCCACGCATGGCGCGTAGCTAGGCGGTGAAAGTCCGCTATGGGGGCTGGCAGTTGCCAACCATTAGCCAAGAGCAAGGGTGTCCATCG
>NZ_JBEPKD010000018.1:0-79481 GCF_040544555.1 Halalkalibacter oceani
CTCGCTAAGGATTCCCCGGACATTCACGTATACGCCTCGGGCGAACCACGTATGAGCCGCGAAGAGTTAACCGATGCGGTAGACGAGTTGAACCGTATGATCGAGTAGGCGGAGGGGGATTCGTCCCTTTCCCACCCTTTACATATCTGCGACACCGCCCTGACGCGTGCGGGCCGCGGAAACCCCGGGGTCGGTTCGTGTGTCACATTCGCACTTTAACGTGGTAATGTGTGTTTATGCACGTTTTTATACATAACGTTAAGCATTCGATCATATCCGCGATGCTTATACGGCAAGGGTTTCGCGATGAATAAAGTAAGTGACGAATAGAGAACGGTATATAACCGCTGTAACATGCGTCGTATCAACGTTTCTACGCGTCCGCTACCGTAACAAAACATACAAATGTTACGCTGTTTATTCGTTAAAATGTATTCGTTATTCATCTTAAAAACGATCATTTGACGGTTGTTTTTGGCACGGTCGACCCCCCAACCGGGGGCCTCCGTAATCCCCTATTCTGGCCAGTGAAAGTTGCGTACAAAATTTTAAAATCTCGGTGTAAAGTGAATCGCCATGTAAAGTAGATTGACGCGAGAAATATCCTCCGTTATAATAACTGTAACAAAATAAAATTAACGTTACACTAACGGAGGGAAGCCGATGTCTAACGAAGTGAATCCGATAAAATCTGACCGGGATATTGCGAAAATGAAAGCGGCTCTACATGGACGTAACCGACTTATGTTCGTCATGGGTGTATCGCTTGGACTACGTATATCCGACTTACTCGAAATAAAGATCGGGGATGTCCGCGGCAAAACGGAGCTAGTCGTTACCGAGACGAAGACGAAGAAGCCCCGCCGTATCAAATTGAGTAAAACGGTTATCGCGGAAGTGAAGAAGCTAGAGGGAGCAGACGACGAATATATCTTCCGCTCACGTCAGGGCGGCAATAAGCCGATCTCCCGCGTTCAGGCTTACCGTATATTAAACGAGGCAGCGGAACGAGCGGGCATTGCGGATAAGATCGGAGCCATCGGCACACACAGTCTACGGAAGACATTCGGATTCAAATTATATACGCAGGGCATCGATGTCACCCGGATCATGGCGATCCTTAACCATAGCACACCGGCCATGACTTTGAAATATATCGGTATTACACGGGATGAAATTGACGCGGCTTACGAGGCGATTGAGGTTTGACGTTGTAAACGTAACTGTCTCGTGCTATACTAATGTATATACGAGAAGAGACGTCCGTTTCACGGGTAGACTCCCGTACGAAGCTTCGTTATGGAGATTCCGGTTCTCGCGTTGTAGGTTCGAGTCCTACTAGGCGTGCCAAATGTACATATTATAAAGCCTTTTTCCTTTTTGGAAGAAAGGCTTTTTTTGTATTTTCTAATAATAATGCAAATACGCCAGAAGGTCGGCCGTGTTTTGCAGTGGGAGAAACCGGGTAGTAGTAGAACGGTGCTGCGTTTCGGTCATCAAACCTTCCTTTTTAGAAATTGACTTTCTCTACGCAATCGCTCACAATAAGAAGTGAGTTCTACTATCATATTGAACTGGAGAGGAATAACGTGAATCCCGCCACAACAATTGATTTAAAACGATTAAAAGCCTATCGTACTGAAGCCACTCGTTTTATGATGACGTATAAGTTTGCTTTAGACGAAATGAATACGAAAATTAAAATTTTACAAGAAGAATTTCAGCTGATTCATGATTATAATCCGATTGAGCATATCAGCTCGCGTTTAAAATCACCAGAAAGTATTTTAAAAAAGCTTCACCGCAAAAACTATCCCATCACTCTGGAAAGTATTAAGGACAACATTAAAGATGTTGCCGGCATCCGAATCACATGCTCGTTTCTGACCGATATTTATCAGCTGAGCGACATGATCCAGAAGCAGGGAGACATCAAAGTCCTTGAGGTGAAGGACTATTTGCGCGACCCGAAGCCAAACGGCTACCGCAGCCTCCATTTGATCATCGAGGTCCCGGTCTACATGTCCGACCGCCAAAGCAGTGTATGTGTCGAAGTCCAAATTCGGACGATCGCTATGGATTTCTGGGCGAGCCTGGAACACAAAATCTATTACAAATACAACAAAGAAATCCCAGAGCGCCTCCTCCTGGAACTGAAAAATGCCGCCGACCTCGCTGCGGTTCTTGATAAAAAAATGGAGGATTTGCACAAAGAAGTCGGGGAACTGAAAGATCAGGACGACGCCGATGAAATTGAAAAAATGATCAACAAAAACGAAAAAATCCATCTCCCGTCAAATTTCCTGACCTCGCTGTTTAACGATTAATCTTGCCGGCAGGTGCACAAATGAACTTTAAGTCGAGACGAGACACCGTCACAACCGTTACCATTTGGCTGACCGCCAGCTTGATGATCATCCCGTTTTTCACAAGGGAACTAATTAGCTTTTTCATTCTCGCACCGATTTGCACCCTGCTGCTCTGGTGCTGGTTTCAAACAGACTACACGCTCAAGCACGACGAAATCCGGATTCGCTGCGGCCCTTTTCGCAAACGCATCCAGATCGCTGAAATTAGACGAATAGAAGCAACTAGCTCGCTTGTTACGACCTTTTCTTTAGGGCTTTCCCTGAAACGAATCATCATTCATTACGGCGCAGGCTACTCTCTCGTCGAAATCTCGCCACAGCAGCAAGACGAATTTATCAAAGCCGTTACGGCGATCAATCCACATATCGAACTGCCAGGACTGGCCGATCCGAAGCCCCGTTGACCGCCAGTCCCTCCTATACAAAAAAATAATGTTGACAACCTGAAGAATTTGCTGTATATTTATAAATGTCGCAGGGCAGACATCCTCAAAAGCAAATTACATATGCGATCTGTTAGCTCAGTTGGGAGAGCGCCACCTTGACAGGGTGGAGGTCACTGGTTCGAGCCCAGTACAGGTCATCCCGCAAAACCCTTGATAGTCAAGGGTTTTTTGTTTTGTCTATTTAGACCAGTATCTCTGTCGGGACCCCTTTGGGGACAAAGTGGGGACGAACTATTTCACTCTTTTTAAATGGAGTTGCGCAGGAGTGTGATTTTCATTCCGGGCGAACTTATCAAATTTTCCTGCTGTGCGCTTTTCAACCAAAAGAGCAGTGGGTTTTCCGACTTTTTAATTTTAAAATGTAGCTATCTTCCTTTAGAGGTGTTACTTGTTCAAAGCTGATTGAAATACAGCTTTAGCGAATTTCACGACCGTGCTCCGGGGCAGGAAACGTGGCAATTGAGCCATAATAAAATTATTTCGCCCAACGATTGTATGGCTACGACCCTTTTCTACAGCCTTAAATGCTGCGTTTACGACATCTATCGGTTCCATGCGCTTACTTTTCAAGCTATCTGTACCGGATACTGCATGAAATGAACTCTTCGTTTCTCCGGGGCATAATGCAACGATTTGAATGCCGCTATCTCTGTATTCAGCCCATAATGCTTCCGTGAAGGAGAGGACATAAGCTTTCGTCGCACCATATACCGCCATATACGGTGTCGGTTGAAATGCTGTCATTGAAGCGACATTGATAATTATCCCTTCCTTTCTTTCAATCATGGAGCCAATAAAATGATGAGTTAATTCAGTTAAGGATAGAACATTTAGCTGAATTTCTTGATGAATACGAGTGGACAAGATTTGATTGAAAACACCCATCGTTCCAAACCCCGCATTGTTAATAAGAATGTCGATTGTTATTCCTAAATTTTCAACTTCCTGACCTAATTTCTGTGCAGCGGTAATTGACGAAAGGTCAACTGAAAGAGGAATTGCATTGATCAAATACCTGTCCTGAAGGTTATGTGCGAGTTGTTTAAGTTTATCCTCTGACCGGGCGACCAATAGTAAGTTACATCCTTTTTTAGCGAGTTCGTTTGCGAAAACCTCCCCTATTCCGGATGATGCACCTGTTACCAAGGCCGTCTTCTTTGAATAATTCATTTGCATTACCTCCAACAATTATTTTAAATGATTAAACATTTGAACGTTTATTTCAAAAAAAGACTTTCTTCATTTTGGAGAGAAAGTCATGGATGTTCTTCAAACGATTTAGCAGGGTCATCCGATAGGCTTTCGGCTGCATGAATGATTGCTTTAAGCTGGTCTATCACTGAGTTCTCAAGCGTTAAGCTGTAATAAACCTCCGTCTTCTCCTTCACAGAGTCTAAGATGCCTGCTTGTTTAAGTATTTTTAAATGATGAGATATGGCCGGCCTGGACAAATGAGATTGCTCCACAACTTGTGCAACGTTCATTCGTTTAGCTATCATAAACATCATTAAAATATCCTGTCTTACGGGATCCGCAAGCGCTTTGAAAATATCTGTGGACTTACGAATTTCATCTAGCAGAGCTTGCTTCTTTTCTAACAATACGCTTTGGCTTCGCTCCTTCAACCCATCACCCCTAGATCAAATGATTAAGTGTTTGATTATTTGTTTTAATATAGCAGATAGCTTTTAAAAAAGCAATGGTGGATTCTAAATAGATGATTACATTTGAAGGGGACGGCATTTGTATTTTGAAAACACGTCTAACCAATGACGGATAAGAAAGTTTCATCTTCACTAAACCTAAAGTGAGTTGACTTGTTCTGTTTATCTGAAGGTTGATATACTTACACAAACGATGCAGAAGAGTGGAAAAGGGAAGTGAGGAGGAACTATGAAAAATAACATTCACATTATGGGAGCTTCAGGGGCAGGTACTTCAACACTGGGTTCTGCATTAGCAGAGGTTTTGCCTCATGCTTATTTTGATACCGATGATTACTATTGGGCAACTAAATTCACTAAAAAAAGGGACATTCCTGATAGAAGAAGGATGCTTGAAAAGGATTTATCGCAAAATGAAAATTGGATTCTTTCTGGTGCATTATGCGGCTGGGGAGATCATTTTAGAAGTGATTTTGACCTTGTTGTCTTCTTATGGATTCCGCAAGATATAAGACTCGAAAGGCTAAAACAGAGAGAATTTCAGCGTTATGGGAATGAAATAGTAGCTGGTGGCAGCAAACATGAACAATATAAGGCATTTTTAGAGTGGGCTGCTTTATATGACAGTGCTGGAATGGAAGTTAGAAGTAAGACGTTGCATGAAAGTTGGTTGGCAAGCTTGTCTTGTCCGGTAGTAAGAATTGAAGGGGATTATTCAGTGAAGGAACGAGTTAATAGTGTCCTCGAGTACTTAAGCTCTAATTCGTGTTAGTATGAGTTTGAACAGCTAAGCAAGGTTTGGTTTTTAATATGATAGTTAGAGGCCACTGAAAAAGGACGATTTCCACTTTTTCAGCAGCTTCGATATTCAAGGGTTTTTTGCTTTGTTTTTAAGGCGAGTTTAACAACAATCATACTGACAATTGGGATGGGCTGTGTGTATGACGAAGAAATCCTTAGTTAGGCAAATACACATTTCTGAAAATACAAGCTGCTAGGTAAATGACTAAAGAATACTATGAGGTAACCTTAAAGTAGAGAGGAAGTGCAGCTTTGTATCCAAGTCATGGAAATCTGTATTATCAAGCTCCTTATGGTCAGGATGCTTCTTTTTCTTCAAGTCCATTTCAAGAGAACATGACTTACAGCGGAGATGTTGATGAAAGACAATTTGGCCAATGGTTTCTTCCAATAGGATTGCCACCAGGGATGCCTGGTCTCCAACCTCCGTTTGGACCTCCGAGTCAAGGCCAAGCAAGTGGACCACCACAAACGCCACCGCCATCAACCGTTCCTGCACAGACACAACAAATAGAAGCTTTCGCAGTTGATCCGGGGGGCATTAGAAGATGTTTATTCCGGTTTACGTACGTATGGTTAAGAGGCTTTCAGCAATTTTGGTTTTATCCAATCTTTGTCGGTCGAAACTCTATTGCGGGGTGGCGTTGGAATGGATTTAGATGGGTGTATTTCGGTATAAGCTTACGACAAATTCAATCATTTACTTGCTTCTAGCAAATAGAGCTTCTCCGTTAGTACTCGTTTGAGAACGAATCGAAATTATTTTGCTGTTCAAAATTGGCTTAAAGGTAGCTTGAGAGAGCAAACTGGAGAATTCAAGCGATTTCTCTCTGATGGCAGATTTTGATGCGCGAAAAAGGAATGAGTGTAGTCAACCGAAATGAAATAGACCCCTCTTAAGTCGAAAGCTTAGGAAAGTCTATTTCTTTTTGTCTTTTGAGCCACGTGGCAATTGTAGCTTACGTTGTGGATTTTCTTGTGTTAAATAACATGCCGATCAGCAGTGCTGCGAACAAACCGATTAAAGCGCCGGTGTATTCATAGTTGATGTATCCGATGATAAGACCGGATGAAATCAGAGTTAGAGATAATCCCATTAAATCCCTCCTTTTGGTGAGCTTAAAATTTGGCGGATAAGGTTAAATATTCCATCGATTCAATTAAGAAATCGACCCTGCCCTCTTACTGACTTAATGAATCCGGCAGGTAAGTTTGAAAAAAGATAATCCAGATGTTTACTACCTTAGCAGGATAACGAAAGGAAAAATGCTTTGTGAAGCTGCTGAAAATGAAGGTGAGTTCTTGGTGTGGAAAAGAAGTGGCGACCACTGACGAGAGGACTACAAATTCATTAAAGGATTTGATTAAGGTTACCACAGTTGAGGGTGGAAGTCAAATTAAGGTATACGAATGAGTTCATATGTGGTGCAGAGTTGAAGGGGATGGAGTATGAGGTTGAAGTGTAATATAGTATAAAATATAAGGAGAGGGTTATTTCCTATGGTAAATCGGGCGATGAACATGATAATGGCAGATTATGATGAAAATGGGTAGAACTATTAAAAGAGAAGCGCAGATAATTAGGAGGCCACTGGAAGCGCAAAAACCCCGTCCACATCAGCAAGGGTTAGAGTGAGTTTTTCGTTTGAGAACTCATTCATTCACTTCCACGACCTCTTTCGCGAACCAGTGAATGTAGCCGCATTCTTTACAGATTAACGTTTTTGCTGCGTCATTAAGCCACTCTACATCAAAAAAAGTCATGGCTCTTGTATTGAGTAATGTCTCATCTAATTCAAATTTGTCATGCTTGCAGTGGACACATCTTATCTCGATTTCATTTGCTTTATATTTTTGCCCGATCGCTCTTCGTTTTCTTTCTCTTTCCATTTCTTCAAACTTTTCTTCGCCTTCTTTTCGCAGCTCTTCTAAACGCTTTTTATTGTAATACACCAGTCATTCCCCTTTCTTTTTCTCTGTATGCTATCAAGTTTGGTTCGCTATTCAATGGTGAATTCCGCTGCCAAATCGTATTTATCATAGTCTCCTGGCTGTCTGAAATCGAGTATATTTTTTATAATACGGTAATGGCCCGAATCGAGGCTGCCATAGAGCCACTCCCAATCAACCGGCCAATCGAGGACAGTTGTAGAATCTAACCTATAGCCAATAGCATCAAATCCATAATTGTCGCCAATGGAGACTGGAACTTCATACCAGCTTCCATTGATGTTCTTCTCAAGCAAAAAGTATTCCCCATAGATCATCTGTTTATCGGTGCTGTTTTCAAATGTAACTGTCAAACCAGTAGAGGAGAGTGTTCCTTCCTTCGCCTTCATCGTTACCCCGTCTATGCTGTTGACGGTTTCAATCTGGCTCCGTTCCCAGTCAGCTGTCTCTCTATTATCACTTCCGCACCCTGAAAAGAGCAGTAAGCTTAGTGCCAGATAGAACAGAGAAAAGTCAACCCTGCTCATGTTATCGCCCCTTTTTCACCTGCTTCTTTCTCGACTCATGTTCCTTTATTCAGTACTTTCAACAAAGAAGCGTGCCAATCCTTCTAACGATGAAATGATTTACAGTCCGGCGGTTTTATAGCAGTATAATCGTACTGTATAAAATGACTAAGGAGTTATTTTTTTGAATATAGTGTAGGATGGAGGAAGGATAGGCAGATAAAGAGCTGTCTCAAGAGGCATGGATGGACGCTTCTTGAGACAGCTCTACTGCTTTAATACTGTAAAAGCCTCAGCCGTTTTTTGCGCGAAGGACAGCGGTGGCTCCACAGACTGAAAGTGGACGTACAGAATAGGCGGATCGGTGAAAATCCAATGATTATGAATCGCGCTGACGACCAGATTGTTTTTGACAAGCATATGAATAAATAAAGGTAGTTCCTCCTGCAGAACGGCGACTTCCCCGAGGTTAAGGGCGTTGCCTTCATGATCAAGTGATTCAAACGTGATCCCGGCCGGAACCGCACTACGGCTTATGCGGCCCTGGATCGTGACATGAAGATGGCGCCCGATTTCCACTGAACAAACGCCCTGTTCCATTTTAGGCTTGCCATTCACGGTGTGAGCATATTGCTGACAAAGGTTTTGCCAATAATCCACTTCATTCACCTCACTCTTATTCAACAGTATATGAATGAAGAGTGACGGTAGAACGGCTTCAAAGGCTAATTTTTATTCCCCTGTCTCAAGTCCTCCCGTAATTTTCTTATTTCTTCGGTCTGGTTCAGCACATTATTATTTAACCTGCGAATCGCGTCAAACACACAAAAAACCCCGATGAAAGTTAACAAACCAAATAAGTCCATTTCAAACATCTCCTTTATCCACTCTTCTTCTTAACAATAAAGCAGATAAAGAGAGATGTAAATGAATGTAAAGTATAAAAGGGCCCGCACCATTTGTTGGTCATTTGATTTGAGTGAAAAAGGGGGGGACGCCGACTTTTCGGTTCTTTGCTTTCATCTGAAAAGAAAGGGATTCAAGGGGCAAAGTGTCCCTGCTATTCTCCTTTGTTTGGATGTAAAGGAGGAGGTATTAACCAGCCTTTTTCTTTGCTGAGTTTTAAAGCTTTAGCTGCAAATTGTGCTTTACTTGTATGAAATTGTCCGTACATCATGGCGATATCTTCCCTGATGGATTGCCCCATAGCCTGACTGCAGGCGACTAATCCGGCCGCTGCATCCTTTGAAAGAGCAGCCCCTATTTCAGGATCGATAAATCTTGCCCCGACTGGAATATCTTCTAAGTTGGCGACAGGGCGATCCGCTTGGGCCGGTGGAGGAGCAACACCATTTGCTTTAAGTATTTCTTGCAGTTGCTGATTCTCAGTTTGCAAACCGTCAATGCCTTCTTTAATTAATTTCTTTAGATCCTCGTCACCTGCATGGTGATAAAAAGCTTGATACGCAGAAATCATTCCATTATTTCCTAATACATTTGACCATACAGTAAATACTTCTCCATAATGCAAAGGTTCATCTTGAGGATTACCGCTTAAAATACCCATAACAACACTCCTTGTTTGAACGTTCATCGTTTTTTCTCCTTTAAGAAAGGTAATACGAAAATTAGTATTTAATATGTGGGACTGGATTATTCAGGATTACTCAATAATATTTGTCAGATATTTTAGGGGAGAACCTGCTGAATTTATCTGACGACGATTTTTCACATTAATTGAGCCTAGACGGGCACCTAAAATCAGTTTGTAAATACACTGAAGTGAAAGTATTAAAAGGAGGGGTGTCAGTGTTTTATCATGTCAAGGAATTACAGTACCATGCAAAACCGGAAAGACCTGACCCGATATTTGCACGTCAATTACAGGAAGTATTAGGAGGGCAATTTGGAGAAATTTCCGTTGCACTGCAATATATGTTTCAAGGGTGGAGTGTCCGTGGCAATGGTAAATATAAGGATTTGTTAATGGATACCGGGGCAGAAGAGTTGGCTCATATTGAAATGTTGGCGACAATGATTGCCCGTTTGTTAGACGGAGCTCCTGTAGGGGACTTAGAGAGTGTCGCGCAAGATCCGATTGTGGGTGCCATCCTTGGAGGAATGAATCCACAACATGCAATTGTTTCTGGATTAGGGGCATTGCCGGCTGACAGCAACGGGAATAGGTGGACAGCAGATTATATCATTGCCAGCGGAAATTTACTAGCTGACTTCAGAGCCAATTTGAATGCTGAATCACAAGGAAGACTTCAGGTCGCGAGATTGTATGCCGCTACAAATGACCGTGGGGTAAAAGATATGCTTTCGTGGCTGATTGCGAGAGACACAATGCACCAAAATCAATGGATCGCCGCGATTTGTGAGCTGGAGGAGAAAGAGAACGTTGTCGTTCCAAGCACATTCCCGAAAGAGCTTGAAAAACAAGAAGTGTCGTATACATTATTTAATCTCTCACAAGGAAATGAAAGTGCTGAAGGGCGTTGGGCTTCTGGTCCAAGCATGGATGGTCTAGGCACATTTAATTACGTAGAAAACCCTGTCCCTTTTGCTGAGAAACCTACATTAAACCCTGCTCCTGATTATATTTTCGATACGCCACCAGCTGTGGTAGCAGGAAGAGACAGACAAATTCCTCCTCATTTATATTAGTTCTCCTGCTAGTAAGAAAATGAATGTTCATCCTCTTTTATCATTCCTGGGCGACAAGAACATAAAAGAAGCAGAAATGATAAAGTGAGTTGAAGTCCCGTTCGGCCATGCGTAAAGAATTGCCTCTCTCAATGTTGAAAGGCGCTTCAATATGAATGGCCGATTTTTATCTGCTACTACAACGCTGTTTTTCAGAAATCCAGTTTATGAGTTTCTATATACATAAGGATGCTGTTCACAACTAACTTAAGGAAAATTAAGCAATCTTTAACCTTTAGTCTAAACGAAGTACCAATGCTCTCCGACTGGCACCGCACTTTGGCTTACTCTTGTATTAGTTTGAGCTAGGAAATAAACAGCCCCTAAAAACATTTTTACTCTTTTTTCAATTTGAATAGCTCAAGTTCTGTCTCTGTTATTTTATGAGTCTGGAAGGCAAGCCGATCTTCAATATTCGTTAGACGGAATATGATAGTGGAATGATATTCGGATAGTTTTCCTGTATGGAGATAAATAATCTCCTGTTTTTGTTCAAGGCGGAAGACAACTTCTTTTATTTCAGTTGAATCCACTTTTAAGTCGGAGACGTCGGTTTTCAGATCGGTGACATCTGTTTTAAGTCCAGAGACATCAGAAGTAAGACCGACCATATTTGAATCCATCCGGGCGAAATCGGTTTTCAGATCGGCGACGTCTGTTTTAAGTCCGGAGACATCGGAAGTGAGATCAGCGACATTTGATTTAAGTCCGGAAACATCTGTTTTCAGGTCGGCGACGTCCGTTTTAAGCCCGGAGACATCGGAAGTGAGGTCAGCGACATTTGATTTAAGTCCGGAGACATCGGTTTTCAAGTCGGCGACGTCCGTTTTAAGCCCGGAGACATCGGTGGTCAGGTCGGCGACATTTGATTTAAGTCCGGAAACATCGGTTTTCAGATCGGCAACGTCCGTTTTAAGCCCGGAGACATCGGAAGTGAGGTCAGCGACATTTGATTTAAGTCCGGAAACATCGGTTTTCAAGTCGGCGACGTCCGTTTTAAGCCCGGAGACATCAGTTTTTAGTTCGGTCACGTCCATTTTTAGTCCGTTAATGTCGGTTGAAACAGTATCCAGTTTGGATAAAATCTGATGGAGCAATTGTTCGCTCATAAGTGTCCTCCTTATTATTGAAATATGCCTATCTCTGCTACTATTTCTTGTCATAAGGTTTAGGGATTCACGTTTTACGGATGGGACTTTAAAGGAGAGTTGCCGAGCAGGGGAGATAGTCAAAATTTGGTGATCTTTTCTACAGTGTTGTTACAAATCATTAGTTACTATTTTAGCACAATTGTCGTATTGGTAAAGGGGAGGGACAAAAGATTGTTATTTTAAAATCTTTTGTCCAGCCCTTGGTCAATGCTAGTTTTGTCTCAAGCCTTTGGAAAGATGATCAGTTAAAATGGTTCATTTAACGCCTTGGAAGCAAGGTTTACATCGTTTTGCAGCAGGCGTTCGAGATTATAAGCAGGGTAAAAGCCGTTTTTGTACATATAGTTGAAGATTTTCGCGTGGGTATCGATTCCTTGGATTAACTGTTTTTTTAGAACGGCTCTGAGGGACGGGGTTGCCGTCTCGGTTATGGCGATTGAGTAATTTCTGACACCCGACTTAAAGAGGGCCAATAAGTCGCCTGCATGAAAAGGGAGCTGGTCGTTGCGAAAGTCATCCTCTTCTGGAGAGCGGGGGGCCAGCGGGTAGAATTCCAGCAGTTCTGCCACATTATTTGATAGTCCGTTTATTGCTTCTTTGTAAAGCTGCTTTAATTCGGGGTCTGTTATGTCGGGATATGTCTTTTTTATCTTCATTAAACCAATTGATTGAGAAGCGACTAATTCGTGCATGTCTAACGTTTCGTGCCAAGCAAGATGTTCTGGTGCACTGTTGTTTTCCATTATATTTTCTCCCCTTTCACATTCAGAATAACCTATTCCACTTGCTGTTAATGGGAAATTTGTCTAATGGTTTTTGGGCGGTGTAACGCGTTTGCCATCAGGTAAGCAGTAACAAACTCCCTGTTCAATAAGGAAAAACGCGCGCCAGTAACATTTTCTCTTCTATTCTTTTTCGTTTTAGCTTAATATGGTGAAGAATGCTGGAACTTACAAGGGAGGAAGTCAAATGGAAGTTATGGAGTTTATTTTTTCAGTTGTTTTGCTTATTATCTTTTATCTCATTTTGAAAAGCGCGATAAGAAATGGAATAAATGAATCACGACTTGGAATCTTTTTACAGAAAAAAATATGGGATTGAAGAAGAGGCTGACAAATCACCGCTTCAAAAGGAAATTGATAAAAGCATGGAGGATAATAAATATAAATATTGAAGGCTGCTTTGGTGGACGAGTGATAAAGATTTGAAAGAGGGATGAGGAATGGAACGAAAAGTCGAAGCCGTTTCGTTTGATGGCATTACGGTTGAGTATTCACTGATTGGTGAAGGGGAGCCGGTTCTTGTGATGCATGGCGGGCATTCAAATTGCAACGAGGAATTTGGCTATCAGGCTTTAGTTGAGAACGGCTTTACTGTCATCACTCCGTCAAGACCGGGATATGGGAGAACTTCAAAAGAAGCGGGGAAAGATCTTGCCAAGGCATGTGAGTATTATGTAAAATTATTGGATCACTTAAAACTGAAGAACGTTCATGTACTGGCGATTTCCGCCGGAGGTCCGAGCGGGATCTGGTTAGCTGCGAATTATCCAGAGCGCATTAGTACGCTTACGCTGCAATCGCCTGTTACGAAGGAATGGCTGAAGCCGCCAGATAAAGAATACAAGGTGGCGCGGGCATTATTTCATCCTAAAACGGAAAAAGTCACATGGCGGTTGGTCGCCGCGCTGAGCAATCTGTTTCCACGGTTTATTTTTAAACAAATGTTGCCTTCCTTCAGCAAATTAACGTATGCTCAAGCAAAAGGTCAAATAAGCGAGGATGATGTCGATGCGATTCGGAAGATGAATAACCGTCAACGCTCAGGCTTTGGTTTCCTTCTCGATTTAGCTCAGGTGAACGCGATTACGAGTGATGATTTGCGTGCAATTACTTGCCCGACTCTCATAATGCACAGTAAGCATGATCGTTCTGTCCCTTTGGATCACGCTCACTACGCGCAAGAACAGATTCCTGGCTCAAAGCTTTGTATACTTGAATCATGGGGTCACTTAATTTGGCTGGGGGCATCGTCAGCTCTCACCGATGAAACGGTCATTGCCTTCTTACAGTCAAAACAACGATCCTAACTTTAAAGAATGAAAGAAAAATGGTGGTGGGAACAATGAATAATAGCCTGATCATTAAGCCATACTCCAGCAAAAACCAAGCTGAAGTCGTACAATTAATTGTGCACATTCAACAAGAAGAATACAAAATTGCGATAACAAAAGATGACCAGCCTGATTTGTTTCAGGTTGAAGAGTTTTATCAAACAGGGGATGGAAACTTTTGGGTTGCGATGTATGGCGGAAAAGTTGTCGGCACAATCAGTCTTTTAGATATAGGGAACAAGCAGGTTGCGTTAAGGAAAATGTTTGTCGCAAAAGAATTCAGAGGATCAACATATAAGACGGCAAGCTTGTTATTGGCTACGGCCATCGCATGGGCGAAAGAACGGCAAATCAAGGCAATTTATCTTGGGACAACGCCCCAGTTTTTAGCTGCACATCGTTTTTATGAAAAAAATGGCTTTACACGTGTTTCTCCTGATGATTTGCCTGAAAAATTTCCAGTGCTGCCTGTCGATAAATTGTTTTACCACTTGGAGTTTTCCTGAAGGGGAGGAAGAAAGTGGTAACGTTGAACCCGCAGCCTCGAGGCTTTCGTATACTATGATACATAATCCGGGGTGCGCCCTTGTACAGGAATATCTTAGTAAAGGGTGATAATTGACTTTGGGAAATTGGTGGAATATGTTATAATGGCGGTAATTAAGAGAAAGCTAAAAAAGACCGAAAGTGCGCGAACACTTCCGGTCGTGTACAACAGTTGCTCCGTAAAGAGCGGCTGGCTCCATAATCTGATGAAATAGACCATCCCGTAAGTTTCTGAGGCTCAAGGGAGGTCTATTTCTGTTTATCTTGCGACAGTATGGCGACGAGAACGCCAAAAGCAATCATCAATGTAAGTGCTTCGTATACTGTCATTGGCCTCACCCCCTTTCGGCAGGGGATGAGCCAGACCGCCCTTGAGAGAGCCTATCCTATTGTACAAGAAATAGTATACCACGAAGCCCCCCTTTTTTGGCGAACATTTCCAATGCTATGACCGGCTTTTAAGATATTTCCGCAAGGTCTGCTCCAGCCGTTCAATCCCTTTTTTGATTAAGTCTGAATCGGGTCGGCTGAAGGTGAAGCGCATGTAATGTTTTTCTGAGCCTAACGTTTTGCCCGGTGCAAAGACAACCCCTTGCTTAATGGCATGTTTAAATAGCAAGTGAGAATCTATCTTCTGATTTGTAAGCTTACACCATAAATGAATCCCGCCATCCGGCAGGCTAAAAGAAATCTCATCAGGAAGCAGTTCCGTGAGCGCCTTTGCAGTTACGTCTCTTCGCGCTTTTAGACGGTTTCTTAATGAGATCAGATGGTCATCGAGCTGAGAGGAACGCAACAATTCGGTGGCGTACAATTGTGAAAAGTTAGGATGACCAAAGTCGATTTGTTGCTTAAGATCGGCGATGCGCTGAATAACGGGCTGCGGACCGGCGATCCAGCCGACTCGAAGTCCGGATGAAAGCACTTTTGATAAAGAACTAATGTATAACACAAGACCGTGCGAATCGAGTGATTTTAGGGGAGGAAGATTGTTATCCTGATAGCCGATTAAGCTGTACGGATCATCCTCTACAATCGCAATCCCGTATTTACTGCAAATTTCCATCATCCGTTGCCGTTTTTCAATGCTCAGCGTGTGCCCGGTCGGATTTTGATGAATCGGATTTAAAAAGATCATCTTAATCCGGTGTTTCTGGTATAGGCTGAGGACTTCCTCCGGATCAACCCCGTCCTCATAAACCGGTAAAAAATAAGTTTTCAATCCTTCAGAATGAAAGATTGGTAAAGAATAGGCGTAAGATGGATCTTCAATCGCAACGGAATCCCCCGGGCTTAAAAGGCATTGAATAATTAGATGAATCGCCTGCTGGGCTCCTGATGTGACAATGATCGATGAAGCGGATGTCTCGATGTTGCGATAATCTTTCAGGTGGGATGAAATGGTTTCCCTCAGCTTAATATTGCCCTGGATATGCTGATAGCCGAGGTCATTATCAAACGTGATCTGACGATGAATATGAGTTAACACGTCAACTGGCAGCAGGTCTTTGTTTAATTCGCCAATTCCGAAATTGATCATGTCTTTATCCGTCTGAATCAGCTGATTAATCATTTGATTTACCGGATTATTCGGTTGATAAAAGCCTTCGTTTATATATTGACTCCAGTTAGGAAGGCGTCCCTGCTCCCTCGTTAAATGGTCACTGACGACCGTTCCTGCTCCGACGAGCGTTTCAATTAATCCCATAGCCTTCAATTCTTCAAGTGCGGAGTTCACCGTACTCCGATTCACCTGGAACGATTTAGCGAGATTTCGTTCTGATGGAAGTTTACTCCCCGGAGGAAGTTCTCCATTTAAAATCCGCGCTTCAAAGAAGTTAGAAATCTGTTTATATAGCGGAAATTCATTGCTTTTGTCCGGCTTCCACTCCATTGAACATTCCTCCTTTTTGGAACAAAACAGAAAATATGTCAGGATATCTAACATGGTTTTTGCTGTTTATTGATAGTTCGGCAAACCGTTGATACGAAAGCGTTTTTTGCAATTTATACAATGCGGTGTAATGGGTGGTTGAAAAAATTCCCGGTGAGTGGTCGGTTACATTCCAAATAAACAGGTGTACTATTCGAGTTGTAAAGAGGGGTTACGCTAAGTCTATAAAAAAAACGATCTGAAAGGATGAAAGACGGAAGAAAATCTGACACAAACAAATAGGAGGGAAAATCAATGAGTGGAAGCAAGGAGGTCAAACATACAGCGGCACAAGCATCATTAGAAGCGCTTCTTGTTGATTTGCATAATCGGGGAATCCGGACAAATGGTGTGGAGCTGAGTGGCAGAAGAGGGGGAGCCGGTCCGACAGATGACAAGGCATTTTTGTTAAATGGTCAAGCGGTGATGCTGCCGACGCTCAATGAACCTGCCAAGTATTCACCGTATTCATTGGAAAAAAACGATTCAGGTTATGCGCTGAAAAATGAAGGAATGCCTTCACCTGTCGCCGCTTTTTTGCAGGAAGTGAAGCGGCCGAAGTTCTACGATCTGCAAACAGAAGACGGGATACCCTACAATAAGATCGCTGTTTTACATGGAGCCGATGTGCTGGCGAGCACGGTCATTCAAAGCTGTATCCGCTGGTCACCGGAAAACAGATGTAAGTTTTGTGCGATTGGTCATTCATTGGAAAGTGGGAATACGATTGCCCGCAAACAGCCAAAACAGCTGGCCGAGGTCGTTCAAGCAGCTGAGCAGTTAGATGGAATCAAACATATTACATTGACAACCGGAACACCAAATGAGGTTGATCGTGGAGCACTGTATTTAACGGAATGTGTAAAGGAAATTAGAAAAGTAAGCGAGCTGCCGATCCAAGTGCAATGCGAGCCTCCGGAAGATGACCGTTTCTATCAAATGTTAAAGAAGGCAGGGGCTGATACAATCGGCCTCCACGTTGAATCGTTTGATGAGACGGTGCGGAAGGAAATGATGCCGTCGAAATCGAGTATTTCACTTGAGACTTATTTTCAGGCATTTGAAAAAGCAGTCGCTGTCTTCGGCAGAAATCAAGTGAGCACCTATGTCATCATCGGTCTCGGAGAGGATATGGAAACAACTGTCGCAGGCTGCGCGAAAGCAGCGAAGCTTGGCGTTTATCCATTCGTTGTCCCACTCCGACCACTGAGTGGGACAATGCTCGCCGACGCAAATCCACCGACAAGTGAAGTGATGAATGAGATGTATCAGCGCGTGTCACAGATTCTCGCTCAGGAAAAGCTATCTTCCGCGAAAAGTTCGGCCGGCTGTGCGAAATGCGGAGCCTGCTCAGCCCTGCCATTCTTTGAAAAGCTGGCATCGGGAGCGAACTGATATGCGAAAAAATTATGAGATTAAAGTAGCAGAAACAGCTGAGGAAATTCGCGAAGCCCTTCGCTTACGGAATGATGTGTTCGTAAAGGAACAAAAGCTGTTTCCCCAATCGGATCAAGATGAGCACGATGAGAAAGCCATTTTCATTAATGCCTGGTCGAAAAAAGCCGATCGGCTGGCAGGGACCGTCCGCTGTTACGAGGACCCGGAGAAAAGCGGAATTTGGTGGGGGGGAAGGCTGGCGGTCGAAGAGCAGTTTCGGATAAAGGGGGTCGGTGTTTATCTGATTCGCGCCGCTGTTGACGAGGTGACGAAACAGAAGGCAGCGCGCTTTCTTGCTACCGTTCAAAAAGAAAATATCAGATTATTCAGTAAATTAGGATGGGTGCCCTGTGGAGAAGGACTGCTGATGTACGGTGTCCCCCATCAAACAATGGAGATGAAGTTATATGAACAGGCAAAAGCAACCTGAAGCGGGTGGGAAGAAGCCGATGAATAAAGTCAACTTCGGCCGGAAAGTGAGCAGTATTCACAGCCATGTCGGTTACCTCGAGCCTTGGCCATTCTATGAAGCGGCAGAGCCGATTTCACCAATGGATCCTGCACCACAGACGACAGAAGAATTGCTTGCGTTTATGGATTGCAAAGGAATTGAAAAGAGCCTCGTGATGCCGAATTACGGCGTGCCGAAGCAGGAGCAGCCATTTTCCCATAATCAGCTTGTCGTAAAAATGGCTAAGGAAGGAGGGGGCAGGGTGGCGGGAGCCTTATGGGTTTCCGGTCTTTCGCAAAACAAGCAGCGAAACGAGGAAGCTTTTACGCTGCTGGATGAACCGGGCATACGCGCGCTGAAAATGAGCTACTTACTTGGCGGAACTCCAAATCCGAAAAAGTGGGATCAGGAAACGACCGTGCTTCATGAAAGAATCTTTGCAGAGGCGCGCGAACGGAATTTTCCGATTCATTTTCATACCGGATCCGGCGGCAGCTCAGATATTACCGAATACTTTGAGCTGATTAAACGATACGGAAAAGAAAACAAAATCCATCTCGTTCATATGGGTGGAGGAACGAGTGGTCATATCCGTTTAATCACCCATTGGCAGGAATTAATGGAAGGCGGCTATCAAATCTATGTCGATTCTAGCTGGGCGATCGGCTTTGGCCCGCGCCGGCTTCTGCAGGAAATCGACAAAACAGGCATCGGCGTCGACCGGTTTTTGTTTGGCTGCGATGAGCCGTGGAGTGACTTTGAAAGCGAGTTTTGGAAAATTCAAGGAGTGGCTGTCTCCGATGAAATCAAAGAGCGCGTTTTTTGGCTCAATGCCGAGGAGCAGTATTTTCATTAAGGGTGCTGAAGAGCAGATGCTCTTTTCACGATAAAAAATAAATTTTTTGGAGGGTTTACAATGGCTAACTTTACGGAAAATGAAATCAAATCAATGAATGAAATCGCGCATCCTTCTCTTCCTGCCGGCAGCAAGCTGTATGGCGAGACGAAAGTTTTCCCGGATTACAAGGCGAATGAAGGAGACAAGTTTCTTGCTCTTGTACACGGGATTGCCCATGAATCGTCGCTCTCTTATGTCGCGGTTCTCCAGGCGATTCGCGCCCAAAGAAAAGGCTTCGATGCAGCCATTTATTTTTACGGCACTGGGGCGATTAACGCGATGGCAACGAGAGGGTTTCCGACGACGGGAAAAGCGGCGTTTGGCGGAGAACTGAATATGAATGAAGGGATTGAAAAGTTCATTAAGGAAGGCGGGAAAGTGTACGTCTGCCGCTTTGGACTCGGCCTGCACGGCATGCGTGAGGAGGATTTAATTGAAGGAACGATTCCTTGTCACCCGTTGGATCTTCAAGATTGTTTGATTGAGTACCATAACAGCGGGGCGTTTATTTTAAGCACGTTCCAAATCTAAAAAACGAGGAGAGAAACAGATGTCTATCTATCTTGGCAATGATGTTGATCCAAGCAACCATTTTACGGTGACGTCGGAACTCGTTCCGCCACGTGACTGGAATCCATATCCGATAATTGAACAGGCTGCGGGCTATCGCGGCTTGGTCGATGCGGTTGATATAAGTGACAACCTGCTGGCCGTCGCTAGAATGTCGCCAACCGTCTGTGCTTTTTTTCTCAGGCAGATCGGGATAAATCCGATTGTGCAGATTAATTTACGGGATCGCAACCGGATGGGCATTCAAAGTGATTTATTAGGACTTGCGGCGTTAAGTATTCGAAATATTACGATTCTCGGCGGCTACCCGGCCCGTGTCGGAACAGAACCGGAAGCGAAAGAAGTATATGATCTGCGGACGATGGAACTGGTCAAATATGTGTGCAGGTTTATTAAGGAAGGAAAGCTGTTTGACGGCACGATGATGGAGGAGCCGCCGCAAATGACGATTGGGATTGTCGAGAATATTGCCGGCAAGCCAATTAAGGAATTGATTGACAGTCTTGAAGCTAAGGTCGAGGCCGGGGCTAACTTTGTCCGCACCCAGCTCGTTTTCGATATTGATTTAATTGAAGAGTGGATGGCGGAAGCCCGTCGCCGCGGCCTGCATGAACGTATTTCGATCATGGCCAGTATTTTGCCGCTGAAAAATTTGGATCATGTCGAGAAAGCATTGCAAATACCGGGCATCGTGATTCCGGAATGGGTTACGAACAGGCTTTCAGAAAATGATACCGAAGAGGAAGCCCTCCAAATCGCCACAGATATTATTGAAAAACTGCAAACGATTGAAGGGATGAAAGGCGTCCATATTCGGCCGATCGGCGGCAATGATGACAGTGTCGGCAAGATTGTCGCGAAAGCGAATCTGGCGCCATTGAAGAAAACGGTAATCGGCGTTTAACGGAGCGTGCTTCGTTCGGTCGGGCAAAAGGTTATTTCCCCCTTTTGCCCAGCCCCTAAGCTCGTTTTAGTCAAGAAATGGGAGGCGTGCGATGGAAGGGTTTCACTCATTAATGAAACGGCTGAAGCGCTCTCAGGCATTGGAACGGAAAAAAGCAATTTCAGCGCCGCTCCAAGCGTTTGAGCATGTTTGGAACTTTGGTCATACGGAAGCGCCGATTGGCGATGATGCAGCGATTATGAAAGTGGGGGAAGACTATCTGCTATTTTCCTGTGACGGCATTATTCCAGCCTTAGTCAAGCAGGAGCCGTATTGGGCCGGTTTTTGCGCGGTCCTTGTCAGCGCAAGTGACATATACGCGATGGGTGGGAAGCCGCTCGCGCTTGTCAATATGCTGAGCGCGCCGGATGAGCAGCTTTCTTCTTTAATTGCCGAAGGGATGGCCGAGGGGTGCCGGAAACTGGCTGTTCCGATGGTCGGCGGGCATTTTTTCCCTCATGAAACAGAGGGGGTGGCGACAGCCATTATCGGCAGAGCGGATAAAGTACTTGATGCGACAAAAGGGCAAGCAGGGCACTCCTTAATCGTCGCGCTCGATCTTGTCGGAAAGCCGTACAAAGACTACCTTCAATGGAACAGCACAAGCTTTTTGTCAGCTGAGGAACTGCAGCGGAAATTCAATGTTTTACCGGCTTTGGCCAGTTCCGGTCTGGCGCATGCTGCAAGGGATATCAGCAACGCGGGTGTTCTCGGAACGATCGTGATGCTTGCTGAAAACGGGCGGTGCGGGGCGGAAGTCAATCTCGGCAAGATTCCGAAGCCTCCCGGGATTGAGTGGGAAAGATGGCTGCAAATGTACCCTGGTTATGGATTTGTATTGGCGGTTGACCCATCGAAAGAGAGCGAGGTTATCCGGGCGTTTGAATGGGAAGGGATTCAGGCAAACGTCGTTGGCAAGCTGACAAATGAAGCATATGTGATCGTCACAGCAGACGAAGAAAGCTCGGTTTTCTGGGATTTCAGAGAGAACAATTTGGTGGTGGAAACGAAATGAATGACAGAATAATAAAAGTGGCGGCAGTCCAGTTTGAGCCAAGGTGGAACGAAGTCGAGCGGAACAGGAGCGAGATTATCCGCTTCGCCATTCAAGCGGCGGAGCAGGGCGCCCGGCTGATTGTGTTCCCGGAAATGGCAACGAGCGGCTATATTTGGGAGAGCCGGGCGGAGATTGCTCCCTTTACCGAAACGGTGCCGGGTGAGACGACAACGATTCTGTCAGCGATAACGGCACAATACGACTGCTATCTCGTCATCGGATTGCCGGAAAAGGATGAGGAGACAGATTGTTATTATAATACAGCTGTTTTAATTGGTCCTGACGGAGTCATCGGTCGCTATCGGAAAACGCATCTGTTTGCGGCCGATCCAAAGTGGGCCCGTGAAGGCAATGAAGATATCCCTGTTTTCCCGACGCCAATTGGCAATATCGCGATGCTGATCTGCATGGATGCGATGTATTTTGAACCGGCACGGCTTACCGCGTTAAAGGGAGCCGATATCGTTGCCTTTCCGACGAATTGGGTAGGAGCGGGCAATAAACCGCCAAGTAAAACATGGCGCTTGCGTGCAAAGGAAAATGGTGTGCTATGGCTGGCGTCGAACCGCTGGGGAACAGAAAAAGGAGCGCAATTTACCGGGGGAACGGCAATTATCAGTCCGCTGGGAGAGGTGCTTGATCAGCTCGTAGCGGGGGATGGCATCGTGTATGGCAAGTGGCAAGTGGACAGAAGCCGGAGAGAGACGTACTTGCAGAAGAGGGAGGTCGGAGCATACCACGATCTTCTGCTCCATCCATACTTGTGGAAGGAAGGGGAAACAAGAGCAGTGGCCGTTAAAGAGGCGTTTGATGTCATGACAGTCAGGCTGACGGATGGCGGCGCGATTCAGGCGCACCTGCATAGGCACATACAGTCTAACGCGTTCACATCGAAGCACCGGTTAGTCGTCGTCTCAGAAGTGCAGGCTGAAGATCGTTCGTCGACCATTGCGGCTTTCGCGGAAATAACAGCTTGTTACGAGCTTTATCTTGTCGTGACAATCAAGACAGACAGAAAAACATGCTATTTATTTGGCCCGCAAGGCGTGGTCGCTTCGTACGACGAGGTTCATCCAGAGAAAGCGGTGCAAAGGGTGAAGGGAGCTTTTCAAACTGTTGAGCTGCCGTTCGCCAGAGTCGGGCTGTTAACGGATCACGATGGCGATTTGCCGGAATCATACCGCGTGCTCGCGAAGCAGGGAGCGGATCTGATTGCGCTGTCGGCAGGTGGGAAAAGTCAGGCAGAAAGCTGGATGTATAAAATATGGGCCTATGAAAATGATAGTATCCTCGCTGTCAGCACGCCTCCTGGCTTAAAAGAAACTGTCCTGTTTTTGCACAGTCAGGTTGAGCAAAGCGCGGGGGATATGAAAACAATGACGGAAACCTTTACGGTGGAAAAGCTCAGAAAAGCGGGCGGGCGGCCCTTTTTAAGACGATTAAAACCACATTTATATGAACGACTTGTAACAAAAATTACAGAGAAAGCCGGTGTATGATGAAAATAGTAGGGATTTCAGGAACGGTGATCGGAGCAAAACCAGCCGTCCTCGTTGAACAAATATTGAAAGCGGCGAAAGCAGCTGATCCGACAATTGAGATTGAGCTGATTGATTTGCGTCAATACGAACTTGAGTTTTGTGACGGGCGCCCCGTTGCGCATTATAACGGCAATACACAGCATGTCATTAAAACGGTCGAGTCTGCCGACAGCTGCTTGATCGCCACGCCGATTTTTCAAGCTTCCTTAACAGGAGTGTTAAAAAATTTATTTGATTTATTGCCTGTTACCGCTCTGCGCGAAAAAGTCGTCGGACTTGTGGCGACAGGGGGAACGTATCAGCATTTTTTAGTCGTTGAAAACCAGATGAAGCCGATTATCAGCTATTTTAAAGGCTATGTCGCACCGGAATTCGTGTATGCTCATCGCGATCATTTTAATGAGCATAATGAGGTGATCGACAAGGATGTCCAGGACAGAATCGAGGGATTAGGTACCCAGCTTGTGCAGATGACAAAAGCGTTACGCAAAGCTCAGGTTAAATAAGCAGAGAAGGAGGGGGCGCGTCATGTATCCGGCAAAAATAAGCGGTGTTGGCTCCTGTGTACCTGAAGGAAAGCTCTCCAGTCGTCAGCTGGCGGAGATGCTCGACGTGGAAGAAGAGTGGATCGTGAGCCGTACCGGAATTGAAGAACGAAGGGTGGCCGCAGAGGATGAAGCGACATCTGACTTCGCCTACGCCGCTGCTTTGCGGGCACTTCAAGATGCCTCACTTTTACCTGAGGAGATTGATTTGATTTTGGCAGCGACGGAAACGCCCGATCACATCCTGCCTCCTCTCTCCTGTCAACTTCAACATCGTCTCGGCTGCAGACCGATTCCGGCGCTCGATCTTCATAACACATGCGTCGGTTTTCTTTCGGCGCTGCAAATCGCAGAGCAATATATTAAAACCGGTGCGCATAAGCATGTGCTCGTGATCGGCGCCGATACGCTGACAAGGCTTACCGACTATACCGATAAATCAACCGCGATTCTGTTTGGCGACGGGGCGGGGGCGGTCGTTCTTTCGAGAGCGGAGGAGCGGCAAGGGATCGTGGCGACCGTTCTTCATTCAGACGGCCGGCACTTTCAATCTTTATATGTTCCCGGCGGAGGAAGCAGGCGGCCAGCTTCAGCAGAGCATAAAAATAAAATGGTGATGGACGGGCAGAAAATTTTTAAATTAGCAGTGAAATCGATGAGCAGCGCGCTGATTGAAAGCCTTACTACCACTGGACTAAGCAAGGAGGAAATCGACTGGGTTATCCCGCACCAGGCTAATTTGAGGATTATGGAAGCTGTCGCCCGCCAGGCCGCCATCCCGATGGAAAAAGTGATTAACACAGTAAGCCGCTACGGCAACAGCTGCTCCGCGACGATTCCGATTGCGCTTGATACCGCGGTGAAAGACGGCCGGATCAAACGCGGAGACAGGCTGGCAATGCTGTCGTTCGGTGCAGGACTCATCTGGGGGGCGGCGATTGTGGAATTCTAAAGGTACTCAATCGTTTGGAGAAAGGTGTGCTAGTCAAGATAGTCAAACTCCGGGCCCCTCTCTCTAATTCTTGCAACTGAGCTGTAGCTGATCCGCTCCAGCCGATCCTGTGCCAGCTTTCGGGTTACGCGAAACGTGTCAGCGAGATTGACGATAATATCAGGATCACGCAGATCAAATGCCGGCAGCATATGATAAGGAATCGCCGCATAGCGGGTGAAATTGCGAGAATCAAATTCCTGCAGCTCCTGGAAGGCTGCCGGCATCATCCCCGCCTGCCAGCCGGCATGGCGAATCAGATGGCATAGCTCATGAAAAAACGCCTCATGCTGCTCCGGGGCGGACAGACGGGAATCGATCGTAATCGAGCGAAACCGGCCTAATTCATAGGACATCGTTTTTACCTCTTTATAGTAAAGAAAGACACGGAAAAAGCGGGCCAGCCTTTTCACCTCAATATCAGCCGGTTCATTAACACCAAGCGAGAGATAGAGCTTGGAGATCCAGCTTTCTAACGGCGTTGGATAGTAGTTCATCAACGTCACCTCTTGTGCCAATTATACAAACATATGTTCGTGTTGTAAATAAAAAAAGAGAACGGGCAGCTACTCATAGAAAAAGAGTGGCTGCGTTCTGGCTTACTAGCCTTTAGGCTAAGACTCATTTGTCACACGCTCTCTGTAGGTAAACGCTTATTCCATTTCTTCTCTATTCACTTCTTTTGCCTTATAGCGTAAAAATTCGAGATGCTTTTTCAGCTCTTCAGCTTCTTCTGGTGTAATGCTCTCCTCATCCAAAAAAAATAAATTTTCCTGGCTTGAGGCCGGAGTCAGAATACTTGTCGGCTTGTCGGTGCGGCCAAGCAAGTAATCGACCGAGACTGCAAAAAAGTCGGCAATTCGCTGCAAGGTCGCCGTGTCGGGAGTTCTGTTGCCATTTTCGTAGCCAGACACAGATACTTTTGTGACGTTGATTTCCTTTCCTAATTGCTCTTGGGTCAGCTGTTTGCTTTTACGCAATGCTTTTAACCTCTGCGGAATCATCTGGATTCTTCCTCTCACTCAATAATCTCATTCTTATTATAAATTAACTTACTGTTAACGTAAAGGGAATCAGGGAAAAGGATAATTTTCAGCGTGAAAAGGGATTCGTTTAGCATTACAGGAAATTTCTGATTGACAGTTAACTGGACGTTAACTATACTTATTGTTAACACCAGGTTAATTTCAGTGAAAATAAGCATGGGAGGGAAGAAAATGAGGCTGAAACCGGTTGAAACGGATTCATTGTCTGGCGGCCAGCTGCTGATCAATGTTGAGGAGCAGGACAAGCCGTTCGTAATTGTTGTTTCAGAGGGACGCGCGCGGATGACCGTGCTTCCGGATCACGGGGAAACGAAGGTTGTAACCTATCAAGGCAAGGTGAAAAGAGTCAAGTTTGATGAAGGGGAAGACTTTTAAATAAAGCAGATTTATTTCTATCATTTGTTCTACCAGTACACTGGAGGACATCATGTGGTGAAGCATTCATCACATGGTGTCCTCTTTTATTTTTAAAAGGAGGAGTAATGATGAAGAAGCAGAAACGATCCATTGAGTATTGCCGCAGCTGTCTTTGGCTTTTGGATCGGCAGGTTTGTCCGTTGCTGCTGCGAGGCAGGACGCCAACCTCGCTGGAGAAAAAAGAAAGAGAGAAGCTGAAAAAGGTCATCCGTGTTCATGAATCTCGCCTGAGGTTCCTTGAACAAGACAGACAGGAGCAGAAGCGATTAAACAGGGAGTTGAAGCAGGAGGTAGCAAGGGTCAAGGAAAGCAGTACTCGGCAGGAGCTTCCTCAACGGTTGCTGTATGACCTGGTAAAAAATGACCTGAGCGAGCGTGAGCATAAACGATTCTCCCAACAGCAGACCTTAAAGCTGATTGGCATTCTCTTAAGGAGCGGAGGGGTCATCTATTTATTGATTGAGAGCTTGCTTAACCGTTAAGGACAGGGGCAAAAGGGTGTTTAGCCCTCGCCCCTGAGCAATCCCCCTTTAGAGGAATAAAAAAGTTGACAGCAGAAATCTATCTGTTATATACTTATCTCGAATTCGAGATAAAGAGGAGTTTAGAGCATTCCAACTAAAAAGCATTTTTAAAGCTATATATCTCGAATTGATAATATATTAATTTGTTATAAATTGCAGATGAGGCAGATGAGGCAGATGAAAGGATGAGGGGAAAAATGACAGATTTTCTTCAGTTGGTCAAGGAAAGACGTTCTGCGGGTAATTTTTTGCCGGGGCATCCGATTACAAGGCAGGAATTGGACGCGATTTTTGATGGAGTGAAGCTGGCACCTTCCGCGTTTAATCTTCAGCATACAAATTATGTCGCCGTGATTGATCCGACGACGAAAGAGAGGCTGCAACAGGCGGCGTATGGGCAACATAAAGTGATCAGTTCCTCTGCTGTGATTGCTGTTCTTGGTGATAAGCAGGCGTTCCGTCAGGCGTCGGAAATTTACGAAGGCTTGAAGCTGCTAGGCATTGTCAGCAAGCAGGAATACGAGCATATGGTTCAGGATACAGTTTCGTTTTATGAAACGAGAGGAACAACGTTCTTGCGGGATGAAGCGATCCGCAATGCCTCGTTATCCGCAATGCTGTTCATGCTGGCGGCGAAGGAAAAAGGCTGGGATACATGTCCGATGATTGGCTTTGACCCCAAGCAAGTGAAAGACGTACTGAACATTGACGATCAATACGAGGTAGTCATGCTGGTTACAATAGGAAAAGAAAAAACAGAAAGCCGCAGACCCCGCGGCTACCGTAAGCCGGTCAGTGAATTCGTGAGTTACATATAGCAAAATCATAAATTGAAATTGGAGTGAGCAGGTATGCCGAAAAAAACAAAAGGGATTCATCACATCACGGCGATTGTCGGCCATCCACAAGAAAATGTTGATTTTTATGCGGGCGTGTTAGCGCTGCGTTTAGTAAAGAAAACAGTGAACTTCGATGATCCGGCGACGTATCATTTGTACTTTGGCGATGAAGGTGGGAATCCGGGAACGATTATGACCTTTTTTCCGTGGCCGAATGCCCGTCGAGGAAAAATTGGCGCGGGACAGGTTGGTGTCACGGCGTTTGCCGTGCCGCAGGGCGCGCTCGCATTTTGGGAAAAGAGACTTGAGGCGTTCAACATTGCTTTTTCTAAAGTGGTACGCTTTGGCGAACTGTATTTACAGTTTGAAGACCCGCATGGACTTCAATTAGAATTAGTGGAAAGAGAAGGAGGTGCGAGCAATACGTGGCAGTTTGGCGACGTCACTCCGGAGGTCGCGATTAAAGGATTTGCCGGCGCGACGTTATTGTCGAAGCAGCCGGAGCGGACAGCCGAATTGCTTGAGTGTGAGATGGGACTGGAAAAAGCAGCTGAAGAGGGAGAATTCATTCGTTTCCGCTCAACTGCTGAAATTGGCAATATCATTGATCTGAGAAAGAGCGTCGCCCCTGTGGGACAAATCGGAGTAGGGATGGTCCACCATATTGCCTGGAGGGCCGTTAATGACGAGGATCAGTTTGAGTGGAAGAAGCAGCTGGAACGCGCCGGATATCGGGTCACGCCGGTACGGGACCGTCATTATTTCAACGCGATTTATTTCAAGGAGTATGGCGGCATTTTATTTGAAATGGCCACTGATCCGCCGGGCTTTGCCCATGACGAGTCTTTCGAGACGATGGGCGAGAAATTAATGCTGCCTGCCCAGTATGAGCCCGACCGGGAGAAAATCGAACAAACTGTGCTACCATTTAACGTGAGGCAGGTAGATTTCATTTTTCGAAAGGACTGATCGTTTTGCTTTCAATTGATCCAGCAGGAAATAGTGAGAAAGACAATTATAAGCTGTTAACAGGCGGTGTTGTTCCGCGGCCGATCGCCTTTGTGACGACACGATCGCCGAAGGGGACGGTCAATGGGGCGCCGTTTAGTTTCTTTAATGTTGTCTCATCAAGCCCGCCGCGGATTTCATTGGCGATTCAGCGGATGGCAGGGAAGCAGAAGGATACAGCAAGAAACATAGAAGCTGTTGGTGAATTTGTCGTCCATCTTGTTGATCAGCAAAATGTTGGGCAAGTAAATCAAACAGCGGCAAGTCTGCCGTCCGATCAAAGTGAAATTGAGCTGGCAAAGCTGACACCGGTAAATAGCGTAAAGCTTGCCGTTCCGGGCGTGAAAGAAGCAAAAATGAGGCTGGAGTGTGTGCTGGAACATCGGCTGGAGCTTGAAGGAGAGGCGGGGACGACAGGCTGTGACTTCATCATCGGCAAGGTTGTCCACTTTCATATAGCGGAAGAAATTTATGAAAACGGCCGAATTGATCCGCACGGCTTGGGCGCTGTTAGCCGCTTGGCCGGGCATGATTATGCGAAGATTGGCGAGATGTTTTCGCTGAAACGACCGCAATAATCGTCGTCTGAATGGAGCGGGAGTGGGTATGATGCTAGAAATGGCGGGACTTCATCACATATCAGCAATGGTCAACGATGCACAGCGGACGGTCACCTTTTATGCGGGGATAGTAGGAGTAAGGCTTGTTATGCCCGGCCGGACGGCTATCATCTTTATTTTGGAAATGAGACAGGAGATCCCGGCAGCATTCTCACATTTTTTCCATCAAGCTGACGCCTGAAGTGCGTGGACTGATGGGCGCCGGCACGATTCATCATCTTGCCTGGGATGAAGATGCGCTGAATGACTGGCGGACGCTACTTGACGACAGAGGCTATCATCCGACGGAGGTTCATGACCGCACTTATTTTACATCCCTTTATTTTCATGAGGATGGTGGCATTTTGTTCGAAATCGCCACTGACTATCCCCGGGTTTTGCTGTTGATGAGCAAATGGATAAGCTTGGTGAGAGGCTGATGCTGCCTGCATGACTGGAAGAAAAACGAGAAGAACTGGAACAAAGATTACCTCCGCTTACGATTCGGAAATGGGAAGGGAGCTAAACAGGATGAAACATATTTTTCAAAAAGGAAAAGATCCGTCAAAGCCGACACTGCTTTTGCTGCACGGAACAGGTGGAACTGAAAAGGATTTGCTGCCGCTAGCCGGAATGGTTGATGAGGATGCGTCTGTGCTAAGCGTACGGGGGAATGTGCTGGAAAACGGCATGCCGCGTTTTTTTCGCAGATTGGCAGAGGGCGTTTTTGATGAGGAAGATTTGATTTTCCGTACGGCGGAGCTAAAGCAATTTCTTGATGATTCAGCGGAGCAGTATCGCTTTGACCGGCAAAATGTGATCGCGATCGGGTACTCGAACGGAGCGAATATCGCCGCGAGCTTACTGTTTCACTATCAAAATGCGTTGAAAGCGGCGATCCTTCACCATCCGATGGTGCCGCGAAGAGGAATCGAGCTGCCCGACTTGAGCGGAACGTCGATCTTCATCGCCGCCGGGACAAATGATCCGATTTGTGCGTCGGAAGAATCGACTGAACTGCAGGCATTGTTGGAGAAAGCCAATGCGTCGGTCAAGCTTCATTGGGAGGATCGCGGTCATCAATTAACCGCCGCTGAAGTGGAAGCCGCCGCTCAGTGGTATCAGCAATTATCGTAGGGAGCTAGGGCTGGGCGAAAGGTTGTTTTTTCTACCTTTTGGCCCGCCTTTATGTTTGTCACCCCCGCTTTTCTCTGAAAGCTGCTGAAAAAGTACGAGTTCCCCTTTTTCTAGTTACTTTTATTCCAGCAGGAGATGGCGCCAATTGCCTGTCATTTGGCACGAAAAGCTGTCGTGAACGCTGCCGAATTCCATTACACTTTGAGATAGTAAAAGGAGGAATGAACAATGAAAGTCGTTTTACTAACAGGAGCAAGCAGCGGGATCGGGTATCAGACAGCGCAGCTTTTAGCGCAGCGAGGGTGCAAAGTATACGGCGCCGCCCGCCAAGTGAAAAGGATGAAGCCATTGCAAAAGTGGGGCGTCATTCCTGTTGAGCTTGATATGACGGACGAGAAATCGATGGAAAGCTGTGTCAAAATGATCATCGAAAATGAAGGGAAAATAGATGTGCTCATCAACAATGCAGGGTACGGGTCGTATGGCGCAGTCGAGGATGTTTCTCTTGAAGAAGGACGCAAACAGTTTGAGGTGAATTTATTTGGCGTTGCCCGTTTAACACAGCTCGTTTTACCGGTGATGAGAAAACAACAAGCGGGAAAAATTATTTCGATTTCCTCTGTCGGCGGAAAAATCACGACATTATTTGGAGCCTGGTATCACGCTACGAAATTTGCATTGGAAGGGTTCAACGACTGCTTGCGGATGGAAGTGGCGGAATTTGGGATTGACGTTGTATTAATTGAACCAGGAGCGATCAAAACAGAATGGGGGAGCATCGCCGCCGATCATCTATTAGCAAGCGGCAAAGGCGGCGCCTATGAGGAAATGGCGGTCAAAACAGCGGAAAGTATAAGGAAGCAATACACGTCTAACCTGCTTTCAAAGCCGGAAAGGATTGCAAAAGTAATCGCGAAGGCTGTTGACCGAAAACGTCCTAAAACACGCTATTTAATCGGATTTGGCGCTAAGCCGATTCTTTTGATGAAAAGACTTCTCCCTGACCACGTTTATGATAAACTGGTGAAAAATATGTTGTGAGGGCGGGCGTAGCTGTGAAAATAACGATGACAAAACAAATGCAACTGTTTATTGAATCATTGGGAATTTCAATCGATGCTCTGCAGAAAAAAGCGAATATCGCCGATGCACGCTGGCAGCATACGCTGACGATCAGTGATCTTGACTATGTCAATTTGCTTCAGGAGCTTGATCAGCTGTTAACAGATGAGCAGCTCGTCGTCTTTAGTCAAATTGAAAACCTCAACATGTTTATCCCGCCACTGTTTGCGGCACTGACAGCAAAAAATGGATATGAAGGCATTCAGCGGCTCCAGAAATATAAACGTTTGATCGGTCCAATGGAAATGAATGTCATCGAGACCGGACAAACACTGAGCATTACGTTTTCATTTGTCCGAGTAAATCAGGAGCTCCCCCGGTTCGCTCTGTTGGCAGAGCAATTATTGCTCGTTAGTTTAGTACGGACGGGGACGGGAGAAAACGTGATGCCGCTTATGATTGAAGGTCCGTATTCATATGGAGCGAAAATCGAAGAGTGGCTCGGGGTAAGTGGAACGAAAAACGTGAAAAACCGGCTCGTGTTTAAGAAAGAGGATGTGATGCAGCCTTTTCTTACGGAAAACAATGTGATGTGGGGGTATTTAGAGCCGGAATTTACGAAAAGACTTTATCAGGTTTCCACGGAAAAAACGTTCTCGCAAAACGTTCAGGCGAAATTATTCTCAGCGATTCCGACCGGGAGTTTTACAGTCAAAGATGTCGCCAAATCAATGGGAATCAGCGTCCGGACGCTGCAGCGGAATTTGGCGGCGGAAAATACGACATTCCAGAAGCAGCTTCAAATAGTGCAGCAGCAATTAGCTTTTCATTATTTGCAGCGATCCGACTTGACGACAGATGACATCTCCTACTTGCTTGGGTATGCGGACACGAATTCATTTGTCCGTGCTTTCAAAAGATGGACGGGAAAAACACTTTCTGAATACCGATTGCCTCGCTAGTCGTAACAAGCTTGTCCCGCAAAGGCCATTCTCAGCCTTTTGCGGCAAGGTCATTTCCATTCATCAAGCGCTTCAGCTTCTTCTCGGTTCCCGTGTTTTCAACAGGGGTGTAGACACTGCATCGTACATCATGATGGCCCTGGACTTGCAAAGAGGTCAGATTGAAAACCATTTTCCCGGCCTTGGCATGACGGAATTCAATTTGAATGTCCGGGGCCGAGCTGACTTCGCTTTCATTCCACAATTGCCGGAACTCCGGATAGTCGTTTTCCATTTCTTCAATGAAATCAATGTACCAGTGATCAGCAACATATTGCCCGTAATACGTCCGGAAAATCGCGATAAACCCTCTGACGAATTCGACCCAGTTGACTGCCAGGCTTCTGAATTCCTTGCGTGCAAAAAGCAGCCGGATCAAGTTTCTTTCCGCTGGTGGAATTTGGGCGAAATCGAGGAACACATTGGCCGCAGCCTCATTCCAGCCGACGATAAAGCAACGGCGGTCGGTGATGATCGAAGGGCAGTTTCTAAGCTCCTGTAGAATCTTTTGCAGCGGGGGGCTGATCTGAATCTCTTCCGGGGCGGGAGCGGGGCGCTCCGTTCCTTCATCCAGGGCCAAGCCGTACAAATATTTTTTTTCGTCTTTATTCAGTTGCAATGCCGCTGAAATACCTTCTAATACAGAGGTGGAGACATGAATGTCCCGTCCCTGCTCAAGCCATGTGTACCACGTCGTGCTAACGCCTGCCAGTTGGGCAACCTCTTCCCTCCGCAATCCTGGAGTTCTGCGGCGAATGCCTGTTGGCAGTCCGACCATTTGCGGATTCAGCTTTGCCCGTTTTCCTTTTAAAAAATCAGATAATGCTTGGAGTCTCGTTTCACGATTCATCGTCGCTCCCTCCCCCATTTGCTTATGATAGTACTTATTATACTATGATAAATAACAACTTGTAATAGGATGAGAGCACGTTAAACTAAAGAAAACGCAATGGGAGGCTGGGAAATGAAAAGAGTTGTGATTACCGGGATGGGGGTCATCTCGCCCCTTGGTCATGATGTCGATACGTTTTGGAAGCACTTAGTGGAAGGGAAATCGGGCATTTCACCGATTGATACGTTTGATGTGGCTGACTTGAAAACAAAAATTGCCGGCCTTGTGCGTGACTTCAATCCGGAAGCACGCTGGGGAAGAAAAGAAGCGCGGCGGCTCGACCGGTTTGTGCAGTTTGCCCTCGCAGCAGCTGAATCCGCTTTGGAGGCGGGACGGTTCGAGCCGGAAGAGGTTGACCGTGAGCGTTTTGGCGTTTTTGTTGGCTCAGGAATTGGCGGGATTCAGACGTTTATAGACAATGTCAATCTATTAAATGAACGTGGGGCCGGACGGGTCAGTCCGCAGCTTGTGCCGATGATGATCGCCAACGCGGCTGCGGCGCAAATCAGCATGAGGTTTGGCGCGCATGGGCCGTCCATGTCGCCGGTAACCGCGTGCTCAATCGGCAATACAGCAATCGGAGAAGCCTATCATACGATTCAAAACGATGATGCGGATATGATGCTTGCCGGTGGGACGGAAGCGGCGATTACGAATTTATCGTTGGCCAGTTTCGGAAATGCGAAGGCGCTATCAACGAGAAACGAGGAGCCGGAGGCCGCCAGCCGGCCGTTTGATGCGAACAGAGACGGCTTTGTGATGAGCGAGGGAGCAGGCATTTTGCTGCTGGAATCCTATGAGCATGCGTTGAAACGCCAGGCGCCGATTTTGGCTGAAGTGATCGGCTACGGAGCCAGCTCGGATGCTCATCATATGGTCGCGCCGCATCCTGAAGGAAAGGGCGCTTATTTAGCGATGAAGCGCGCGCTGAAAAAAGCGAAGGTAGCCATGGCTGATATTGATCTGATTAGCGCTCATGCGACAAGTACAGCGGCGGGTGATTTGGCGGAAACGAAGGCGATCAAGCAGATGTTCGGCGATGCAGCCTATCAAATCCCGGTCACAGCCAATAAGTCGATGCTCGGCCACATGCTCGGCGCGGCAGGAGGAGTCGAGGCAATTGCCCTCGTCAAAAGTCTGCAGGAAAATCTCATTCCCCCAACGATTAATTTGCAAAATCCGGATCCAAGCTGTGATTTAGATTATGTCGCAGAAGGAGCGCGGCAGGCGGCGCTCTCCATTGGCCTATCCAATTCATTTGGATTTGGCGGTCATAATTCCACGATTATTTTAAAAAAATTTGAGTAGAGAGTCCAAAGAGGAAGCGGCTGAAAAAGGATGAGTTTCACTTTTTCAGCCGCTTTTTTATAATTGTTTATAAAAGGCGACGGCAGCTTCGGCCTGCTGAAGAATGTCACAGATCAGTTCTTTTGGCTCAATTACTTTTATTTGATCGGCGAATCCGAGAATATATCCTCTTGCTTCTTCTTTCGTATCGAAAGAGAGCTTGACGGGAATCCAATCCTGCTCTCGTTCTGTTCCAAGCTCGACGACGCGAACGAACCGCCCGCTGTAACGCAGCCTGGGCCATATCGCCGCTGTCACCTCAACGGTGACTTCATATGTCGGCAATGTTGCCAGAAAGGCGGCTGTCGATGCTTTCCAGTAGTTGGCGAGGTCAAAGTTCTCCGGCCGTTTACATGATTCGTTAGCCAAGGCCGCGGAATGAATGCGCGAGGCTCTGTAATTGCGGATGGCGCCATTATCTTTTTGTGCAATTAAGTACCAGCGCTCTCCCTTCGCCACGAGTCCAAGTGGAGAAACAACCCGTTCAGCTGTTTTCCCGTCTGCCTGCTCGTAAATGATGTTTAATTTGTAATCGCTCCAGATGGCTTCTTTCAAGACATCAAACGCTGTGACCTTTTCCTTTCGTTGACGCCAGCCACTCGTGTCAATATGAATACGGTTCCAGACATCCTTCGCCTTTTCCCGATTGGCCGAGGGCAGGGAAGCGAGCAGTTTCTGCCTCGCTTCCTCGGAAGAGCGAGTCAGCCCGAGGTCATCAAGCAACTGAACAGAAGGAGAAACAAGCAGCGTACGTAGTTCTGTTTCCGTCATCCCTGTTAAGCTGGTTTGAAAGCCGTCTACTAATGACCAGCCGCCGTTTTGTCCGCGCTCAGAAAATACCGGAATGCCAATGCCACTTAACGCTTCCATATCCCTGTAAATTGTCCGCTTGGAAACTTCGAGTTTCTCCGCGAGGTCTTTTGCGGTTAGTTGGCGCTGAGATTGCAATAGTAAAAGGATCGATAGTAAACGGTCCGCTCTGATTGTACTCACCCTTTCTGATTTTCGCTACATTTAATTTAAGGAAAGATGACAATAGATGTCAACAATGGGTCATTATAATGAAAGAACTTCAACGAGGAAAGGATGAAACAAATGAAACAATTAACCGGAAAAGTAGCGCTCGTCACAGGGGGAAGCAGAGGAGCAGGCCGCGGGATCGCGATTGAGTTGGGGAAAGCCGGAGCGACCGTATATGTGACGGGGCGCAGTACGAGCGGGAATACAACGAATCAGTGGCCGGGGACGATTGATGAAACCGTCTCTGAGATTGAAGCATCCGGAGGCAAAGCGAGCGCAATTCGTTGCGATCATACGAACGATGCGGAAACGGAAGCAGCGATTGCACAAATTCGACGTGAGCAAGGAAAGCTTGACATCGTCGTCAATAACGTCTGGGGCGCTCATGACCTTGGTGTGGAGCCTGGGGCGTTCTGGGAATTGCCGCTGAAGCATTGGGATACGATGTTTAACGCAGGTGTCCGGGCCCAGCTGGCGACAAATCATTTTGCGCTTCCATTGCTGCGTGAGAATAATCAAGCGCTGATTGTTCATACGACTTTTTGGGATAATGATAAATACACCGGGCAGTTTTATTACGATTTGGCGAAAAACGCCCTGATTCGCATGGCATATGGATTATCGCTTGAAGTAAAAGCGGATAACATTGCCGTGGTCGCTGTATCTCCGGGGTTTATGCGAACCGAGCTTGTGTTGCAGCATTTCCAGACTGACGAAGCGCATTGGCAGGAAATAAAAGAATTGCAGGCATCGGAAACACCATACTATGTTGGGCGGGGCATTAAAGCGTTGGCGATGGATCCTGATGTGATGAAAAAAAGCGGGCGGGTCGTGAAAGTCGGTGACTTGGCGAAAGAGTACCAGTTTACCGATATTGACGGTCGCTATATTCCTCCGTTTATACTATAATGGTTCTCGATGAAAAGGAAATAAATGTTATGATTACATGACATGAAGCAGAGTCATGCTACCTTTTTCGGAAAGGGGGACCATTGATGTATAGTGGGATTGACGCGAGTTTTGTTATCAAACTGCTCGTCTTGCTTGCTGTTACTGTTATTTTCATTTTTTTGTTTCAAACATTGCTGAGAAAATGGTTGAACGTTGAAAAGCCAAAATGGTTTTCCTACCAGCATGTGAATGAAAAGCATAAAAAAGTAGATTGGATAACCAGGGGGATCACGGTCGTTTTGACTATTATCTGGCTTATCATCACGCTTACTATGGAAAATGGCTTGTTGTTCGGGCCTTCCTTTCCCTTTCTTCTCGTTATCTTTATCCCTGGTGTCGTGCAGGTGATTATGGAATGGAAGTATGCCGAAAATCGCAACGCTTATCTGGCTACGGCCGGGGAACTCGTCTTTTTCGCTCTTTTATTTACTGTGTTAATTTCAACGGAGTTCTTCGGCTGGTTTGGCTAGATGGTTAAAATAAGAAATGGGGAGAGAATGGTGAGCAGCAAACAAAAGCAGCAACGCAGACTAAAAAGAGTATTACGGGCCGTGGCGGTAATTCTTGGTGCCTTTATTACGGCTTACGGATTGGAAGCAGTATTAATTCCAAACAGCGTATCGGATGGAGGGGTGACGGGAGTAAGCATCGTCGGCTCACAGCTAAGCGGAGCCCCCCTCGGAATGTTAATCGCCGTGCTTAACACCCCTTTTGTGTTTTTAGGCTATAAACAGATGGGGAAAAGCTTTGCCATTTATTCCGTGATCGGAATTGTTTCGCTTGCCGCCGGAACGACGATGATGCATCATATTCCGCCGATCGTTGAAGGCGACACCCTTTTGGTTACCGTTGTTGGCGGGATAATTATTGGCTTTGGCATGGGACTGGCCCTCAGAAACGGCGGGGCGTTAGACGGGATTGATATGCTGGCCGTTCTGCTTTCGCGGAAATTGCCTTTTGGGACAAGTGATTTAATTTTGTTTTTAAATATGTTTGTCTTTATTTTCGTTTCGACTGTTTTTGGTCTGCAGGGAGCATTTCTCTCGGCGATCGCCTATTATATCGCCTCAAAGGTGATCCATATCGTCGAAGAAGGATTGAGCGGTTCAAAAACGTTTAAAATTATTACAAGTCAGCCTGAACGAATGGTCGAAACGATTCGTGACCGCCTTGGCCGCAGCGCCACGTACAATATCGTGCAAGGCGGCTATTCAAATGAACAGTTTAAAGAAATTACATGCGTCATTAATCGCTTGGAAGACAGCAAAATGAAAGAGATTATTCATGAAATTGATGAACGTGCTTTCGTCATGGTGTATGACGTCGCTGAAGTAAAGGGTGGAAATTTCAAAAAGCGGAATATTCATTAGGAAAAACAGCGATCCGCACGTTGGCTGCCACCTTTTCCCTGCTTCCGGCGTCTTATATGGAAACAGGAAAACTAATGAATCGAGCTTTTGAAAGGGTGGTTACGGTGAAAAACGTCAATCCAATTTTGTGCAAAATGATGAGTCTTGGCATCGCCTGCCTGTTCATCGTTGGACCGGGTCTGACGGTGATCGCTGCAGAGTACGCGCCGGCTGCATCTGGCTTTCTTGCCCGGCAAAGCATGGCGGGAGACGAGGAAGCGCGTCAATCGGTCTCACTGCCGCGTGAAACAGAAGAACAATTGATTACAAAGCACGCCAAAACGGTCGTGGACGCTTTAGCTGAGAAAGACTTCGCCACTGTGGCGGATTATGTCCATCCGAAAAAGGGTGTCCGCTTTTCTCCCTATGCTTATGTAAAAAAGGCTCATCGAAGTTTCACACCGGAATGCGTTAGTAAAATGATGAACGATTCAACAGTGTATTTCTGGGGGACGTATGACGGCAGCGGGCACGCAATTGAATTAACGCCGGCGGAATACTACGAACGGTTCCTTTATCAAAAAGATTTCGCCCGGGCTGAGGACATCCATTTCGATCAGCTTACCGAGAGGGGAAATACGCTTCACAATGCCGATGAGGTGTATCCTGACGCTCATTTTGTTGAATTTCATCTCCCTGGCTCGGAGGAGCTGGCGGGAATGGATTGGGCGAGCCTGATTATGGCGTTTGAAAAGTGGAACGGTCAATGGTATCTCGTCGGAATGATTCAGGATCAATGGACGATTTAGCACGCTCAGATCTCTTGAACTGAGAGTCCGCCACCGGATTATAAGAAAGGATAAACATTCTCAGCAGTAAGGAAAGGAAGAATTGAGGAAGGTATTGACTCCACTCATGCTTCAAAGAAGGAAGGGGCAGACAAAACCTGTCAGCATATCATACACCATAAGCCCGTTGTGAGAATCCGACACACAACGGGCTTTAACTCTCGTGGTGGTTCCGTACAGAGCTTAGGCGCTAGGAAAAAGATGAAAAAAAACCTTTTAACCTGCAACCTTTCGTCATCTCGTCCGTATATTCTGGTATATGATGGAATAAGGAGGAATGACGATGAAAAAAAGCTACACTGCTGCAGTTTACCTGAGGGTGCTGCTCGTTTTGGCTTTGCTGTCGCTTAGCGTAGCACCAGGTGCAGCGGCACAAACATCAACGGAAGGAAGCGAATTAACAGAGGAAAGCTTGAATGAATTTCTTGAGCAATTTTTTGCCGCTGAACAAGTTCAGCCCCATTATATTGGCGCCTCGGTCGTTGTTGTGAAAGACGGCGAGGTGATTGGACAGAAAGGATACGGCTATGCTGATCAAGCGACGGAAACAGCTGTTGATCCGGAAGAGACGGTCTTTAGAGTCGCGTCTGTTTCGAAATCATTTACGGCCGTTGCGGTGATGCAGCTTGTCGAGCAGGGGAAAATTGACCTTCAAGAGGATATTCGTACATATTTACCGGAACTACAGTTTGCGAATCCATATGCCACCCCTGTCACTGTGGCGCATTTGCTGACTCATACGACAGGATTTGAAATTCGTGATCCACAGGCAAGTGATTTACACGAGGATTTTACAAGAATCGTAGAAATGGAAGACTATGTTCACGAGCATATGCCTTCTGTTGTCAGGGAGCCTGGCACTTCGTATATGTATGATAATTTCGCCTCCCTCCTGGCAGGACTGCTTGTCGAAAAGGTAAGTGGAGAGCCATTTGAGCGGTATATGCAAACGCATCTGTTTGAACCGCTTGGGATGGAAAACAGCAGCTATGAATTAAGTGACCGGATGATCGGGCAGCTGGCAACAGGCTATGACCAGCTCGGTGGAGAAATCCCGCTTTACACCGTGACACCGACGATCATGCCACACGGCGGAATGCTTTCAACTGCAGAGGATATTGGGAAGTTTATGATTGGTTTTCTTGAAGGCGGAAAGACAGACGAAGGTGAATTTTTATCGGAAAAGTCTATCAATCTGATGGAAACCTATCAATCTGCCATTCACCCGCTGATCCCGAATACGACATACGGATTTGAAGCGCCGATGCAGCTTCCTGGAGCCGGCAGCAGCAGCCGCATCATTACGAAAGCAGGGGATCTAACTGGCTTTAGCTCCTATTTGTTCATGCTTCCGGATGAGGAGACCGGTGTCTTTTTGACCTACAATCAAAACGGCGCATTACGGGAGTTGTTTTATAGCCAATTCATGAGTACATTTTTCCCGCAATATGTGGCGCCGGCCGATTTCGATGACTTTGAGCCGCTGCCGCAAGATGAGCTTGAAGCGTTTACCGGCGTTTATCAGGACTTGCGCCTGAATATCTTGATCTCGACAGTCGCTCTGGGAGAGGATGGGGCATTAACGATTTCCGACAGCTTCCTCGGTCCAAGACCGCTTATTCAAGTCGAGGAGCGCTTGTTCGTCGATTCATTAACCAATCAATTGATTGGCTTTGAAGGAAATGAGGCTGGAGATGTCAGCTATTTGAGTGAACCGAACTTGAATCCGCTAGGCTATGCGCAAAAAGGGGAACAGCCAGTTGGATTCAGTGATATTTCTGAAGATCATCCGTATGCCGACTATATTTTCCCGCTCCAGTCATTAGCCTATTATCCAAATGACGCGGTTCGAACCTTTGACCCGCAACGCCCGGTGACGAGAGCCTCGTTCATCGAAAACATTCTTGTCATCAGCAACCTGCCGGGCAGTGAAACAGACCAGCTCGCTTTCAACGACATTGCTGGACATCCAAGCGCCGCCTATATTCAGATGGCCTTTGAATTAGGGTTAATCAACGGGGATGGGCAAGGAAATTTCAGACCTGATGAGGCAATTACACGGCAAGAAGCGGCCGTGATGCTATGGAGAAGCTACCGGGAGCAATTTCCGGATCAGCTTTTTACTGATATTGTCGTAACGGGGGAAGTGAGTGAATGGGCGCTCCCGGCTATTAAAATGATGGTCGCCTTTGGCTATCACGGTCCCGAAGTCGTTGTCGGGGACAGCGGAGCGGATTATCTCGCAACCAAACCATTAACAAATGAGGAAGAGGCGGCAATTTTATGGTCGCTTTTAACCGTGCCGGCTTACATGATTGCCGATGAACTGGCCCCGGATCAAAGCGACGAGCAAGCAGAGCTTGATCCTGTGACAGAAGCGGCAATGCGGGCGTTGTCATTAACAATTGTTGATTGATTCGAGGGGCTGGGCAAAAGGTGAAAACAACCTTTTTTCCAGCCTTCTCTTTTGCCAGCGCCAAAATGATTAACTATTTTGACGCTGAGATAACGATTCTTTACCGACCATAAGGTCCAAAAGCTCCGGGGCCATAAGGTCTGAAACCGTGGTTAATTACAACATCTTTACGCACTGGTGCAGTAATATGACGTGGTACATCAAAGATATTGAGACGGTTGACAAATACAACCGGATGGATAACAGGAACTTCACGACGAAGAAATTGATCGTTGACTACATACTGCGTAGGACAAACAATTGGTCGAGGACATCTGCCCATGTTGATCACCTCCTTGGAAAGCTTATACATTAAATGCTGCTGGTTGTCTCATTGAAACGGCGAATCAATTAGGACAGGTGTTTAATTCCTTAGGGAACCTGGTGCTCTGGGAGATCGAAAAGTCTTAAGTTGAGCGAAAAACTCAATGGCATAAAGTCATGCCCTGAGAAGGGAATTTAGCGGAATAAAAGGAAAATCGATCGCAGGATAAAAAGATCGAAAAAAAGATTAACATCGGTTATCCTAATGTATAATGGCCAATTTGCTGGTTGTGAGCGAAATAAGCTTTGAGGAGCAGGAAAGAAGGGATTTTCGCGAATGGAAGAAAAAGAGAACGACATTCATAACATGTCGCTTGACGAGGAAACGCTTTTTATCGTGTCACAAACTTTTAAAGCTCTTTCGGATCCGACAAGGTTACGTATTCTTCACTTATTATTAAAAGGCGAACATTCTGTCAACGAAATCGCTGAAAAGCTCTCGTTATTACAATCAACTGTATCCCATCAGCTTCGTTTATTAAAGAATACCCGCCTGGTGAAATTTCGGAGAGAGGGCACGACGATTTATTATTCCCATGACGATAAGCATGTCATCGATTTGTTAAAGCAAACGATTGACCATGCCCGGCATACATGAACTGAAAAAGACAAATTGCGAAGCTGCTGAAAAAGTACGGTGTCACTTTTTTAGCAGCTTTTTTCTTCGAAGCGTTTCAGTGTCCCTCTAATTGCAGGCGTCTTCTTGACATTTATCCGTTTCAATCTGGATGGTTGTATGGTGAATATGAAAGTTAAGCAGCTTCTTTTTCGCCTCGGCTAACAGTTGCTGCTGTGAGAAAGCGGGTTTCATGACAAGATGACAGCTCAAGGCCGGAAAATCAGACGTGATCGACCAGACGTGCAGATCGTGGACGTGATGGACACCGTTCAGCGCGAGTAGTGATTCCTTTACTTCTGCGACATCAATCTGCGGCGGCGCGCCTTCCATCAGAATATGCACGGCATCCTTAATGACGCGAAAGCCTGCAATTGTAATGAGCAGGGCAACGAAGACACTGGCAATTGGATCGGCAAGATTCCAGCCGAAGAAGAGAATTAGGAGCGCTGCGACAATCGCTCCGACGGAACCAAGAAGGTCTCCGAGGACATGGAGAAAGGCGCTGCGGACATTTAAGTTTTCATCTTTGTCTCCGCGCATAAGCAAATAGGCGGCGACGATATTGACCACTAACCCAATAAAAGCAATGATGAGCATCCCGGAGCTGATCACGTCAGGAGGAGCGAGAATCCGGCGGTAAGCCTCCCAAAAAATATAAAGCGAGATGATGATCAACGTTAGTCCGTTAATAAAAGCCGCGAGAATTTCAAATCGTCTGTAGCCAAACGTTTTTGATAAGGTCGCCTTTTTTTCACCAAATTTCAAAGCAAGAAAGCTAAGTCCGAGCGCGCCGGCATCACTCAGCATGTGACCGGCGTCTGACAAAAGGGCAAGGCTGTTCGTCAACAATCCGCCGACAGCTTCAACAATCATGTAGGACGCAATCAACATAAATGACAGCTTTAAGGCTTTTTTATTTTTGCTGTGATGTGAATGTCCCATAAAAACATCCTCCTTCAATATATGATTATATGTTCATATATTGATTATTTCAAAAATATTGTCGGAGTGCAAGCCTTTTAATGAATGTTTTTGTCCTGCAGGGGGAGATGCTAAGAAAGGACAGCGTGGCGAGGGAGTCTGGTCGTCTCTGAAGATAATCGTCCATTTTCACAGGACGCCTGGACATAATGAGGTTGTGCTGCTGGAAGGGTGATTGCTGCGGCTATCGACCTCAGGAGTGTTTCTGCGCGTTCGTTCAGGAATTTCCTGCTGGTGTTTCATAATTATTTCCGTGTTGTCCATACTTTATCTTATACAGGTTTCGTTTGAACGTTTTTCGTTAATAGAGGTAGAAAAGAAAACATAGTGAGAGCGACAAAGGAGAAGATAAGATGAATGCAAACATCCCGCAGGACAAAGCGCTTGACAATAGCCTGGCCTTAATGCAGGAAGGCTATTTGTTTATTAAAAATCGGGTGAGCCGCTATCAGTCCGACTTGTTTGAAGCGCGCCTCTTAGGGCAAAAGGTCATCTGCATGAGCGGAAGAGAGGCGGCGCAGCTTTTTTATGATCCAGAGCTTTTTCAGCGGAAGGGAGCCGCCCCGAAGCGGATTCAGAAATCGTTGTTTGGCGTCAACGCGATTCAGACAATGGACGGTCAAAAGCATCTTCATCGCAAGCTGCTCTTTATGTCATTGATGACGCCTGACCATGAGAAGCAGCTGGCAGACATGGTCGCAACAGAGTGGCGTCACGCCCAGAAACGGTGGAAAGATAAAGAAAAGGTCGTCCTTTTTGAAGAAGCGGAAAGAGTGCTGTGCCGGGCCGCCTGTGATTGGGCCGTCATTCCGCTGGCAGAATCGGAGCTGGATGAGCGGGCGCAAGACTTTACTGCGATGGTTGACGCCTTTGGCGCGGTCGGACCGCGTCATTGGAAAGGAAGAAGGGCGCGAACGAGGGCAGAGGAATGGATCAAAGACATTATTGAAAAGGTGCGAGGCGAAAAGATAGTCGTTGAAAAAGATACCGCTCTTTATCAGCTGGCGTTTTACAAAGATGATGAAGGGAACCAGCTTGATGCTCACATGGCCGCGGTTGAACTAATCAACGTGCTTCGTCCGATTGTTGCGATTGCGACATTTATTACGTTTGCTGCCCTGGCTTTATATGAATATCCGGCTTATCGGGAGAAGCTGAAAGATGATGAAGCTTTCCGGGAAATGTTTGTTCAGGAGGTCAGACGCTATTATCCGTTCGGACCCTTTCTTGGGGCGCGGGTGAAAAAGCCGTTTACATGGAAGCAGTGTGATTTTAAAGAAGGACAGCTGGTGCTGCTTGATATGTACGGAACCAATCATGATCCGCGACTTTGGGAGCGGCCTGAGGAGTTCAATCCGGAGCGGTTCCGCAATTGGTCAGGGGATCCTTTTGCTTTCATTCCGCAAGGAGGGGGCGAACCGGAAAAAGGTCATCGCTGCCCGGGTGAAGGAATTACGATCGAAGTCATGAAAGCAACTGTAGACTTTCTCGTACACTTGCGCTATGAAGTCCCTGAGCAGGACGTACAATACAGTATGAACAGAATGCCGACACTACCGAATAGTGGATTTGTGATAAAGCCTTTGCATTAAATGAGTTTCAGTAGGAAGGCTGCTTTCCATTCATGGGGGCAGCTTTTTTCGCCTGAGCTGAAAATGCCACAAAATTGAAATGAAGATTTTATTTTCAGAATTTTTATATAAAAGTGGTATACAAAGATAATACAGTATGGTATTCTAAATTTATAAATTTGGTATACCATTCTGGGGGTACATATATGACTGATCAGTCGAGCAGTATGCAAACTTTATATACGATCATCAAGCAGGATATTATCGATCAGGATCTTAAACCGGGCCAACGTTTACCTGAACGGGAGCTTGCTGAAAGATACAATGTTAGCCGCACGCCAATCAGGCAGGTGCTACAGCAACTGTCGATGGAAGGGTTAGTGGAATTTATTCCTTATAAAGGAGCTTTTATAAAAGATTTAACGATTGAAGATTTTAAAGATATTACACAGCTTAGAGCGGTACTGGAAAAGCTTGCTGTTGAAATATGCTGTGAATCGACTGATAAAACAGTGGGTGAACAGCTGGAACATATCATCAGCAATCAGCAAAAAGCAATTGATAAAAAAGATGTGAAAGAATACACCCATCTCGATCAGGAGTTTCATCATGCGATCGTGAAAGCCTCGACGAATAAAGAATTAGAAAAATTTATTGAATTATTAAATCAAAAATCATACTTGTCGAGGGTGAGAACACTGACATTGCCGGGACAAATGGAAAGGTCGATCGAAGAGCATCGGGATATTCTGAAATATATCCTGCTGAAGGATAAAGAAAGCGCCGGCAAAAAAGCAGCAGCCCATGTAGAGGATGCATTGCAGCGCTATATTGAGATCCACAACATCATAACAAAATTCACATAAGAAGGACTTTTTGTAAATGACTTAGCGAGTTTATTTCTCATTTCTAGCAATGGACCCGCTAAGAATTTATAGATAATGAAGAAAAGGAAGGTGTTTGCATGAAACAAGTATCTGTTGAACAACAACTCATGCTTATTAATGGGGAAGGGCGAGCCAGTGTCAGCTCAGAGTTTTTTTCAATTGAAAGCCCGGCTGAGAGAGGTTCTGTCATAGCGGAAGTGCCAAGGTCTTCGGCTGAAGATGTGGATATTGCCGTAAAAGCAGCACATGCAGCCTTTGCCTCCTGGAGAGAGGTTCCCGCAAAGGAAAGGGGGAAGCTATTATGGAGAATTGCCGATGCCGTTGAAGAGCAGGCAGAGGATATCGCAAGAACAATCGCGACTGAAACGGGAAATGCGATTCGTACGCAAGCGAGAGGTGAAGTGAAGAGTGTCATCGAGATTTTTCGTTACTTCGCCGGTGTTGTCAGTGAAATCCGGGGCAGTACATGCCCGGTTGACAACAATTTAATGGCATACACGCAGCGTGAACCATATGGTGTCGTCGGGGCGATCGTTCCCTGGAATGCGCCGGTTCAGCTCTCATCACTAAAAATTGCGCCCGCGGTGGCGGCAGGAAATACAATCGTATTAAAAACAGCTGAGGATGCCCCATTAGGAGTACTGAAGCTCGCAAAAATTTGTGCGGAGTACTTGCCAGCTGGCGTCGTTAACGTAATTACAGGCTTTGGTCAGGAATGCGGCGAAGCATTAACGGGTCATCCGCTAGTCAATAAATTAACATTTACCGGATCAACAGCCGTAGGGAAAACAATTATGCGAAAGGCAGCCGAACGAATTGTGCCAGTCTCTTTGGAATTGGGCGGAAAAAGCCCGCAAATTGTTTTTCCCGATGCAAATAACGACAAAGTGGTGGAAGGAATTATTTCTGCGATGCGCTTCGCCCGCCAAGGACAATCCTGCTCCGCGGGTACTCGGTTGTTTTTACACGAATCTATTTTTCATTCATTTGTGAAAAAGCTGGTCAATCGCTTAGGAGAGCTTAAAGTAGGTCATCCACTTGATGAGGAATCAGATATGGGCTCTCTGATAAATAAGAAGCAGTTTGATAAAGTGACCAAGTTTATAGAGGAAGGAATAAATGATGACAATTTAGAGCTTCTCATCGGCGGTCTCCCTCCTCAGGAAGGACCGTTGGCGGAAGGATATTATCATCAGCCAACCTTGTTTGCTTGTCAAAATAACAAGACGAGACTTGCCAAAGAGGAAATTTTTGGCCCGGTGCTTTTAATTATGTCCTGGAGTGACGAGGAAGAGGTCATCAAGGCCGCTAATGACAGTTCATATGGGTTAGCTGCTTTTGTCTGGACGAATGACACGAAGAAAGCGTTAAGAACAGCAGGCAAAATTGAATCAGGCTGGATTCAAGTAAATCGGGGAGGCGCGCAAATGCCTGGCCTTTCCTATGGAGGCTACAAACAAAGTGGAATCGGGCGTGAATTTTCCTTAGAGGGAATGCTCGACAGCTACACCCAAGTGAAAAGTATTATGATTGATTTCAATGATTAATTTTTTCAGAATGAATCGCTAACTATGTAAAGGCTGTAGCAAATCCAGCATTGAGTAAGTTACAGCCTTTACATTAAATCTCACTTCTTTTGAAAGTGCTTTAATTTGAATAAAATGAAAAAAATGTTACATCAAATGATGATAGGGAGTGGTTGTGATGAAAGATAAAGTACTTGTTGTTGGTGCTGGTAGAATGGGATTCGGTGTGATACAAACGTTGATCAGAAAAGGCTATCAAGTATCGGTGAGTGATCCATCTGATGAAGCAGTCAATCGGGCGAAGCATATTGGAGCAGAAGCGATTGAAGATAGTAATCAATCTCTTACTGATCATAACGTGATAATTATGAGCTTACCGGGACCCGTTCAAGTAAAAGAGATGACAGAAAAAATGGTTCCATTTAATCAAGCTCATCAGCCTTTGGTCATCGATTTGAGCACAATAGACCCTCAAACAGCGATCGACGCCAGTAAGAGATGTAAGAGGAAGGGACTGCGTTATATCGAAGCTCCAGTTAGCGGGGGGCCAAGTGGTGCATCCCTGGCTTGATTTTATTCCTGCCCAATTTATTGTGAGCAGGCATAACCGTCTCCATGATAGCTAACACGTTTACTTTCGAAGCTTGATTTAAAAATTATCCTTGGTTATAATACTGATAAGAGTTAAATAAAGTACGCATACTAATGTAGAAAAGCCCCGTGTTGGTCGCACGAGACTTTTCTTTTTAGCAAATTGCTTCCGTAGATGGCGGTCGGCAGTATTGTTTAAAGTAACTCACACTGAGCCCACCAAAAGCAGAGTGTGAGTTACTTTTTTATTTGTACAATCATGATTACAACCATGATAAATGTTAGCAATAGTGTTGCAAATCCGACTGTCAATATTGCTGCATTGTAAGTAACCATGTCAGTATCACCTCCTCCCATTAACGGAGGCTCAACCAACCACTCTACTCTATTCAATTTGCTTCCTTTAGTTATATCATTTTCTTCGTCATTTTTCTTCCCACTTTCCCTGCTTTCTCACCCCAGCTTCCCGTGGAAAGCGGAATTATATTTCAGCAGCGGGATTCCCTTCTTTTCATAGCAATTTAGTGATAACAGACGGATTAGAGGGACTACTTTATCTATTCGGGTTACCCATTATGGACAATATAAACAAATACCTGTACATGGATACAAAGCCTTGATTATTATACGAATATTAATGTTACTTTACCTTATCAGCGTTTCGTGAACCTAAGCTGAAAGCGAGATGTGGTACTTTAGCCGGGAATTCTCTTTTCATGAAATAGCTGCTCGTAAAAAGCTGTTCAGGAGACGCTTTGTTACTTTATACTGGGTGGGGACGTTACATAATAAATATAGAAAGAAAGAAGGGTTACAATGAAGAGAAGGATCATGGCAGCGGTCGGGATATCAGCTTTATTGGTTGTGGCCAGCCCCGTACAAGCTGAGGTCGCATTTTCGGATGTTTCAAATGGGTTTTGGGGAGTGGAGGAGATTCACTTTTTGGCTGAGCAGGGCGTGATGCTAGGGTATCAGGATGGAGCTTTCGGGATTGGCGATGATGTGACAAGAGCGCAGGCCGCGGTAACGCTGGCGCGACTGCACGGGCTGGATATGGAACAGCCGGAGCCTGTCTCGTTCACGGATGTAGCGGAGACGACGAACTATGCTTATTCCGGCATTGCCGCAGCGGTGGGAGCAGGATTTTTTGCTGATGGAAATGAGTTTCGCCCGAATGATACGTTAACGCGGGCTGAGATGGCTACAATTCTTTCGCGTTCTTCGCAGCTAACGAGCAGCCAGCCTGTTGATTTTCGCGATGTGGCATCCGGGCATTGGGCGTATGAGAGCATCAGCAAGCTCGCGGAAAATCGCCTGACAACCGGTTATCACGATTTGACTTTTCGTCCAGGAGAACCTGTGACCCGGGCTGAATTCGCTGTTTTCTTGGCGCGGGCAAAAGAGGAATCCTTTCGTGAGGAGGTCGCTGTTCTTCCACAGCGGGCCGCTGAAAATGTCTACTTTCCTCGCGTGACCGGTCTTGATCAAGAAAGTCAAGGTCGAGTCAATCAGACGCTCGCCGAGCATGCAGGTCGGTCAGTGGAGGCGAGAGAAGAGCTGTTTGCGCGTGCGGAAGCCGAAGAAGATCAAATGATCGCTGAGCGTTACGCGTTTGGTGAGAGCTACCGGATTGAACAGAATGATGCCGATTACTTGAGCATTGTCTTTGAGGGCTATCACTATACAGGAGGCGCGCATGGTGGGAGCTGGCAAACCGCTTATACATTTACTCCTGCAAGCGGAGAATTGGTAGCATTAAAGGATCTGTTCCCTGAAGGTACAGACTATTTGGCGATTATTAACGAAACCGTGTCTGCAGGCGTGACGGATGCAGGCTTTCAGCTTGAATTTAATGATGTTTTTGATTTTGATGGGATTGACCCGGATACAAAACAGTTTTATGTATCCGATCAAGGGGTGACAATATATTTCAGCGAATATGAAATTGCTCCATATGCAGTTGGTATGCCGTCTTTTACAATCAGCTGGGAACAGTTCGGCGTGAAAAAGTAACTTGAACTGCAGTTGGTGAGTTTTGACGGATAATTAGCTAACAGGAAAAAGTCCTTTCTAAAAGCTGCTGAAAAAGAGTAAATCGTACGTTTTCAGCAGCTTCCCGATTAGGGCTTTTTTTATTGCAACTCATTAACTTTAATCAGCTTTGTGGACGTATCGAGAAATTGTTTTACAATCGTTGAATTGTTATCTGTGCGCCATGCCAGGCTCATGTCTACGCGTGGTGCTTCTTGTTCAATCGTTACATAGGTGACATCATGCGTGTGAAAGTTCGAGGTGGATCGCGGGACGATGCTGATTCCTAGTCCTGAGGCGACCAGGCCTATTACTGTTTGGATTTCCTTGACGACTTGACGCGTGATCGGTTCAAAGCCGGCGGCGTGACATTTTGCGATAATATCATCGTACCAGCTCGGCCAAATCTCTCTCTCTACCATAATAAATTGCTCCAAACTCAGCTCTTTCATCGAAAGGGAGTCCCGCTGGGCAAAAGGATGTGATTTTGGCACGACGGCGATTCCGGTCTCCTGGTAGATGGGCAAAAGGGATAAAAGTGGATCGAAAATGGGCGGTCTGACAAAGCCTATGTCAATTTCCTTATTATGAAAGGCCTCAATTTGCCTTGGGGTGTGCATCTCGTGAAGGATTAAGTCGATCGCGGGAAACTGTTCCTGAAAACCGCGAACAATGGTCGGCAAAATATCAAACGTAGCAGAACCAATAAACCCAATTACTAAACGACCGGCCATCCCGTTTTGGGCTCTAATCGCTGCTGCTTTCGCTTCATCTAATTTGGTGAGTACGTGACGCACTTCCTGCAGGAACACGGTTCCGGCATTTGTCAGCTCTACATGTCTTTTCGATCGTTCAAACAGCTTGACACCAAGTTCTTTTTCAAGCTGTAAAATCTGTTGACTCAGCGGTGGCTGTGTCATCTGCAGGCGTATTGCCGCACGGCCAAAATTCAGCTCCTCGGCGACAACTGTGAAATAGATAAGCTGACGCAATTCCACACCATTCCCCTCCTTTTTATTAAGTCGTTTATCGTCTTAAAAACACATTTTTTATATATTAGACACCAGTTCGTTCTCAATGTAAAGTTTTTTATAAAGCTGGAAGACGGCCAAGTTGAGAATTTGCGATAGGATCATCTTCGGAATTCCAAAAAAAATTGAGAGAGGGGAGAGGATCACACAAATGAATGCCACGATGGTTATGCTATGTCTCATATGGGGGTTTAATTTTGTTGTGATGAAGTTGGGAAATGGCGCCTTTCCCCCCGGGGAGTTTGCCGCGCTGCGATTTTTGACCGGCTCTCTCGTACTGATCGGCATTTGTTTACTGAAAAAAATAGCGCTGCCGAAGAAAGCGGATGTTAAGTGGCTCGTCTTATGCGGCCTGTTTCAGACTGCTTATTTTAATATTGCGATCCAAATATCGCTTACCCATATTAGTGCCGGCCTGACGTCAGTCATGACCTACAGCATGCCACTTTTTTTATCAATCATGGCGCATAAGTGGCTTCCCGGTGAACGATTAACTGCGGCCAAGACATTTGGCATCATGATCGGGATAGCCGGTTTATTTCTTGCAATGAATGTTCATGCAGGGGGATCATTTTTGATTATGTTGCTGGCGTTAAGCTCAGCTATTTCCTGGGCTGTCGCTAACTTACTTTTCAAATTGAAATTAAAGCATTGTGATACGGTTCAATATACGACATGGCAAATGACAATTGGAGCTGTCGGATTACTGCTGTACACTCTTTTATTTGAGCAAGGTGAATCGCACTGGGGCGTCATGCCGGTTGTGTATATTCTGTTTTCCGGCGTAGTGGCCTCGGCGCTTGCATTCGTTATGTGGAATCATGCATTAAGCCGGACTGAAGCGAGCAAGGCATCCGTTTCTTTACTGCTCGTCCCGATTGTTGGCGTCATCTCTGGCTCCATATTTTTAGATGAACAGATAAGCATCGTTACATTAGCTGGAATTTTGCTCGTACTTGCCGGGATATGGGTTGTGAATCGGAAAAGTCCTGAAGAAAACCGACTGAATGTGTCACCCCCCAATATCGATAAAGCTCTCTAGCAGACACTGTGTCCGTCCATCAAGACAGCCGGACACTGCTGGAGAATTTGCTGCGTTTAAAGCGGACTTCACACTCTTTATTTGGAGATGTCTTCTAAGGTGAACAGACCTTTGAGGCGTCTTTTTTTTATTTCTTGAGAGGAGCTTGCACGAACGGATAAAAAAGCGGGTACAGGTTATATACTAATTGAGATGAGGAGACGAAAGGGAGGGAATGGTTTGGTTAATAAAGTGTTTTTCTTGATTCTACTCGTCGGCCTGCCACTATCGATAATTGGGAATATCCTTCACTGGCCAACAGTGCTGATGTTTGTCGTCTATTGTATTACAATTGTCGCCTTGGCAGGTTATATGGGGAGGGCAACGGAAAGCCTCGCGATTGTATCAGGTCCGCAAATTGGCGGACTGCTTAATGCGACATTTGGTAATGCGGTTGAACTGATTATTTCGATCTTTGCCTTGAAGGCCGGTTTAATTGGTGTTGTCCTCGCTTCGTTAACCGGATCGGTGCTTGGCAATCTTCTGTTAGTGGCCGGGCTTTCCTTTTTTATCGGCGGATTGAAGTTCAAACGTCAGAACTTCAATGTGTATGACGCCCGTCATAATTCAGGTCTCCTAATGTTTGCCGTCATTGTGGCGTTTGTCATTCCTGAGGTTTTTTCGATGACGATGAGTCCGGCAAAAACGTTGTCTTTAAGTATCGGAATTTCCATTATTTTAATTATGTTATACTTGGCCGCCCTGATGTTTCGCTTAGTGACCCATCGCGGGGTTTATCAGCCAAAGGAGTCAGGGAATATTGAGCATGAAGAGCCGGAGTGGAAAAAATGGAAGGCGATTATTGTTCTCGCCTTTGCGACGGCCGCTGTAGCTTATGTCTCCGAAGCACTTGTTCATACGTTTGAAGAAGTAGCGGAAACATTCGGCTGGACGGAGCTGTTTATCGGTGTGATTATTGTCGCGATTGTCGGGAATGCGGCCGAGCATGCTTCCGCGATTATTTTTGCTTTCAAAAATAAAATGGATATCGCCGTTGAGATTGCGATTGGCTCTACTTTGCAGATCGCGATGTTTGTTGCACCGGTCCTCGTCCTGATTTCTTTGTTTTTGCCTGAAAAAATGCCGCTTGTTTTCACGCTGCCTGAGCTGATCGCGATGACTTCGTCTGTATTATTAATGACCGTGATATCCAATGATGGGGAGACGAACTGGTTTGAGGGAGCCACCTTGCTCGCGGCGTACGTCATTATGGGGATTGGCTTTTATTTGCTCTGATGCAGGCCGGAAAACAGGAGGCCACTGAAAAACTTCCTTTTTCATAACTCGAAGAAAAAAGCTGGTGAAAACAGAGCCGTATATAAACGGCGCTCTCTTGTCGTCGCCGATAAAAATTTGAATGCAATTGCTTTACAAGAAGAGAGGTTCCCTATATAATCAGCATGTTAAAACCAAAAGGTTTTTTGGGAACCGTTCAGTTTTTTGCTGGAGAGATGAGAAAGTTACCCTGCTTTTCAAAGGGATTCGAGGAGGAGCGTTGGTTGCACGGTTTTCTTAGGATCAACAGCAAGGAAGGTAAAAAAATGAAAAAGAAAATCATTTTAACGGCGATTGAGTGTTTTTCCAATGAAGGCTTTTTCTCGACATCAATGCAACGGATTGCAGAGGAATGCGGGATGTCGAAAGCAACACTATATAAATACTTTCAGTCGAAAGAAGACCTTTTAATGCAAGTGTTTGAATTTACCTTGCTTCAAATGGTGGAAAGAGCTAAAAGTATTCAACTGGATCATTCGTTGCCGAAAAAAGAGCGTTTGCGACAGAGAATTCTCGTGGAGCTGCAAGAAAACAAACAGTATCGTGCTTTTTTAAATTTGATCTTCAAGGTCATGCCGATCCAGCAAAACCCGCGTGTCATGGCTTTAATGAAGCGGACAAAAGCTACTTTTTTTCATCTTCACCGGGAATATCTGCTTGAAGCCTATGGGGAAGAGGTGGAACCGTATCTTTGGGACCTTGTGATGCTTTTACAAGGAGCCATTCGCGAGTATATCCATTTGCTTGAGGATGAACAAAAGCCGGTTAACAAAGAAGATGTCGCGACATTGCTCGCGTCTAATCTTGATCAGATTATTAGAAATAAAGAAAAGCCGCAGCCGGCGTTGTCGCAGGAACTTATGTATGATTATGAAGGAATTCATCTCGGCGCGCAGTCAAAATCAACGGATCAGCAAATCGCCGAAGCGCTAATTAGCGTGCAGGATAAGATCGCAAAGGCAGAGATGAATCGAACGGAAATGGAAAAGGTTAGAGCGGCGTATGATTCGCTGAGAAAGAAAATGACGGTGGAGCAACCTGAGCCGTATTTAATCGAGGCGCTTTGTCTGTTTATTAACAGCCGCGTAGCGATTAAGCAGGAAATACCAATGATTCTTGCGCTAGTGGAAGAGCGGAGATTTAATTAAAGAAGGTGTAGAAGAATGGATACAGCCCAAGTATCAGTGGAAAATATAAATAGAAAACCATTAGTTATTGTCCTATTAGTTGGTTCGTTTCTAGCAATCTTAAATCAGACCTTGCTGACAACGGCCTTGCCTCATTTTATGAATGACTTGCAGATTACAGCCAATACAGGCCAGTGGCTGACAACAATCTTTATGCTTGTAAATGGAATTATGATCCCGATTACGGCTTTTTTAATTGAAAAGTATACAACGAGAAAGTTATTTATGACATCGATGTTCCTGTTTGCGTTAGGAACGCTTGTCTGCGCCCTTTCGCCTACTTTCTCCTTTTTAATGATCGGAAGAGTCCTTCAGGCTGCCGGGGCGGGTATTATGATGCCTTTGATGCAGACTGTATTTTTGCTCATTTTTCCAGTTGAAAAAAGAGGGGCCGCTATGGGAATGGTCGGTCTCGTCATTTCATTTGCGCCAGCCTTAGGACCGACGCTTTCAGGCTGGCTCGTAGAACATTATCACTGGTCTATCCTGTTCTGGATTGTGTTACCGGTAATTGTGATCGATATGATCGCGGCGTATTTCGTTTTAAGAAATGTAACAACGCTCCACAACCCGAAAGTTGATATGCTTTCGATTATTTTGTCAACATTCGGATTCGGCGGCTTGTTGTTTGGTTTTAGTTATGCCGGAGCACATAGCTGGACGAGTGCCTCCGTCGTTTTGCCAACCGTCATCGGTGTGATTTCGCTTGTTTGGTTTATTTTCAGACAGCTGAAGCTGGAGCAGCCGATATTAGAGTTTCGTGTATTTAAATACAGTGTTTTCACCTTGACGACGGTCATCGGCATGGTTGTGTTTATGTCATTGATTGGCGGCTCGACGATTCTGCCGATCTATATGCAAAACATGCATCATTTCACTGCATTGGATACGGGGTTGATGATCTTGCCGGGTGCGGTTTTGATGGGGCTGATGTCACCGATCACCGGAAGGATTTTTGATAAGATCGGGGCAAGAGCGTTGTCGATTGGCGGCTTGGCGATCATTTTCGTCACCACGGCTTTATTTTCAAACTTAACAACGACGACAAGCTTTACCTACCTCACGATCATTTATGCGCTGCGAATGATCGGGCTGGCGATGGTAATGATGCCGGTCACTACAGCGGGGATTAATGTTTTGCCGCGTAGACTGATTCCGCATGGGACAGCGATGAATAATACGATGCGGCAAATTTCAGGGTCGATCGGAACGGCGGTTCTGATTACGATTATGACGATGTCGGCGCTTGATCCGCAAGTAACTGGTGATGTCGACATGGCGATGATCCATGGAGTTAATGTCTCATTTATGGCAGCGACGGTGCTGTCGCTAATCGGTTTAATCCTTGCCTTTTTCATTAAAAAACATGATGAAGAACAGCCGAAGGGGAAACCGGTTCAAGTGAAAAGAAGTCAGAAGAAAAGTCCGATTCCTGAAGGGTAAAAGCACAGGCAGTCTGTTTCGAGGTTATGCCAAACGGAAAACAAACCTTTTGGCATAACCTTTTTTTTAGGTTGTTAGGACGAGTTTTGAATAGAGAGTTTAAAATCAGGCAAAAAAGAGGTAGTATAGAATATAGTTTAAATTGTGAGGGAGGATCTTATGAAAAAGGCAATGATCGTAATAATAGGGATTATCAGCTTGGTTGTCGGACAAGCCTGCGATCAGCAGCAATCAACGACTGATCAAGATTCCTCGATGCTCTCCTCTCATACTGAGCAAGCAGAGGGAAGTAAGGAAGCAGAAGCCTCAGCGGAGCAGGATTCCGAGTCGAACGAGGAGCAGGGAATCGAGGTAGTGACGGATCCGCAAAGTGTTGAGGTGCTTGTTAATGAGGAATATGAGCTGATGGAAGGCTATGAACCGGATGACTTGGTTTATCCTGATATCCCATTTATATTTGAAGATAAAGTGGAAAAGCGCTTAATGCGGGAGGAAGCAGCTGAAGCGATTGAGCAATTATTCGCCGCGGCAAAAGAAGATGGGATGAACTTGCTTGGCGTTTCGGCCTACCGTTCATATGAGACGCAAAAAAACCTGTTTGATTATTATGTTGCCCAGGATGGGGAGGAGCTCGCGCGTACATACAGCGCCGTGCCCGGAACAAGCGAACATCAAACCGGCCTGGCGATTGACGTCGTCGGCGAGGATGTAAGCTGTGCAGCGGAAGACTGTTTTGCGGATACAGTCGAAGCGAAATGGCTGGAGGACAACGCGGCTGACTATGGCTTTATTATCCGCTATTTGGAAGGGAAAGAGGATTTGACAGGCTACAAATACGAGCCTTGGCATTTGCGCTATGTCGGGGTTGAAATGGCGAAAGAAATCACCGATCTCGGCGTTACGCTTGAAGAGTATATGAATGCCGTTCCTGTATCCAATTAAAAACTGACTTGCCACAAGCCCGTTGTGAGTTTTTTCTCGCAATGGGCTTTAATGCGTAGAGACTGGGCAAAAGGTAAAAAAAACGACCTTTTGACCCAGCCCCATACACGTCATATGCCTTAGCTAAAAGCAAGACTGAAACAGCTCCAACACATACTTTTGGAAAAAGCTTTCTTAATCCTGAAGGGCATTTAATGTTTGCTGCAACGTATCAGATGTTGTCGAATGATGCTGCCCGTTATGGCGTCCTTTCATCATTCCGTAAGCCGCCCCAACCCCGATTCCTATTCCGACTAATGAATACATAAGAGCTTGACCGCTCTTCATCTTATGGTTTTTTCTCATTTCAAACATCATGACATCAGCTCCTTCTTACAAGTAAGTAATCAACAGACTACTCTACTCACTAGTTTGTCTGAAATCCGCTTCTTTACACTGGAGGTCCTTACCAATCATGCTTCTGGAAATTATTTGGACGTAACGTTTACGCGAAAAGGGACAAAGTAGTAAGGAAAACAACAAGTGAGCTGTAAGGAGCGTGGATGACGGGTGGTCGAAAAAAAGCATAACGGGATGCTGGTCGTGGCGATTGGCTCCATTCCTTTAATTATGACGTTAGGTAATTCCATGCTTATTCCTATTTTGCCCAAAATGGAAACTGAGCTGAACATTTCAGCGTTTCAAGCCAGCTTGACGATCACAGTTTTCTCCATCGCTGCTGCCATTTTCATCCCGATTTTCGGGTATTTGTCTGACCGCTTAACAAGGAAAAAGATCATTATCCCGGCTTTGACTTTGTACGGCGTTGGCGGGCTGTTAGCGGGTGCGGCTGCGGCGTGGTTTGCCAGTCCCTTTATTTGGATTATGGCCGGTCGCGTTCTTCAGGGAATCGGTGCGGCGGGCACCACGCCAATCGCGATGGCCTTAACCGGCGATTTGTTTAAGGGGGGCCAGCAAAGTAAAGTATTAGGTCTTGTCGAGGCGTCCAATGGATTTGGAAAAGTTCTTTCCCCGATTGTCGGGTCATTATTGGCTCTGCTTGCCTGGTACGGGCCGTTTTGGGGCTTTCCTGTTTTTGTTCTCATCTCATTGCTGCTAACGACATTCTTCATTAAAGAGAAGAAAAAGAAAAAAGAGCCGATGCCTTTTGGTACATATGTAAAAGGACTTTTTTCTGTCTTTAAGCATGAAGGCCGCTGGCTTTTTACCGCTTATTTGGCTGGAGCAACCTGTCTTCTTACTCTGTTTGGAATTTTATTTTATTTATCGGACGTACTGGAGACGACGTATAACATTGATGGCGTGTTGAAAGGGTGCATTCTGGCGATTCCACTTTTATTTATGATGACGACTTCGCTCATCACTGGGAGCAAAATCGGGAAGCGTTTGCAGCGAATGAAAACGAGCATTATGATTGGTTTCCTGCTAATGACAATCTCGTTTTCGGCCTTAGTGTTTTTCCACAAGCTTGTGCCATTTATTGCAATTTTGGTGATCAGCAGCGTCGGTACCGGCCTTGTCCTTCCATGCCTCAACAGCCTCATTACCGGCTCGGTTGGACAGGAAATGCGTGGATTTGTTACGTCCCTATATGGCTCTGTCCGTTTTTTAGGGGTCGCAGCGGGCCCGCCTCTGTTTGAAGTGTTAATGAACTGGTCTCGTACTGGAATGTTTTTGCTGACGGCAGGGCTGACATTGCTGCTTGGGATTTTTTGTTTACTATTTATTCATGTGAAAAAAACAAAGCCGACCGAATCAGATGACTCGGCTCAAACGTTATTTAAAAAATTTCAATTGACGACTGAATAAGGGGGATTCTCAGATGCAGCTTTATTTTTCTCCGGAATTTATGAAAGAGGATGCACAAGTACTAAATATCGTGACCGATGGAAATAAGCCTGTTGGCTATTTGGCGTTTTTACTGGAGCCGGACAAAAAGAAAATGTATGTGTACGGGCAGCTGGCTGAAGAAGGAGTCAGTGAGGATTTTAAAGACCTGGTCACACCTTATATTCAAGGGCTGACCAAATTAAAGCCGGAGCTGGAAGTGCTGTCTTACTTGACGGTTGGCGGGAAACAGGTTGAATTAAAGCAGGACGATAAGGAGGAATAGCACACATCGCTTTTTGGGTGAATATCATACTCTAGTCTTAGATGTGGAGGCAGGGTATGGATATTTTATTACAATTGTTTGAAGTTCGGCACCTTTTGATGCTCGTACTCGGTTTATGTCTCGGAATCGCTGTGGGAGCCTTACCCGGGTTGACACCGACAATGGGAGTCGCTTTGACGATCCCTTTTACCTTTTCACTCGGCGCAACAGATGGCCTGATCCTGCTGGGTGGGATCTATTGCGGCAGCGTGTTTGGCGGCTCTATCCCGGCGATTCTTTTTAACGTGCCAGGCGCGCCTGCATCGGTGGCGACTACGTTTGATGGCTATCCAATGGCGCAAAAGGGCAAGGCGAGAAAAGCGTTGGAGCTGGCGACGATTGCTTCCTTTGCCGGCGGTGTGATCGGGATGATCCTGCTCGTATTTTTTGCCCCTGTTTTAACGGAATTTTCTTTAGCCTTTGGCCCGACGGAAAGCTTCTGGATCGCCCTGTTCGGCATTACGGTCATCGCTGTCATTTCAGAGGGGGGAGCGGCGAAGAATATGCTCGGCGGTTGCCTGGGCATTGTCCTTTCCTTCGTCGGAATTAGTACTGTGACCGGAACGGCCCGCTTTACCTTTGGAATCGATAGCTTTGTTGGCGGGTTTCATGTTGTCGCGGTGCTGATCGGCTTATTTGCTATTCCTCAGGCTTTCCGAATGATTGAAACCCTGTCAGAAGGTAATCAAAAAATCAAACGACATAAACAGACAACCGCTTCGTCTATCCGTCAGTCATTTGGCGATGTGTTAAAGCGGCCGAAAGCAGTGACAATCGGAAGCGGAGTCGGCGCCCTTATCGGAATGCTTCCGGGCGCAGGCGGCAATGTAGCGAGCGTGCTTGCTTATAATGAAGTGCGGCGTTTCTCCAAGCAGAAAAACGCGTTTGGGAAGGGTGAAAAGCAGGGGATTATCGCTTCGGAGAGTGCCAATAATGCAATGGTCGGCGGTTCATTAATTCCATTGCTGACATTGGGGATTCCGGGCTCGCCAACTGCTGCGATCTTCCTCGGCGGCTTATTAATTCACGGTATTTGGCCGGGAAGAAATTTGTTTGTAGAGCATGCTGATGTGGCTTATACGTTTATTTACAGCATGATTCTCGCCCAGTTTTTTTTGCTCGTTCTCGGCTTGCTGCTAGTGACTCATATCGCCAGGCTGACGAGTATTCCGACTTATTATCTTGCTCCGGCTATTTTGTCCCTGTCAATTATCGGAGCCTTCACAACGCAAAATAGCTTGTTCGATGTTTATACCGCACTCATCCTCGGGCTTTTGATGTTCGTACTGCAAAAATTCCAGTTTTCACCCGCACCGATCGCCTTAGGGTTTATCCTTGGCAAAATTGCTGAAGAAGGGCTGCTTCAAGGGATTCAAATCGGCACGGCTCAAGGCTCTCCTTGGCTCTATTTCTTTAGCGGAACGTGGAATCTACTGCTTTGCAGTTTTATTTTGATAACGGTGGGAATCGCTGTCTACCGCGGACTGAAAAACAGAGCAAATCAGCAGCCCACATTGGAGGGAAAGAGGGCCCCTGATTATTGGGCAGTCAGCGGCTGGTTTATAGCGGGTGCTCTGGTAATCGTCTGTCTCGTGCTGCTTAACAGCATGCCGTTTGAGCTGCGGATTTTTCCTCAACTGGCATTTAGTGCGATGCTCGGATTTCTTTTGTACAAAGCGGCTCAGGCAGTGAAGCGTCCAAAGGAGAGAGTGTCTTTCACGTTCGATTACTCCATTGTAATGTGCCTCGTTCTCGTTGCTACTCTTAGTTTTTTGACGAATTTACTCGGCTTCTATAGCCAAACCTTTTTATTAATGCTGCTCGTGCCGATTTTCGTTCATCTGCAAAAATGGAGAAAACTGCGGCCGCTACACATCCTGTTCGTCTCATGCCTTTTCACACTGGCGCTTTATGCTGTTTTTACCCTTTTGCTTAAAGTGCCTGTGCCTATCATGCCTCAACTGTAAATGGGCAGGGGATCGGAGTCAATGACACAACCCTGTGGTGAGGAAGCCGCTGAAAAAGTACGATTTTCACTTTTTCAGCGGCTTTTTCGTAATGAGCTTGAAAGCCTAGCTGCGAGTGGGTGTCTCGAAGCAACGCCGGAGCCATTATTGAGTTACGTGATTGTTACTCGATAGTAATCCGCTCAAGCAGCTCAGTGTACTCACCTGTTCTTTTCTCCATATCCGCAAGAACCTCGTTGCGATCCATAATCAGAATGTCAGCTCCGGCTGTTTCCATTTCCTTCAAGAATTGTTCATCCTGTAAGAGCTGCAAAAAAGCTTCCTCAAGCGCCGCGATAATCTCAGGCGGTGTGCCTGCCCTGGCGGCGATGCCACGATCTGTGCTCATGATGACGTCAGGGAAGCCCAACTCTTTAAAGGTCGGAATATCGGGTGCGAATGGATGGCGTTCTTCTGTGGCGATCGCCAGTGGCAAGACGTCATCACCGAGGCGGTAAATATCGGATAAATTCCCGGCGACCACATCGGTATGCTCACCTAATAACGACGCAATTGCATCAGCGGCTCCCTGGAATGGCACATCTTCCACGTCAATGCCCGCAGCCTGTTCCAACAGCAAAATAGCTAAATGCTGACCAACGAACTTCCCGGCATTGCCGACCGTAATTTGTCCGGGAGCGGCTTCTGCCTTATTGATCAAATCGTCGAGGCTGGAAAAAGAGCCGTCGTTTCTCACCGCAAAAACGGTTGGATCGCCACCCCAATTCACAAGCGGTTCAAACGTGCCGGCATCAAAGGAAGTCTGGCCAACGAGCGGCTGGGTGATAATGTGGGGGAGATTATAGACCGCTAACGTGTAGCCATCCGGTTCGACGGTAGAGAAATAATTCCAGCCAACCTGCCCGCCGCCGCCCGGTTTATTGACGATGACGAGCTCTTGTCCTACATAGTCGTTTGCATATTTAGCAATTAATCGAGCCTGAGTATCAGTCGCTGCCCCGGGTGAAAAGGAAACAACAAGCTGGATGCTCTTATTTGGAAAATCAGAAGTCGATTCTTCTGAACAGCCGGCTGCGAAAAGAAGCCCGGCGCAGAAAAAAAGAGACAGGAGTAGCTTGTTCCACGTCATCACTACACATCCTTTATCGATGATTTCATCATTGATAAGTATGCGTCGTCGCTCCGTTTTACAAGTTGTCTTTCCTTATATTTCCCTGATGGTTTTATCTTTTTTTCCGCAGGGCCGGTGAAAGCGGCTTAGTTGTAGCCGGCAGCCGGATATTATAAATAAGATCAACGACTCTTGTCGATAATCCTTGAGATACGATCGCCTGAATGATAATCAGCCAATCGATGATCGAAGCAGTCAGAATAAAGATCGAACCGTTCAGCAAAAGCAGTGGTTTGCCCGGAGGAATATTGCGATGATTAGCAATAATGAGCGCGAGAACTCCCATCCCACCGTTGGATACATTTTGCCGCAGCAAAAGCCCGACCCCGCAGCCAAGCAGCAAGGAACCGAAGAACAGATCAAGCCAGACGTTGCCTGTCGGAGATTGCCATGTCATCGTATTTTCTAGAATGTACATCGTCAAGGAGGTGATGGAGATACTAAACATCGTTCCGATTGTACTGGCATTGCCGAGCCACTTAATCGCGACGACAAGCATCGAAAAATTAACAAACCAAAGGGCAAAGCTTAAAGGAAAATGAAACCAATAATGCAATAAAACCGCCAGGCCACCCGCACCGCCGGAGGGAACCGCATGAGGAAACAAAAAGATACTCATCGCCACACCTTGCAGCATCCCTCCACATGCCACGAGGCTATATATTTTCACGTTACTCATCCGTACGATCATTCTTCCTACAAAACTGATCAATCGAGATAGAGCGAAGTCGTTCCATAACAAAACATCCTTTACGTTTTTTGGACTGGCTCTATCAATTTATGTGTGAAACGCAAAGAATAGTACGAAATGTGGATGAGTATGAAAGCAGGTTTTGCTTTTTTGTGTAATGATGATTGAAGCCAACACTAATTTTATTCAACCGGGCGGCTGCGCAGATAAATCCAGGCAGCTATGCCAAGGTTGATAATCCCGACGATGATAAACAGCCAGGAAGAGGACCCGGCGACAAAACCGCCGCTGATCCAAAGCACGGCTGCGAGAAACAAGCCGATGCTTAATGGGGGAATGTTTTTCATGAGCGATAACTCCTTTCCTACTGATAATATAGCAGGATTCCAATGCGGCGCAAGGGGAGAGAAGGGGAAAATGTTTTGGATAGAATAGTAGTCGATTTGCCGGTGATCGATTATACTAGACAGTAGTATATGTTCTATTGCGGTTGTCCGATTAAAAGGCAAAGAAATGGTTGAGATAGATGAAGCGAATTTCTGAAGCATTGGAAAAAAAAGAGATTATGAACGCGGCGATTATTCAACATGTAAAACAATACATCCACAAGAAGTATCCTCAATACTCTTCTCAGCAGAGGGCACGGGTTTTTGCAAAAGCTCTCCAGCAAATGATAGAGCAATCCCTTCCAGATTATGATGAAGAAGCTAAAATGCTTATTCGATCGCGCTTGCTGCAACGCCACATGTCAGCTACATCCTTTCAGCTTAATGCGTTACATATTTTTGAAGCGAGTCTTGAAGTCGTTCCGCTCACTGACTCCAAACTTGTGCTTCTCCAATGGTTAAAAGAAAAAACAGATATCCAGGACGAACATCTGGAGAGCTTTGTAAAAGAACTGTTAGGTGAACCTTTTACTGAAGAGGCTGCAGCAGCCAGTGAGGAGTTGCCAGCTCTGCCTTTCAGTGAAAAGAAAAGGCCAAAGAAGCTTCATCCGAAGATGCTGGCTTCCATTTGTTCCGTGATAGCAGGGCTATTGCTCGCTTTCTATCTTTTTTCATCACCATTTTTGAAGGAGGAAGCAGCGGACGTTTCTCACCAGCTTAAACGGGAGGAGCTCGCCGCGGAGCAGCCTTTAGGGGAAGCGGCAGCGATAGGTCCACCTAATGCTTTGCCGGCGACTCTGCAATTTCAGCTGATCGACGAAAAAATGTTGCATGAATGGCTTACGGGGCGTGACTCGCTGCTGGCGGATGAACCTTATTTCTCGGCGATTTTGCAAACGGCGCAAGAGTTTAATGTCCATCCGCTGCTTTTGTTTGCGATCACTGGTCAGGAGCAGGGGTTTGTCCCGCGAACTCATGAACGAGCGGAGACAATCGCCAATAATCCGTTTAATGTGTTTCATAGCTGGGAGGATTTTAATACAGACGTGAAAGAATCAAGCGAAATAGCGGCAAGAACTGTCGTTAATTTGAGTGAAAATAGACCGGCCGGGTTTGATCCGATTCAGTGGATTAATCGAAAATACGCAGAGGATGAAAATTGGTGGCGCGGTGTCCGCGCGCTATTTGAACAGCTTCGAGATGATGTCGGGCAAATTGAGCAGGGTGGAAAAAGAGAAGCAGCGGACAAGGCCTCTTAAACAGCGTGCCGCACGCCCAGTTCAAAATAGAGCGAGCAGGACGGAAGCCGCTTTCTGCCCGCTTAATGTGGCTTGTTATATTTGGCGCGGACGGTTCATGCGGTATTTGATTAAGGAGAGGATAGAAAGGATAAGGAGAACCCCGCAAAGCACAGTGAAGAAAATGCGGAAGACATTTTCATTTAAATACGAGCTGATCCCGCAGGCGAGGGCGGCGATGAAATAAACAAGGCTGTAGAACAGGTGCTTATTCGGTTGTCTCATAACCAATCACCTCCTTTTTATTCCTATACCCGGATTTCAAAATACGTTAAACTTCGCCGCCTCATTCGGGTAAGTGCTAAACAAGCTCAGAATGCGGGTTCAAAAAGTTGGCGCGAATTCGATTGTATTTCATTTTGAAGGCGTCAAGATTTTGTTCAGTCAGCAACCCGAAACCGAATACATAAATAAGGTCGGAAGTGGAAAGTTGATGATTGATCACCTCTTCGACCGTATAAAAAGACGCTTCCCGTTTGGAAAACTGGTCACGGATGGCTCGTTGCCGGAATGACTCCCGTTTGTTTTCCGCCGTTTCGGTACAGATGACGGTGTAGACACAAAAGAGATTCATCTGGGATTTCGTAATGTGGAATGCCTCTCGCTCCTCGGGTGGAATATTGGCGAAATATTCTTCTTCAAATTCCTTTTTCGGCTTCATCGATCGAATGCTGACTTGTCGTGGGTGCCCGGTTGTCTCATGCTGTCTATGGACGGTATATTCATTTACGGCTACAAGTTTCATCTTCCTGCCTCCTTCACTGCGATTCTTTCTTTTTCGTTTCTTGAAGTAGATATAACCGATTTATCATTTTCTTAATCCTAAAACGCGAGAAAGCTGCAAGTAATTGCTTGTAACCCTTTACATTTAAGGTATAATGAAATTGCATAAAGTGCTGTAAATAAGGAGAGGTGAAGCTGATGGAATATCAAACAATTGGCAGAACGGGGATTAAAGTCTCAAGCTTATGTTTTGGCACGATGTCATTTGGCGGTGTTGCCGATGAAGAAACGTCGAAGGCAATGTTTAACCGCTGTCGTGAAGCAGGAATTAATTTTTTTGATTGCGCCAATGTCTATAATGGTGGCGCGGCGGAGGAGATTCTTGGACGTTGTATAGAAGGCAGCCGCGACGAGCTGATTTTAACAACGAAGGTGAACGGTGCTGTAAAAAAAGGGGTAAACAACAGAGGCTTGTCGCGCCGCCATATTACGATGGCGATCGAAGACAGTTTGCGACGTTTAAAAACGGACCGGATTGAATTTTATTTTGTTCATGCCTTTGATCCCGATACGCCAATTGAAGAAACGCTGTCAGCGATGGATGACCTGCAACGTCAAGGGAAAATCCTATACCCTGCCGTCAGCAACTGGGCGGCCTGGCAGATTGCAAAAGCGTTAGGGGTGTCGGCCAAAGAGCATTTGGCCCGCTTTGAATGTATTCAACCGATGTATAATCTTGTAAAACGACAGGCCGAGGTTGAAATTTTACCGTTGGCCCAATCTGAGCAAATGGGTGTTATCACCTACAGTCCGTTGGGGGGCGGCCTTTTAACCGGAAAATACCGCAATCAAAGTGGAAGCGGACGCCTCGTCGAGCAGGATAATTACCGAATCCGTTACGGGGAAAAGAGCTATTTCGACATCGCCAACCGCTTCGATGAGTATGCAAACGATCACGGCGTCGCCCCCGCCTCTCTCGCCGTAGCCTGGGTCATGTCCCACCCGGCAGTGACCGCGCCGATTATCGGTGCGCGTAATCTCGAACAGCTCGAACCTTCTCTCGATGCCTTAACCATTCAATTGACGGAAGAGCAACGCAATGAAATTTCGCAATTGTCTCCCGCACCGGCTCCGGCTACTGATCGGTCGGAGGAAGGGGTTATTCGAAAGGGGTAGCTTTAATAAAATGTTTTAAATGAGACAGCTGCTTGTTTTGCTCACTTTCGCTGTATTAGGGATATGCTAAAAAGGAGAATTCACCTTTCAGGCATATCCCTTTTTGACATTGATATTGAAATAAACCTAAATAAATTTTATAATAAATAAATAAAAAAAATTATAATCTATTAATAGAGAGTGACGTGGTTGTAAATTGGAAAATGTTAGAGATGATTTTGAATTTTTGACATCGCTAATTCGTGGAATTGCAGCGCAGTTCGGTAATCGTTGTGAAGTGGTTTTGCATGATTTAACAGGAGATTACGACAGTACAATTGTGGCGATTGAAAATGGTCATGTCACAGGAAGAAAGGTTGGGGATCCGGGAAGCAATTTAGGCTTGGAAGTGTTAAGAGGCACAGTGAAAGAAGGAGATCGCTATAATTATCTGACGCAGACAAAGGATGGGAAATTATTAAGATCAACTACGATTTATTTGCGTAACAATAAACAGGAGACGATTGGTTCTATTTGCATAAATTTTGATATTTCCGATTTTATGATGGCGGAAAATGCAATTAAGTCACTGACGTTACGTGATACAGATCAGGAAGTGAAAGAGGTGTTTGTCAACGATGTGAATGAATTGCTCGATTTTTTATTGCAGGAATGTCAAAATGAAATCGGCAAGCCGGTATCCCATATGTCTAAAGAAGAGAAAATGCAGGCAATAGAGTTTTTAGATAAGAGAGGTGCATTTTTAGTCAAAAAAGCAGGCGATAAGGTCTGTAAATTTTTTGATATTTCAAAATTCACTTTGTATAATTATTTGGATGATATACGCTCGTGAATTTAATTATTCAAAAGAGGGTTTCTTTCGGGAACCCTCTTTTCAGCATTTAAAGAATAAAATTGAAAGCGCTTTAAAAAAATGTTTGACAATTCAAAATAACAACTTATAATAAAAATAAATAATTTTTAGTTTGTATAAAAATTATTTATTTTCTCGGGCAGGAAATCTGACAAATGTATTGCTGGAGACTCATTTAATTTTTATGATGGTTTCAGAAATTAAGTAAACAAGGAGAGAACAGAAATGGACTTTGAAAAGAGATTAGTAGATTTAAAGATTGAATTACCTGAAATTTCAGATGACCACCTTCCATTTGCTTCAGGGGTAAAGGTAGATAACCTAGTTTTTTTATCAGGACAAACATGCTTAATAGGAGGTGAAATGAAATATACCGGGGTGGTTGGTTCCTCAGTTACCTTGCAAGAAGCCGAAGAAGCGGCAGAAATATGTATTCTAAACTTACTTGGAGCTTTAAAAGGTATGATAGGAGATCTGAATAGAGTTAACAAAGTTATTAAAGTAAATGGTTACGTAGCATCGGAAAAGACATTTACTGATCAACCGCAGGTTATTAATGCAGCTACAAATTTACTTAATGAAATATTCGGAGAAGAGAATCGACACGCTAGAGCAGCTGTTGGCGTAGCATCGTTACCAATGGGAACACCAGTTGAAATAGAGTTAATTGTCGAATTGAAAAAGTAAAGTACAGAATATAACATTCTGATGATTTTAAATTTTTAATAAAAATATCCAACTGTCAGAATGAACAAAGATATTTAAACGAAGTCATTGAGGTGATTTTATGTCAACGATTCAAAAACGATTAAAAGAATTAGGAATCGAGTTATCAAATCCATCAAGTCCAAAGTTCAGTTATGTATCTGTAAATCAAATAGGTAACTTACTTTACTTATCGGGGTTAGATTGTAGAAAAAACGGAGAGCTGATTATGGAAGGTAAGCTTGGAGAGGAATTAACAATTGAACAAGGACAAGAGGCAGCTCGACAAGTTATTATCAACGCTTTATCTGTTCTTAATAATTATTTAGGGGACCTGGAAAGAGTAAATAAGGTTGTTAAGTTACTTGGCTTTGTTAACAGTTCAGATGGATTTGTAGAGCAGCCTTATGTAATGAACGGCGCATCGGATTTGTTGGAACAAGTATTTGGTGAAAAAGGAAAACATGCTCGCTCCGCTATTGGAAGCAATGAACTCCCGTTTAATACTCCTATTGAAATTGAGATGATTGTGCAAGTTGATGATGAATAAACAAGTTTTGAATCTTGAAACTAAAAAATGAGGTTGAAAGATGGATATAAAAAATCAGGATTTATTGACTGATACTCCTTTGATAGCTTTAGACATGGAGATAATGGAAAGAAATATTCAATGGTTAGCGAATTTATCCAAAGAAGCGGGTGTAAAGTTACGTCCGCACACTAAAACTCATAAAAGCCCATTTATCGCCAAATTGCAGATTGAGGCTGGGGCCAGTGGTATTACAACTGCAAAGCTTGGTGAGGCTGAGGTGATGGCTAATGCTGGAATTGATGATATTTTAATTGCCTTTCCTATTATTGGAAAAAATAAACTGAAAAGATTCAATGATCTTTTGCAAAAGGCAAATTTAACTGTTGCTTTGGATGATTGGACAGTTGCAAAAGGAATAAATGCAGTAGGAGAAAACATTAAGAAGAAGATACCTGTTTATATTGATGTTGATACTGGTTTAGGAAGAATGGGGCGTTCAGCTAAAGAAAGCGTGGCATCTATATTAGAAATTGCAAAATTACCTTTTATTAGTATAAAAGGGCTGATGAGTCACAGTGGACATGCTTATGCGGAAAATAACGACGAAGGAGTAAAAAGAGTCGCGATTGAAGATGCGACAATACTCTATGAAACTAAGATGGATTTAGAGCAAAAAGGAATTTATATCGATGAACTAAGTATTGGGGCAAGTGCAACAGCTAGAATGCTAAAAGAGATTCCTTTTATTACAGAGGCTCGACCTGGGATGTATGTGTTTAATGACCGCTATGTGATGGGAGCAGGAGGAGCAAAGGAAAATGATTGTGCAGTTTCTGTTATAGCAACTGTAGTTTCTCATCCAAGTGATGATCGTTTACTTATTGATGCTGGTAGTAAAACATTATCTTCTGACTTATACAAAGGAGGTGGTCATGGCTTAATAAAGGGACATGAAAATCTCGTAATTGACCGTTTATCAGAAGAACATGGAATTATCAAAGTACAGGGAGGAAAAACAAGCTTACGAGTTGGAGATCTAGTCGAAATCATTCCAAATCATATTTGTCCCGTTATTAATTTAACAGACGAAATTTATGGTTTTAGAAATGGAAATCTTGAACGAACAATTTCGATTGAAGGACGCGGAAAGAATAGGTAGTTAAATGATATTTGATAATATGCGTTTTGGGATCTATTACAGTAAGGACCTTTAAATAAACTAATTGGGGGTAATGACATGAACAAGTTCCTAGGGTTATTAACAAGTTTACTTATTGTTTTATTAATAGTTGGTTGTTCAAGTGAAAATACAGATTCATCAAACGGTAGTCAAGATGCGGATGCAACGGAAAAGATAGAGTTTCGTATCGGAACGGGGAATAATGAATCGCATCCACATTATCAAGGATTAGTTAAATTGAAAGAAGTACTTGAAGAAGAGGGCGGAGATAGGTTCGATGTTCAATTCTTCCTTAATGCAACTGTTGGGGATGACAGAGAAATGATTGAGGGGCTTCAAATGGGAACTCTAGACGCGACAATTCCTGCTGCAGGCGTTGTTTCGAATTTTGTCCCTGAATTTGAAATATTTAATTTCCCATTTTTATTTCCAAATGAGGAGGTCGCTGATGAAGTACTAGCGGGCCCAGCGGGGCGTGAGATTCTAGATCAGTTACAAGAACAAGGGCAGGGGGTTATGGGTATGGACTATTGGGAGCAAGGTTTTTTCCTGCTAACCAATAGTTCACATGAGGTAAAAACCCTTGAAGATTTGGAAGGTTTGACAATTCGTACAATTGAAAATGAAATTCAAGTGGATACATTGAGAGCATTAGGAGCAAACCCAACACCAATGCCTTGGTCTGAATTATTTACAGCGATGCAGCAAGGGGTGGTAGATGGACAACAAAATCCAATTGCCAATATTCATTCAGCGAAATTTTATGAGGTGCAAGATTATCTAACGATCACCAACCATCATTATGGACCGTCTATTTTCTTAGTCAGTGAAATATTTTGGGGTAAGCTTTCAGAAGAGGAACAGCAATTAGTAGATAAAGCAATCAAAAGCGGTAATGAAGAAGCGAAAAGAGTTATGAGGGAACAAAATGCGGCGCAGTTACAAGAGGTCGAGGAGTCCGGTGTGGTAATTACTGAGCTAGATGATTCGGAATTTGATAGAATGCGAGAGCTAACTCAACCAGTTGTTGAGAAATTTTCTGAAGCAATTGGCAAAGAATTTGTAGATAGATTTTATCAAGCAGTTGAAGATGCTCAAAATTAGGCTCAGGAAGGTGAGTGTTTTGCACTCATCTTTCCCCATTCGTATTAAAAAGGAGGAAAAAAATTGAAATGGATGAGGAAGTTAGACGAGAACTTTGAAGAATGGATTACGTTTATTTTATTTGCATTATTAGTTGTTGTGGTCCTTCTGCAAGTTATCTTTCGATATATATTACAAGTGTCTCTACACTGGAGTGAAGAAACAGCCAGGTATACATTTATTACCTTTGTCTATTTTTCTGCAATTGTTGCAGTGAAAAGAAATAAACATCTTCGAACTGAAGGATTAGTCCAAATTCTACCTGCAAAAGCAAAAAAAACAATCAATATTCTTGCCGATATAATTTGGCTTGCTTTTACTATCTTAATGATTAGGTTAAGCTACCTTGCAACAATGACTGTTCTTGCCTCAGGACAACAATCACCTGTATTAAAAATTGTGATGGGTTATATATACGCTGTAGTGCCGATTTGTTTTACATTGATGTCTTTTCGGATTTTACAGCAAATTATTAGAAAGATTAAACATAAAGAACATGACGATAGTGCTTCTTCAGTAGAAACAACGACTTAGGAGGTGGATTGATGGAGATTGTTTGGATCATTCTTATTGCTTTAGCGGTTTCTCTTATCCTAGGAGTACCAATTGCATTCTCTATTGGTATTAGTACGTTTATTGGACTGTTAATTGGTGGGATACCAACTGAATTGTTAGGCCAAGGAGCATTTACTGCTTTGAATAATTATGCCATTATGGCAGTCCCGTTTTTCATTTTAACAGGTGTTCTAATGGAATCTGGTGGTTTATCAAGAAGGTTGATTGACTTTGCAAAAAGTATTGTCGGAAATGTAACAGGTGGATTTGGTATGGTGACGGTAATAGCTTGTGGTTTCTTCGCAGCAATTAGTGGATCCAGTCCTGCTACGGTCGCAGCGATAGGTACGATCATGATACCAATGATGATAAAACATGGATATTCCAAGGGGTTTGCTTCTTCGATAACTGCTACTGCAGGAGGGTTGGGAGTAATAATTCCTCCATCTATAACTATGATTGTATATGCCGTTATAGCAGATGTATCAGTCTCGGATATGTTTATAGCTGGAATTGCTCCTGGGATAGTCGTCATTATTTTTATATGCTTAGCTGTATTTATGATTGCAAAAAAATCAGGAATATCTGGAGATGGAACACCAATATCATTTACTGAAATTTTAAGAACATTTTGGGAAGCGAAGTGGGCTTTATTGGCTCCCGTAATTATTTTAGGTGGAATATATAGTGGTATATTTACACCAACTGAATCGGGTGTTATTGCTGTAGTCTATGGTCTAATTATTGGTCTATTTGTTTATAAAGAGTTGAAATGGAGAGACATACCAAAAGTTTTAATTGACTCAGGAGTTATTACAGGGTCAGTGTTAATTATTTTAAGTACCGCAACTACACTTGGACGTGTATTTACCCTTCAACAAGTTCCTCAAGTATTAAGCGAAGCACTTTTAAGTATATCAGAATCACCTTATATTATATTAATTTTGATTGCAGGGATAATGATAGTTTTAGGGACATTTATGGAAGCACTTTCTCTCGTGATAATTTTGACTCCAATTTTAATACCTGTAGTCACTCCTTTAGGTGTTGATCCGATTCATTTTGGAATCATTTTGATTATCGGAGCAGTATTTGGAATGATGACGCCACCTGTTGGAGTTAATTTATTTGTTGCTTCGGGCATTTCGGGTATTTCAATTGAAAGCTTAACAAAGTCGATGTTACCGTTTTTGTTAACAATGGTTATAGTATATCTGGTAATTATTTTCCTGCCACTTCTATCTACAGGACTCGTAAGGTTTTTAGGTTAACTAGGTAGGTTGAATGAAGGGGTTTGAATTGAAAGCTGCTATCTATCGATTAAAAAAGGAGTGTTAGTTATGTACGATATTATTATACGAAATGGAAAAATATTTGATGGAACTGGAAATCCTTGGACCAAATTGGACATCGCTATTAAGGATGGAAGGATAGTAAATATGGGGAAATTTGAAAACGAATCTGCTACTACAGAAATTGAAGCAGAAGGTTTAGCGGTTTCGCCTGGATTCATCGATACTCATGTACACTCTGATTTATTATGTACAAAGCCTGATGTGCATAAGATAAAAGTTTTACAGGGGGTTACTACTGAGCTTTTAGGACAAGATGGGATTTCAGTTGCACCTGTATCAGAGAAAACAAAGCCCTTGTGGCAAAAACAATTAGAGGGGTTAAACGGTACAATAGGCGATTGGGAATGGAATACTATTGAAGAGTACTTAACATTTTTAGAAAATAGCCAACTTTTAGGAAACGTTGCTTATTTAGTACCACATGGGGCTGTGAGAACTCTTACGATGGGCTTTGAGGGTCGAGAGAGTACTAAAGATGAAATGATTAGAATGCGAGAACTTGTTGAAGAAGGCATGCGACAAGGAGCATACGGTGTTTCTACGGGTTTGATTTATCCACCGAATTCATATTCAAATAAGGAAGAACTTATAGAAATTTGCAAAGGGGCAGCAAAATACGATGGGTGTTTTGTTGTGCATATTCGAAATGAAAGTACCACTCTGCTCGACTCTCTCGAGGAAGTCATTGATGTAGCAAGGCAGACTGGGGTTAGACTGCATATTTCACATTTTAAAAGTGTAGGTTTAAAAAATAGTTACAAGTATGAAATAGCTTTACAAAAGATGGATTTAGCTCGTTCTGAAGGAATCGAAGTAACTTTTGATCAATATCCTTACACAGCTGCATCGACGGTCTTCCATTCTATTCTTCCTCCTTGGGTTCATGCAGGAGGAACTGAAGAAATGCTTACTAGACTTAAAGACCCAGAGTCACGAGAAAAAATTAAATCTGATTTCTTAAATAAAACCGACTATGAAAATCCAATATACAGTTGTGGGTGGGAAAATATAATTATTTCAGCAACTGGAACTGAGAAAAATAAATCTTATGAAGGAAAAACTATTGTAGAAATATCAAATATCCTAAATAAGGATCCAGCAGATACCGCTATGGATTTATTACTAGAAGAAGAAGGAAATGCGACAATGGTACTTCATTGGGGGAGAGAGCTTGATATTGTAAAGGCAATGAAAAGTCCGTGGTATATCGTAGGTTCCGACGGAATATTTGGCGGGAAACCACATCCTAGATTATACGGTTCTTTCCCCCGAGTTTTGCGACGATATGTAAGAGAACTAGAAATAATATCTTTATCCGAAGCTATTCATAGTATGACAGGAAAAGCTGCACAATTACTAAGGTTAAAAGATAGAGGGCTTCTTCACAAGGGATACTATGCCGACATTGTTATATTTGATCCAGAGAAGATAGAAGATAAGGCTACATTCGAAGACCCTCTTCAGGAACCGATTGGAATAAATTACGTAATCGTTAATGGACAATTAACAGTAAAAAATGGAGCAGTTGTTAGTAAAGGGATCGGCAAAGTCCTTAAGTATTGAATGCCATTAATAATAAGTAACTGCTCATTTAATCAATAGAGGTGAAGAAGGAGACTATAGTATGAAGCTGAAGTGTGTAAATTGCGCTGAAACCTATCCGCCTATAATGATCTATTCATGTAATAAATGCGATGGAATATTGGAAGTATTCTATGAAAAAAAAGATCTTAATGATTTGAATAAAGAACATCTTGAGATGAATAAAGTAAATACTATGTGGAGATATTCAGATAGGTTATCAATTGGGGATGACGACAATATTATTAGTTTGTATGAAGGAGGAACACCACTTCATTTTTCTAAAAGGTATAAGAGTGAATTAAATTTTTTTAAAGGTGAACTGTATTTTAAAGATGAAACGGTTAATCCAACTGGCTCTTTTAAAGATAGGTTGGTTAGTGTAGCCATAAGCAAGGCAAAGGAATTTGGGTATAATAAGATAGTTTGTGCGTCAAGTGGGAATGCTGGAGCTTCTGCTGCTGCATATGCAGCAAAAAGCGGGATTGATGCAGTAATATTAGCCCCTCAAAGTACTCCTAAAGAAAAGGTAATACAAATATTGGCGTATGGCGCTACTGTTCTACTCGTTAAAGGACATTATAGTAACTCTTACAAATTAGCGAAGGAATTGTCAGAAAGGCATAATTTGTGCAATGTTAGTACCACGTATCTTAATCCTTATGGAACAGATGCCTTAAAAACAGTGGCTTTTGAATTGAATAACCAATTGAAAGGGGAAGTTCCGGATTATATATTTATTCCTATTGGTTCGGGTCCTTTATTGAAAGGAGTATACCAAGGTTACAATGAATTAGTGCAATCATTGGGTAACATTGGAGCGACCATGCCAAAACTTATTGGAGTGCAGGCTGAAGGATGCGCCCCTATAGTATCTGCCTTTGAAAATAATAAAGAAGTTGTTACAGCATGGGGCGAGTCCAATACGATAGCCTCAGGTATTTCGGATCCTCTAATCGGATATGAAAAAGATGGAACATATACCTTGAAATTAATAAGGGATAGTAAAGGCAGTGCTGTTTCGGTTACAGATGAAGAAATAAAAAAAGCAATGCGAGATTTATCTCAATTCGAGGGTATATTTGCAGAGCCTACGGGTGCCGCATCATTGGCCGGGTTCAGAAAATTATGTGAAAAAGGAGCGATTAATTCTTCTAGTCGGGTAGCGTGTTTAATCACTGGACATGGATTTAAAGACATGAAAATATACCAAGAAATGGAGAACGGTTTACACTATATAAATGATATAAGTGATTTAAATGCCTTTCTCTGAACTTCTTAAAACTAAAAAATGTCTAATCAATTTTGGACCTTTATAGTATGAATGTTGGGAATGGTATGTAGTTGTCTATAAGTCGATGTTAAACAATTAACTATATTACTAAAGAGTTGAGGGGTATTATGACAACTTTTTTGCTTGGAGGATATCCAGTATGCATGATTTACTGCTGACAAATGGGAGGATAATTGACGGGAGTGGGAAGCCATCTTACAGTGGAGCGGTTGCAATAAAAAATAATAAAATTATAAAAGTTTCTCCTTCAATAGAAGAAGAGAGTTTGGTGACAATTGATGTAGAAGGTGCGAGTATCAGCCCGGGATTTATAGACGCGCACACACACGATGATTTGGCAATTTTACAGGATTCAGACCATTTACCAAAACTATTCCAAGGGGTAACGACAACAGTATTAGGTAATTGTGGACACGGCTGTGCTCCGGTAGGTGAAGACTTGGAACTTTTACGAAATTATTCTGAACCTGTGTTGGGAAAATTCCGTGGCAATTGGGATTGGAAAAGTTTTGAGGAGTATGTTGAGCGTTTAACTAAAGCATCAAAGACAGTTAACACAGTTTGTCAAATTGCACATGGAGCTGTCAGATCTGCAGTAATGGGGTTTAACAGAAGAGTAGCTACAAAAGAAGAGATTGGTCTAATGGAGCAATTAGTCGTTCAGGCTATGGAAGCAGGGGCAGTTGGATTATCGTTGGGACTTATGTATGCGCCAGGAAGCTATGCAGACAAAGAGGAATTGGTGGCATTAGCGAAGGTTGTCGGGAAATACGGTGGAATTCTCAATTGTCACTTGCGAAGTGAAGGGAATAGTCTCAATGAATCTATGGATGAGTTTTTTGATATTGGAAAGGAAGCGGAAGTCTCTCTTCATATTAGTCACTTGAAGTCGGTAGGTTTAAAAAACTTTGGCAAGATACCAACAATCATCGAGAAGCTTGAAAAAAAGCGTTCCACAGGAGTAGATATTACTTGTGATGTCTACCCATATCCAGCTGGAAGTACAACAATCATGTCTCTAGTTCCATTATGGGCTTTGGAAGGTGGGACTCAACAATTCCTTTGCAGACTTCAAGACGTTGAGTTTAGAGAACAAATTAAAATGGACTTTAAAAAACCTTGGGGACAAATGGAGAATAACCTTCTAGGCATTGGTTATGAGCGAATTCGAGTCTGTGGATTGCAAAGTAATTCAAATTTAGTATTTGAGGGAATGAGCTTAAGTCAAATAGCAGAGGAAAGAAATGATCCATTGGATGAATGCTTGCTTCAACTTATAGAGGAAGAAGAGGGGAAAGCTAGTATTATTCTTTTTCAAATGTCCGAAGAGGATGTTCAGGAAGCATTGAGATGGAAATGGTCCATGATAGGATCAGATGGATTACCATTGGATTCTAAAATTATTCATCCCCGACATTATGGTACATTTCCTAGAGTGCTTAGTCATTATTCCAGAGAGAAAAAATTGTTCTCTTTAGAAGAAGGGATTAGAAAAATGACTTCATTACCCGCAGAGAGATTTAATTTAAGTAAACGGGGATACATTCGTGAAGGGTATTTTTCTGATTTAGTTGTTTTTACGCAAAATGAAATTAGAGACTTAGCCACCTTTGAAAAACCACGTTTATTTCCAAAAGGAATTAAATTTGTCTATGTTAATGGTGAAGAAGTGGTGAAAACTGGAAAGGTAACAGGTAAATATCCTGGTAATCATCTCTTGAGCTTTTCAAACAGGTCCTAAGGTTTCGGATTTCGGTAGTTTGAAAGGTACGGCTATATAGAACATTAGAGAGTAACTCAGGTCAGGTTTTTAAAGGAGAGATATATGGTACAAACAGTCTTATTTAATAATGAAATTGTATCCAGAAAAGAAGTAAAGATAGATTTAGAAGACCGGGGCTATCAATTCGGAGATGGGATATATGAAGTTATTGGCGTTTACAATACAAAAACTTTTAAAATGGCTGAGCACTTAAAGCGCCTTGAAAGAAGTGCTAAGGAACTAAGAATAACTTTAGGAAATATTCTTGAAGGTTTGGAAGCAAACTTAGAAAAATTAATTGCTTTGAATGGAATAAACGATGGCATCGTCTATGTTCAAGTGAGCCGAGGAGTTGCTCCACGTGCTCACCAATTCTCACAGCTAGAAGCTTTGCCGGTAGTGATAGCATATACAAGAGAAATGGAACGTCCAATAGAGATTCAGGAGAAAGGAGTAAATTGTCTATTAACTGAAGATATCCGCTGGTTAAGATGTGATGTGAAAACATTAAATTTGTTAGGAAGTGTGTTGGCAAAACAAAAAGCAATTGATAATTCCTGTTATGAATCAATACTACACCGTGAAAATGTTGTTACAGAGGGTACGGCAACAAATGTGTTTATAATAAAAAATCAGATAGTATACACTCATCCAGCTGATAATTTTATATTGAACGGAATTACAAGGAGTACGGTGATTGACCTTTGTAAAGAAGAAGGAATAAAGGTAGTAGAAGAAAAGTTTGATAAACAACAACTTTTACAGGCGGACGAAGGTTTTTTAACAGGAACTTTTATAGATATTGTCCCCATAAATAAAATTGAAGAAACAGTTCTCGGTAAAGGTGAACCAGGACGAATTACAGAATATTTACAAAGAAAGTTTAACAGGCTGATAAATTAATAAAGTAAAAATGCTTTGTTAAGCTCGTCACTATTATAAATTTAAGTAGTATTTTTGATTATATATTTACAGTTCACTCTTAGGAGGCTTTCAATGTCAGTTAAACTAGGTGAAAAAAGATGGAAGGACGCAAAGGAATTAGTTGAAAAGAATGCAATTGTAATAGTTCCTACTGCAGCGTTTGAACAGCATGGTCATCATCTTCCTTTAGACACTGATACGAGGTTAGTCTCATTTATCGCCGAGGAAGTGTGTAAACGTTGTGAAGATTTTGACTTTCCTGTTGTTACCACTCCCACTGTATGGACAGGTTTTTCCCCTCATCACATGCGGTTTGAGGGAAGTATTACATTAAAAATGGATACATTTAATATGCTGATTCAAGATATTTGTGAAAGTTTATGGCACCATGGTTTTCGCAATATAATATTACTAAATGGTCATGGAGGTAATGCTAACCTATTAAAAAGCATGGTTGCAAATATGACTTTTTCTCATAACATTCGAACTGTGACAGCTTCTTACTGGGATTTTGTTAGAGAATATATTGATGATTGGAGAAAGTCCAATTTGGGTGGCGTTAATCATGGCTGTGAGATGGAAACAGCCTTGATGTTATATTTATCCGAGAAGCTTGTTCATAAAGAGTATATCAAAGACGATGTCTGGAGACCTACGACTAAATATATTAGTAATGACTTAACATACAGTGGAAAGGTCTTTACTGCTTTTGATTTTTCAGAGATAAGTGATGATGGTACGATTGGGGCGCCAAGTATGGCCTCCAAAGAAAGAGGAGAAGAGTTGTTTGATCTGATATGCAAAGAGATTGTAAATTTCATCGAAGATTTCAGAAAATGGGATTGGGAAAATATCATGAAACAATAAAAAATTGGCTGGGAAAAGATTTTTAATTCGTTGGGTTTGAAAGTGAGTCACTCTCCTTAGAAGAGTGACTTCTTTTGATTAGGCAAACTAAGAATACTCAATTATTATAATATTAAAACGATCAATATGAGTCATAGAGCGAACTGAGAGGGTGGCGAGGGTAGGAGGTAGGTAGAATAGGGATTGAAAAGTTTTAATTGACAGTCCCAAAAAGGGTCAATCATACTAGTTAAAAAGAAAATTTCTGGAGGTAACTGATGCATAACATATCACAGGTAGGATTGAACATTCCGCGCCACGGGGTAAGGGAAATTATGACAGCGGCATCAAAAATAGAGGGCGCGATTCATCTTGAAATAGGGGAGCCGAATGTTACGACCCCGATACATATTCGTGAAGCCGCCAAAGCGGCGATGGACGCCGGCATGACTCATTATACGGCCAATGCTGGATTTGATTCTCTGAGGGTGTATTTGGCAAGTAGGAAATGTATGATTTGGCAGTTAAAAATGTAGCTACTTGCCAACATCCTTTTTTAACGATTGAGTAATGATTCTTTGT